>NZ_WBKT01000014.1 GCF_008868175.1 Micromonospora sp. AMSO31t
GGGCGGCGCGGAGTCGGGATGGTCAGGGACGGCGGGAGGCCGGTCAGGGTCGGGTGGCCGGTGTGGTCGACCGTCACCGTGACCGGGACGCCCGCGATCTTCAGGCCCTCGGCGGTCAGCGCGCCGAGTTCGGGGCCGGCCAGGGGGCGCAGGTCGACGCGGCCCGCGGGCACGTCGGGGTAGAGGCCGAGGCCCGCCTGGAGGAGCAGCACGGCTGCCGCCGCCGACCAGGCCTGCGGGTGGCACGCTGCCGGGTACGGCACCGGTCGGCCGAGCGCCGCCCGGTCGTCCCCGCCGTACAGCTCGGGGAGGCGGTAGTCGAACGCCTCGGCGGCTCCCAGCAGGCCGTCGGCGAGCCGGAGCGCCGCCGCGCGGTGGCCGGCCCGGGCCAGCCCGCCGAGCACGATGGCGGTGTCGTGCGCCCAGATCGACCCGCAGTGGTAGGACAGCGGGCTGAACCCGGCGTCGTCGGTGGACATGGTGCGCAGCCCGAAGCCGCCCGCCAGCGCCTCGGTCGAGAGCAGGGCGGCGACCTGCGCCGACTCGGCGTCCGAGAGCAGCCCGGTGCCGAGCAGGTGGCCGATGTTGCTGGTCAGTGAGTCCACCGGGCGCTTGTCCCGGTCGAGGGCCAGGGCGGGCTGCGGGCCGTACGGGCCGTCGACCCAGAACGCGGCGCGGAAGCGGGCGGCGAGCCGGTCGGCGTGGGAGCGCCAGCGGTCGGCGCCGGGGCGGCCGAAGGCGTCGAGCAGGTCGGCTCCGTTGACCGCGGCCTGGTACGCGTACCCCTGCACCTCGGCCAGCACGATGGGCGGCGCGGCCAGCCGGCCGTCCCGGAAGCGCACGGCGTCGCCGGAGTCCTTCCACCCCTGGTTGGCGAGGCCGTGGCCGGTGGTGTCGACGTACTCGACGAAGCCGTCGCCGTCGGCGTCGGCGTGCTCGCCGAGCCAGCCGAGCGCCGCCTCGAGGTGGGGGAGCAGTGGCTCGACCTGGTCGGCGGGGAGCCCCCAGCGCCAGGCGTCGTGCAGCAGCCCGACCCAGAGCATGGTGGCGTCGACCGTGCCGTAGTAGGCGGGCGGCAGCCGCAACCCCTCGTTCAGGGTCAACTCGTGCCGGCGCAGCTCGTGCAGGATCTTGCCGGGCGCCTCGCCGGTGGCCGGGTCGACCCGGGTGCCCTGCCGGCGGGCCAGGACGCGCAGCGTGCCGGCGGCCAGGTCGGTGCCGAGTGGCAGCATCATCCGGGCGGCCCAGAGGCTGTCCCGGCCGAAGAGGGTGAGGAACCAGGGCACGCCGGCGCCGAGGAAGACGTCTTCCGGGTGGGCCGGCTCGGCCAGCCGCAGCGCGCGCAGGTCGGCCAGGCCGCGGTCGAGCAGCCGGACCAGGCGGCGGTCGTCGGCGCGTACGGCCGGCTCGGACCAGCCGGGGCCGGGCGGGGCGGCGGTGACCACCGCCTTCGGGTCGGTGACGGCCAGCCGCCAGCGCAGCGTCACGGACTCGCCGGGGGCGAGCGTGACCGGCCAGGTCAGCCGGGGTGTGGTGGCCCGGTCGCCGGCGGCGTCCACGGTGGCCGCCTCGCCGGTGACGGTCACGGTGAGTCCCTCGGCGGCCCACTGGACCCGGCCCGGCTCGCCGGCCTTCGCCTCCAGCGGCGCGCCGCTCCCGCCGGACTTGACGAGCTCGATCGGGGCGAGGTCGCAGCCGAGGTCGACGCTGACCGTGGTGCGGACCGGGTCGGCGGCGGTGGACGAGACGACGAGTTCCTCGGTGACGCCGTGCGGGCCGGCCTGCCGGGTGCGCTCGACCCGGACGGTCGGGTCGGGGGTGGGGTCGCCGAGCCAGCGGGCCAGGGCGACGAAGCGGGCGCCGTGCGGCCCGGCCGGACCGCGGGTCAGCGCCTCCGGCTCCCGGTCGTCGAGGCGCAGTTCGGCGCGGGAGAGCACCCGGGCGTCGGCGTGGAAGACGCCCTGGACGCCGTGCGGCCGGATCTGACCCGCCGCGTCGCCCAGCGCGCTGGTGGGGGCGTGCACCACGCCGACCAGGTCGTGCAGCAGCGGTTGCAGGTGGCGTTCGGTCAAGGGGAACTCCCGGTGCTGATCGGTGGGCCGGCGACGTCTTGACAGATGGCTCCGGCCGGTGCCAAAGTGCGAAACATTCCAGAAACTTTGAACGATCTAATCCTGCCCCATCGGAGTTGGAACGTTCAAGGCGGCGAGAGGGATCAAGTGGCTGAAAAGGTGACCATCGCGACGGTGGCCCGGCATGCCCAGGTGAGCCGGCAGACGGTCTCCAACGTGCTCAACGCGCCGCACATCGTCCGCGAGGAGACCCGGCGGCGGGTGCAGGAGGCGATCAGCGCGCTCGGCTACCGGGCCAACCAGGCCGCCCGGCAGATGCGGACCGGCCGCTCCCGCCTCATCGCCGTCCGCATCGAGCCCACCCGGGACGGGATCAACGGCTCGGTGCTCGACCGCTTCCTGCACGGCCTCACCGAGACCGCCGACGCCGCCGGCTACCGGGTCATGCTCTACACGGCCCGCGACGACGACCAGGAGATCACCACCTACGACGACCTGCTCGGCGCGTACGACCTGGACGCGTTCGTGCTCACCGGCACGAAGCACGGCGACCCGCGCACCGCGTGGCTGGCCGAGCGCGAGGTGCCGTTCGTGACCTTCGGCCGGCCGTGGGACGCCCTCGACGGGCACCCGTGGGTCGACGTGGACGGTGCCGCCGGCACCGCCCAGGTCACCCGGCACCTGCTCGACGCCGGCCACCACCGGATCGCCTTCCTCGGCTGGCCGGCCGGCTCCGGCGTCGGTGACGACCGGTGCGCCGGCTGGCGTACCACCATGACGGCGGCCGGCCACGACGTGGCCGGCCTGCGCCGGCAGAGCGAGGACGGCATCGCCGAGGGCGAGCGGGAGTTGCGGGCGCTGCTCGCCCGCGACGCGCCGCCGACCGCGGTGGTCTGCGCCAGCGACTCGCTCGCCCTCGGCGCGCTCCAGGCCGCGCGCGACGCGGCCGCGCCGGTCGCCGTCGTCGGCTTCGACGACACCCCGGTGGCCGCCGCGGTCGGGCTGAGCAGCGTCAGCCAGCCGCTCGCCGCGGCCGCCGCCCGCTGCGTCGACCTGCTCACCGACCTGCTCGACGGTCAGCCCACCGACCACCGTGTGCTGCTCACCCCCGCGCTCGTGCTCCGGCACACGGCGTGACCACATCCCCCATCAGGAGAGTCAGATGACACCTCGCACCCTCACCCGAGCGGCGGTGGCCGGCTTCGCCGCCGTCGCCCTGTTCGGCTCCGCCGCGTGCGGCAGCGGCTTCGACGACTCCGCGAGCGACACCAAGCAGTCCAGCGGCCCGGCCACCCTCCAGATCCTGATCGGCTCCTCCGGCGAGGCCGAGACGAAGGCCGTGCAGGAGGCCGCCGCCAAGTGGGCCTCGGCCAGCGGCAACACCGCCACCGTCACCCCGGCCCAGGACCTCACCCAGCAGCTCGGCCAGGGCCTGGCCGGCGGCACCCCGCCGGACGTCTTCTACGTCGACGCGACCCGCTTCGCCGACTACGCGAGTGTCGGCGCGCTGGAGCCGTACGGCGACAAGATCAGCAACAAGGACGACTTCTACGAGAGCCTGCGCACCACGTTCACCTACGACGGCAAGCTCTACTGCGCGCCGAAGGACTTCTCCACCCTCGCCCTGGAGATCAACACCGACCTGTGGGCGAAGGCCGGCCTGACCGACGCCGACGTGCCGACCACCTGGGACCAGCTCACCGCCGTCAGCCAGAAGATCAAGGCGAAGAAGATGGTGGCGCTCGCCCTCGGCGACACCCGCGACCGGATCGGCGCCTTCATGGTGCAGAACGGCGGCTGGCTGATGAGCAAGGACGGCAAGCAGCCCACCGCCGACACCCCGGAGAACCTCCAGGCCCTCCAGTACGTGAAGTCCCTGCTCGCCAACGGCTACGCGAAGTTCCCGAAGCAGCTCGACGCCGGCTGGTCCGGGGAGGCGTTCGGCCGGGGCAAGGCCGTCATGACCATCGAGGGCAACTGGATCAAGGGCGCCCTGCAGAACGACTTCCCGAACGTGAAGTACAAGGTCGTGCCGCTGCCGGCCGGCCCGAAGGGGCAGGGCACCCTCTCCTTCACCCAGTGCTGGGGCGTGGCCGCCAAGTCCAAGTACAAGGACCAGGCGATCAAGTTCGTCGAGGCGATGACCGCGGGCGACCAGCAGGTCACCTTCGCCAAGGCGTTCGGCGTCATGCCGTCGCGGCAGTCCGTCCGCGACCAGTACAGCACCGCCTTCCCGGCGGACAAGCCGTTCATCGACGCCGCCGCGTACGCCCAGGGCCCGGTGAACGCCCCGAAGATGGACAGCGTCCTGCGCGACCTGGAGGCCGGCCTCCAGGGCCTGACGACCGGTGACCCGAAGACGCTCCTGAGCAACTTCGACAAGAACGCCAAGGCGGCGCTCGGCGGCTGAGCCGTGGCGGAGGGGCCCGGAACGGGCCCCTCCGCGCCGGCTCCCACGGACAAGGAGGGAGGGAAGAGATGGCAACCGAAGCATTGCGCGCCCCGGCGACCGCGCCGGCGAAGCCGCCACGCCGTCGCGGCGGCGGCGTCCGCGGCAACGAGACCATCGCCGGCTGGCTCTTCGTCGCCCCGGTGATCGTGATCCTCGGGCTCTTCCTGCTGCTGCCGATCCTCATGGCGCTGTGGGTGAGCCTCACCGACTGGAACGGCCAGGGCAGCCCGTTCACCGGCGACGTGCCGTTCGTGGGCGGCGACAACTACACCCGGCTGTTCGCCGAGGACGGGCTCGACCGCCGGGACTTCATGACCAGCATCCGCAACAACATGTACTACGTGGGCATCGTCGTGCCGGTGCAGACCGCGCTCGCCCTCGGCCTGGCCCTCGTGGTCAACAACCGGATGCTCAAGGGGAAGGGCTTCTTCCGCAGCGCCTTCTACTTCCCCTCGGTCACCAGCTCGGTGGCGATCAGCGTGGTGTTCCTGTTCCTGTTCGCCAACTCCGGCGCGGTCAACAAGCTGCTCGGCCTCGTCGGGATCAACGGGCCGGAGTGGTTCGCCGACTCCCGGGGCGTGCTGCACCTGCTGCTCGGCGCGGTCGGCGTGGACACCCCGCCCGGCGCGCTCACCTCCGGCGGCCCGTTCGGGCTGACCTGGTGGGACTGGCTCTCCGGGCCGAGCGTGGCCATGGTCTCGATCATCAGCCTGGTCATCTGGACCACCTCGGGCACCTTCATGCTGATGTTCCTGGCCGCGTTGCAGAACGTCCCGGTGGCCCTCGACGAGGCGAGCACCCTCGACGGGGCGACCCGCTGGCAGCGCTTCCGCCACGTCACCCTGCCGCTGATCAAGCCCACCATGTTCCTGGTGCTCACCCTCGGCCTGATCGGCTCCTGGCAGGTCTTCGACCAGGTGTACGTGATGAGCCAGGGCGACCCGGCCAAGACGACGCTCACCCCCGCGTACCTGTCCTACCGGACCGCCTTCCGCGACTTCGACTACGGCTCCGGCGCGGCCATCTCGTTCGTGCTGTTCCTGATCATCATCCTGTTGACCCTGCTCCAGCGCCGCGTGATGGCCGACCGGGACGAGCCCCGGCGGGCCCGGTGGTGGCGGCGACGCGTACCGGAGGGGTCCTGACATGGCCGCGCTCACCGACCGGCCCGCGGCGCCCGTCGCGCGCCGCGCCGACCGCGGGCCGCACGCCCGGTTCAACCGCATCCTGGGGTACGCGGTCCTGATCGCCTTCGGGCTGGTCTTCCTCTACCCGTTCGTCATCCAGCTCGGCAACGCGCTCAAGACCGAGCCGGACGCGGCGGCGAACCCGCTCTCGCCGATCCCCGACCCGCTGACCCTGGCCGGCATCGAGCGGATCTTCGCGGGCACCAACTTCCCGCTCTGGCTCGGCAACTCGCTGCTGGTCACCGTGCTGGTCACCCTCGGCCGGGTCTTCTTCGACTCGCTCGCCGGCTACGCGCTGGCCCGGCTGCGCTTCCGGGGCCGGGCCGGGCTGTTCGCCGCGATCATCGCGGTCATGGCGGTGCCCGGCGTGGTGCTGCTCATCCCGAAGTTCCTGGTGCTCAAGCAGCTCGGCCTCTACGACAGCTACGCGGGCCTGGTGGTGCCCCTGCTCGCCGACGCGGCCGGCGTCTTCATCATGAAGCAGTTCTTCGAGTCGGTGCCGGTCAGCGTCGAGGAGGCGGCCCGGATCGACGGCGCGGGCGTGTTCCGCACCTTCTGGTCGGTGGTGCTGCCGATGGCCCGGCCGGCCCTGATCACGCTGACCATCCTGTCGTTCCAGGGCTCCTGGAACGAGTTCCCGCACAGCCTGGTCTCGGTGCAGGACCCGCACCTGTTCACCCTGCCCCGGGGCCTGGCCGACCTGGTCAGCGGGTCGCTCGGCAAGGGCACCCAGTATCCGCTCAAGCTGGGCGCCGCGCTGCTCGCCACCATCCCGGTGGCGGTGCTCTTCGTGATCTTCCAGCGCTACTTCGTGCGCGGCGCGAACGAGGGCGCCGACAAGGGCTGACCGGTGGCCGGCGGTCCCGCCCCGTGCCGGGACCGCCGCCCCCGGGTCAGCCCTCCTGGAGCACCGAGAACACGTTGCCGGCCGGATCGGTGAACCAGGCGATCGACGGGCCGTTGCCCCGCATGACCCCCTTGTCGTCCTGCGGCATGCCCTCGTAGCGCGCGAACCGCACCCCGCGCGAGGCCAACTCGTCCACGGCCCGGTCGATGTCGGGGACCGGGAAGTTGAGCACCGTGTAGGTGGCCGGCTGATGGTTCGGCTTCGGGTAGACCAGCACCGGCCGGTCCCCGGCCAGGTGCAGCGTCAGCAGCCCGCCCATCGCGTCGTCCCGGGACACCCGCAACCCCAGGACGTCGGTGTAGAACCGCTCCGCGCGGTCCGCGTCGTCCACCGAGAACCCGCTGAACGCCTTCGTGTCCCTGAACATGACCCGCTCCTCACTCCGCCGTGGGTCGCCTCCGTCGTGCCTACCAGGGGTGGACGCCGCGGGGGGCGCAAACTCATCGGCGGGTCAGGGATCGAGCCGGATCGGCAGCCCGAAACGCGGGAAGAGCCGGGGCTCCAGGAAGTGGGTGAGCCGGGCGATCCGCCCGCCGGCGCACTCCAGCACGGTGATCGAGAAGGCCCGGTGACCGCCGACCGGGTCGACCCGGTACTGGGCGACGGCCGGGCCGCCGTTCGCGGCCACCCGCACCAGCCGGGAGCCCGCGCAGCCGGCCCCCGGGCCGCGCAGCCAGCGGCCGATGTCCGCGGCGCCGCGCAGCCACATGCGGTAGGGCGGCATGCTCTGCACGGCGTCCGCCCGCAGCAGCGCCACCAGGGCGTCGACGTCGTAGCGGGCGAAGGCGTCCACGTAGCGGTCGAGCAGGACCCGGTCGACCGGGTCGAGATCCGGCCCGGCGCGCCGATCGGCGCGCACCCCGGCCAGGGTCGCCCGGGCCCGCTGGAGCGCGCTGTTGACCGCCGGCACGGTGGCGTCGAGCAGGTCGGCGACCTCGTCGGCGCGCCAGCGCAGCACGTCCCGCAGGATCAGCACGGCGCGCTGCCGGGCCGGCAGGTGCTGGAGCGCGGCCACGAACGCCAGCCGCACCGACTCCCGGGCCACCGCCAGCTCGGCCGGGTCGGCCGGCAGCACCGCCGCGTCCGGCACCGGCTCGACCCAGTCGCCGGCCGGCGTGCCGAGCGACCCGGCCACCGGCGCGACCGGGCCGTCCAGGTCGACCGGCAGGGCCCGCCGGCCACGCCCGCGCAGCAGGTCCAGGCAGACATTGGTGGCGATCCGGTAGAGCCAGGTGCGCAGGCTGGACCGGCCGTCGAAGCCGTCCCGGGCGCGCCAGGCCCGCAGCAGGGTCTCCTGCACCGCGTCCTCGGCGTCGAACACCGAGCCGAGCATCCGGTAGGCGTAGCCGGTCAGCTCGACGCGGAACGGCTCCAGGTCGCTCGTCGCGGGCGCCGGTGCGGTCGTCATGCCGCCAACGGTAGGCGCTGCCCCCGACAGCGCGTACTCAGGAAGCGGCCGGCTCGGCGGGGACGCCGACGTGCAGGCGGACCTGGGGGACGAGCATGTCGTCGACGTCCAGCGCGCGGCCCGCGCCGTCCGGCTCCCAGCCGGTCGAGGTGAGGAACCCACGGGTCGCCGCGTCGGCGTCGAACGCCCAGGCCACCGCGCGGGTGAAGCCGTCTTCCCGCCAGTGGTCCACCATGGCGGCGAGCAGCCGGCTGCCGTGCCCGCGCCGGCCCCAGCGCGGCTCGACCAGCAGGTCGGTCACGGCCGCCACGCCCTCGGCGAGGGACTCGGGCGGCTCGCCCGGCGCGAGCGCCTCGGCGTCGGCCGGACCGGAGGCGGCGAACCCCACCAGATACGATTGCTCGGCCTGTTCGACGGCGACCAGCACGCGGTGCGCGCCCGAGGGCGGCTCCTGCACCGCGGCGCTCCACCGCCGGGCGAGGTACGCCTCGTCCAGGTTGTCGAGCACGTGCCGGGGCAGGATCCGGCGGTACGCGGCCCGCCAGGTGGCGAGCTGGAGGCGTGCGATCTCGCCGGCGTCGGACGGACGCGCGGGGCGGACGTACCCGAGAGCCATGGCACGTGAGCCTACGCAGGGCGAGGAGGGCGACGGTGGCGCAGGGTGCCAGGCGGACGATCGCGCAGGTCGTCGCCGTGGTGGCGCTCGCCGTCGCGGTGACCGCCTTCCTGTCGGTGGCGGCCGTGCGGCACGGCTTCTTCGACCTCAAGGTCTACTACGGCGCGCTGACCTTCTGGGTGCACGACGGCGGGGAGATCTACGACTTCCTCAAGGGCGGCACCCAGTACGGCTTCACCTACCCGCCGTTCGCCGCGCTGGTCATGCTGCCGATGGCGTACCTGCCGTGGCCGGCCGCCATCACGGTGAGCGTGGCCGCCACCGTGGTGGTCAGCGCCGTGGTCATCTGGTGGCTGCTCGACCCGGTCGCCCGGCGCGCCGGCTGGACCCGCTGGTTCGTCCTGGCGGTGGCGCTGTGCCTGGCCGCGGCCTACGAGCCGATGCGCGAGACGGTCAACTTCGGCCAGGTCAACATGCTGCTGCTGTTCCTCGTGGCCGTGGACCTGCTCCGGTTGCTGCCGGCGCGCAGCCGGTGGGCCGGGATGGGCATCGGGCTGGCCACCGCGATCAAGCTGACCCCGGGCATCTTCATCGTCTACCTGCTGGTCACGGGCCGCTGGCGGGCCGCGTTCACCGCCATGGGCGCGGCGGCCGCGGCGACCCTGGTGGCCGCCGCGCTCTTCCCGGACGCCTCCCGGGAGTTCTGGACCGAGGCGCTGTGGAACACCGACCGGGTGGGCGAGCTGGCCTTCGTCTCCAACCAGTCGCTGCGCGGCGTGGTGGCCCGGCTCCACCCGGAACACCCGAGCACCGTCGCCTGGCTGGCGCTGGTCCTCGCCACCCTGGTCCTCTGGGGCTGGCGCTCCCGGGCCGCGGTGGCCGCCGGCGACGAGGCCACCGGCCTGGCGCTGACCGGCGCCACGATGTGCCTGATCAGCCCGGTGACCTGGGTGCACCACCTGGTCTGGCTGCTGCCGGGGCTGATCCTGCTGGTCGACAACGGCATGGCCGCGCCCGCCCGCAGCCGCCGGCGCCGCCTGCTGCTGGCCGGCGCCCTCGTCGGGTACGCCTTCCTCATCAGCCGGATCGTCTGGGCCTGGGAGAAGGACTTCACCGGTGTGGACGGGTTCCTGGGCAGCAACACCTACGTCTGGATCAGCCTCGCGCTGCTGCTCGCCCTGCCGATCCGCCGCTGGGCCACGCCGGCCGGCGGCGCTCCCACCGAGCCGGGCGGGCCGGCCGGGTCAGCGGTCGAGCCGGGCGGTGTAGCGCAGCTCGCGGAGCCGGACCGGGTCCCGCCCGCCGTGCAGCGGGACCGCGTAGGTGGACTCCTCCCCGTCCGGTGACAGCCCGGCCCGCTCGTAGAAGCGGCGGGCGCGGGCGTTCTCGGCGAGCACCCAGACCCGGTATTCCGCCAGACCCCGCTCGGCGAGGCCGGCCCGGGCCGCCGCGAGCAGCGACTGGGCGGTCCCGGTGCCCCACCGGGCCGGATCCAGGTAGACCGCGACGATCTCCCCGTACGCCGGGTCGAGGTCGCCGCGGTCCTGGTTGTTCCGGTACGGCCCGAAGGTGGTGAACCCCTCGATCGTGCCGTCGACCTCGGCGACCAGCGTGGTGAACGGGTGTTCCGGGTCGGCCGTGCCGAGATCCCGGCGGCGCTGGGCCCAGGCGACCGGGTTCAGCCGGTCGAGCACCTCGGCCGGCATGATGCCCGCGTACCCGGCCTGCCAGCCGCGGATGTGCACCCGGGCGATGGCCTCGGCGTCGTCCGGTTCCTCCCGGCGAATGGTGCGCACCCGTCCGTTCTATGCCGCGCCGGGCGATCGGTCCAGCCGCCGCACGGGCGTGGTGTCACACCGGTGGAATAGGGTCCCCGACGATGGCCGCACCGGAATCGCTCTCCCTCGCACAGGCCCGCCGGATCGCCCTGGCCGCCCAGGGTTTCGCCGAGCCGGCGCCCACCGGCGTGCCCACCCGCCGGCACCTGCGTCGGGTGCTCGACCGGGTCGGGCTGATCCAGATGGACTCGGTCAACGTCCTGCAGCGCGCGCACTACCTGCCGCTCTACAGCCGGCTCGGCCCCTACCCGACCAGCCTGCTCGACACGGCCGCCTACCGGCGCCCCCGGGAGCTGTTCGAATACTGGGCGCACGAGGCGTCGCTGGTCCCGGTGGGGCTGCACGCGGCGCTGCGCTGGCGGATGGCCAAGGCCCACGACGAGGCGTGGGGCGGGATGCGCCGGATCGCCCAGGAGCAGCCCGAGCTGGTCGCCTGGGTGCGCGACGAGGTGGCCGCCCGGGGTCCGCTGACCGCCGCCGAGATCGAGCACGACGCCCCGCGGGAGACCGGCAACTGGGGCTGGAACTGGTCCACGGTCAAGCGGGCGCTGGAGTTCCTGTTCTGGGCCGGCGAGGTCACCGCGGCCGACCGCACCACGTCGTTCGCCCGCCGCTACGACCTGCCCGAGCGGGTGCTGCCGGCCGCCGTGCTGGACGCGCCCACCCCGAGCGCCGCCGACGCCCACCGCGCGCTGGTGGCGATCGCCGCCCGGTCGCTGGGCGTGGCCGCCGAGCCGGAGCTGCGCGACTACTTCCGGCTGCCGGTGGCCGGCGCCCGGCAGGCGATCGCCGAGCTGGTCGAGGCCGGCGAGCTGACCCCGGTCACCGTGGCGGGCTGGCGGCAGCCGGCCTACCTGCACGCCCAGGCGCGGCTGCCCCGCTGGGTGCGCGGCAACACGCTGGTCAGCCCGTTCGACCCGCTGGTCTGGGAGCGGGCGCGCGCCGAGCGGCTCTTCGACTTCACCTACCGGATCGAGATCTACGTGCCCGCGCCCCAGCGCGTCTACGGCTACTACGTGCTCCCCTTCCTCCAGGGCGAGCGGTTCACCGCCCGGGTCGACCTCAAGGCCGACCGGAAGGCCGGGGTCCTGCTGGTGCCGGCCGCCTGGGTCGAGCCGGGCGCCGACCCGGGGGAGACCGCCGTGGCGCTCGCCGCCGAGCTCTACCGGCTCGCCGGCTGGCTCGGTCTCGACGCGGTCGCCCCGCCGACCGGGGGCGACCTGGCCGCTCCGCTGGCCGCCGCCCTGGTGGGCGTGGCCGGTGTACGGTGAGCGCGTGACGAGCGTTGACCGGCCGGCCGCCGCGCCCGACCCGCACCCGGTCCCGCCCGCGGAGCACGCTGCGCGGCAGGACGCCTGGCCGGCCGGAGTGGCCTACCCGGCGGTCGAGCCGGACCGGTTCACCCGGCTCGTGCTGCGGCTGCACGCCCGCGCCCCGCGCTGGGCGGTGCCCCTCGCGGCGCTCGGCTGCGTCGGCCTGGGCATGGCCTACGCCCTGCTCAGCGACCCGACCCACAGCGACCCGGACGCGCGACCCACCTGCCTGCTCAAGCTCACGACCGGGCTCGACTGCCCGGGCTGCGGCGGCACCCGCGCCCTCTGGTACGTGCTGCACGCCGACCTGCCCGCCGCCGCCCGGCACCACTTCCTCTTCGTCTTCTCGCTGCCCTTCCTGGCCTGGCTCTTCGTGAGTTGGGCGGGAAACCGGGCCTTCGGCTGGCGGCTGCCCGAACTGCGGATCAGCCCCAAGGTGATCGGCGGCTTCCTGGCCCTGTGGCTCGCCTTCTCGGTGGCACGCAACCTGCCCTGGGCCCCGTTCACCTCGCTCTACGTCTGACCGGGTGGTCGGCGCGGCCCGCAGGGTGCCGCCGGCTTCGCCTGACCGCTCGCGGCCTGTCCGCGGCGGGCGGCGATGTCGCCACCGACTCAGCTCGACAGGCCGCCGCGAGTAACCCCAGCCCTGACCGGACCGCCACCGCCACCGATGCGGGCGGTTGCCGAGATCTTGGACACTTGCCGTTCGGAGCGAACGGGAAGTGTCCATGATTCGCAGCTGGTGCGGTGTTTCACGTCCGCGCGCCCAACTTTCGCGGCCGGCCCACGGGCCACTACAGTCGCAGGAATGCCGGAGATGGTGCAGCCCCAGGTCAAGTTGATCGCGTGGACCCAGTTCCAGGCCCCGGACGACGTGCCGTGGTCGACGGACGCGGACGGCGGTCAGGCGCTCGCCGAGTTCGCCGGCCGGGCCTGTTACCAGAGCTGGAAGAAGCCGAACCCGGCCACCGCGACCAACGCCGGCTACCTGGCGCACATCCTGGACGTGGGGCACCTCTCCGTGCTGGAGCACGGCTCGGTGAGCTTCTACTTCAGCGGGGTGTCCCGGTCCTTCACCCACGAGCTGATCCGGCACCGGCACTTCTCCTACTCGCAGCTCTCCCAGCGCTACGTCCCCGAGCGGGACGCGGCCATGGTCGAGCCGGCGGTGATCGCCGAGGACCCGGAGCTGCACAAGAAGTTCGTCGAGGCGGGCGAGGCGGCCGTCCGGGCGTACAACGAGCTGCTGGAGGGTCTGGAGGCCCGCTTCACCGACGAGCCCAACCCGACGCTGCGCCGCAAGCAGGCCCGGCAGGCGGCCCGGGCGGTGCTGCCCAACGCCACCGAGACCCGGATCGTGGTCACCGGCAACTACCGGGCCTGGCGGCACTTCGTCAAGATGCGCGCCACCGAGCACGCCGACGTGGAGATCCGCGAGCTGGCCGTGGAGTGCCTGCGGCAGCTCCAGGGGGTCGCGCCGAACGTCTTCGCCGACTTCGAGATCTCCACGCTGCCCGACGGCACCGAGGTGGCGGCGTCTCCGCACGCCGAGTGAGTCGTCGCCCTTCGCCGCCGGGGGCCCGGTGGTCGTCCGCTAGGTTGTGAACATGACGCACGACCTCCCTGCCGTCCCGAACCGGGGCGCGTCGCGCCCGTTCGGGCGACTGATCACGGCCATGGTGACCCCGTTCACCGCCGACGGGTCGCTCGACCTGGACGGCGCCGTACGGCTCGCCAGCCACCTCGTCGACGAGCAGGGCAACGACGCGCTGGTGCTCAACGGCACCACCGGTGAGTCGCCGACCACCACCGACGCGGAGAAGGAGGCCCTGATCCGCGCCGTCGTGGAGGCGGTCGGTGACCGGGCCCGGATCGTCGCCGGTGTGGGCACCAACGACACCCGGCACACCATCGAGCTGGCCGCGCAGGCGGAGAAGGCCGGCGCCCACGGGCTGCTGGTGGTGACGCCCTACTACAACAAGCCGCCGCAGGCGGGGCTGCTGCGGCACTTCACTGCGGTCGCCGACGCCGGCGGGCTGCCGATCATGGTGTACGACATCCCGCACCGGACCGGCACCGCGATCGCCACGGACACCCTGGTCAAGCTGGCCGAACACGGCCGGATCGTGGCGGTCAAGGACGCCAAGGGCGACCTCACCGCCACCTCCTGGGTGCTGGCCCGCAGCGACCTGGCCTTCTACAGCGGCGAGGACGCGCTGACCCTGCCCGCCCTGGCGGTCGGCTCGGTCGGCGTGGTCGGCACCTCCACGCACTTCACCGGGGTGCAGACCAAGCAGCTGATCGAGGCGTACGAGGCGGGCGACACGGCCACGGCGCTCACCCTGCACCGGCGGCTGCTGCCGCTGTTCACCGGCATCTTCCGGACCCAGGGCGTGATCCTGGTGAAGGCGGGCCTGGCGGCCAGGGGCCTGCCGGCCGGCCCGGTGCGCCCGCCGCTGGTGGACGCCACCGGCGACGAACTGGCCCAGCTGCGCGCCGACTGCGCCGCGGCGGGCCTGCCCCTACCCGAATGATCGAACGACACGACGGACGCCGCGCGACGGCGTCGCAGAATGAGGTGACGCGTGACCGAGGCGCACATCGAGGGTGAGCTGCCCCCGCCGCTGCCGGAGGGCGGCCTGCGGATCATCCCGCTCGGCGGACTCGGCGCCATCGGCCGGAACATGACGGTCTTCGAGTACGACGGCAAGCTGCTGATCGTCGACTGCGGGGTGCTTTTCCCCGACGTCGAGCAGCCGGGCGTGGATTTGATCCTGCCCGACTTCGGTCCGATCCTGGACCGGCTCGGCGACGTGCAGGCGATCGTGCTCACGCACGGCCACGAGGACCACATCGGCGCGGTGCCGTACCTGCTCGCCCACAAGCCGGACATCCCGCTGGTCGGCTCGCAGTTCACGCTGGCCCTGGTCGAGGCGAAGCTGGCCGAGCGGCGGATCCAGCCCTACACGCTGACCGTCGCGGAGGGGCGGCGCGAGCGGCTCGGCCCGTTCGAGTGCGAGTTCTTCGCGGTGAACCACTCGATCCCCGACGCGCTCGCCGTGGCCATCCGCACGGGGGCCGGCCTGGTGCTGCACACCGGCGACTTCAAGATGGACCAGCTCCCGCTGGACGGCCGGATCACCGACCTGGCCGGCTTCGCCCGGCTCGGCGCCGAGGGCGTGGACCTGCTGCTCTCCGACTCCACCAACGCGGAGATCCCCGGCTTCGTCACCCCGGAGCGGGAGATCGGGCCGGTGCTCGACTCGATCTTCGCGAAGGCGCGCGGCCGGATCATCGTGGCCTCGTTCGCCTCGCACGTGCACCGGGTGCAGCAGGTCTTCGACTCGGCGGTCGAGCACGGCCGCAAGGTGGCGCTGATCGGCCGGTCGATGGTGCGGAACATGGGCATCGCCCGCGACCTGGGCCTGCTCAACATCCCGCCGGGGCTGGTGGTGGGCCTGGACGAGGCCACCGCGCTGCCGCCCGAGCAGATCGTGCTGATGTCCACGGGCTCGCAGGGTGAGCCGATGAGCGCGCTGGGCCGGATGGCCAGCGGCGACCACCGGCACATCACCATCGCTCCCGGCGACACCGTGGTGCTCGCCTCCTCGCTGGTGCCGGGCAACGAGACCTCGGTCTACCGGGTGATCAACCGGCTGGCCCGGGCCGGCGCGACGGTGATCCACAAGGACGTGGCCAAGGTGCACGTCTCCGGTCACGCCCCCGCCGGCGAGCTGCTCTACCTGCTCAACGTCACCCGGCCGAGCAACCTCATGCCGGTGCACGGCGAGTGGCGGCACCTGCGGGCGCACGCCCGGCTCGGCATCGAGTCCGGCGTCGAGGCGGACCGGGTGGTGCTCTGCGAGGACGGCGACGTGGTCGACCTGGTCGACGGGCGGGCCAGCCTGGTCGGCCACGTGAAGAGCCGCTACGTCTACGTCGACGGTCTCGCCGTCGGCGACGTCAGCGAGTCGCTGCTCACCGAGCGCCGGATCCTCGGCGACGGCGGGTTCATCGCCACCACCGTGGTGATCGACTCGGTCACCGGCAAGGTGGTCGGCGGGCCGACCCTGTCCGCGAAGGGATTCTCGGAGGACCCGGCCGCGTTCAACCCGGTGGTCCCGCTGGTCACCGAGGCGTTGAACCGGGCCGCCGCGGACGGCATCACCGATCCGCACCAGCTCCAGCAGATCGTCCGGCGCACCGTCGGGCGCTGGGTCAACGACGCGTACCGCCGCCGGCCGATGATCGTGCCGACGGTCGTCGAGGTCTGACCGCCGCGAGCGCCGCACGCCGGCCCACCGTCCGCGGTGGGCCGGCGTCGCCGTTTCCGGGTACGCCCCGGAGCCGTCCCGCCACGCTGGGTCGATCCTGACTGTCGCGTTCAACCGATCGGCGCCCGTCTCCGTACTCCGTGCCGGCAGGCGTACCCGCGCCGGCCGGGAGGAGCGTGGCGGATGGACCGCAGACGGATGACAGCCATCGGCGTACTGGTGGCGGCGGCGGGCACGGCGGCGGCGGTGACCCTGCCGTCCTTCGCCGGCGAGAACCCGACCCGGCGGACCGCCCCGGTGGCGTCCGACGGCGTCGCGCCCGAGGTGCTGGACGCGCTGAGCCGCGACCTGTCGCTCACCCGGGACCAGGCGGCCCGGCGGCTGAAGACCGAGCGGTGGGCGTCCGGCACGGTCACGAAGCTGCGCGGCGAACTGGGCGCCGACTACGGCGGCAGCTGGCTGGGCGCCGACGGTACGACCCTGAACGTCGCGGTGGCCGATCCCGCGCAGGCCGCCCGGGTGACCGCCGCGGGCGCGGTGCCGAAGCGGGTCGACCGCGGGGTCGCCGAGCTGGACGCGGTGAAGACGCGCCTCGACGCGGCCGGCGGCGAGGCCACCCCGGACGTCGCCGGCTGGTACGTCGACGTGGCCACCAACTCCGTCGTGGTGGTCGCCCAGCCCGGCGCGGAGGCGGCCGGCCGCCGGTTCGCCGAGGCCAGCGGTGTGTCCGCCGGCGCCATGCGGGTGAAGACCGCCGACGAGGCGCCCCGCCCGCTGTTCGACGTGCGGGGCGGCGACGCGTACTTCATCAACAACGCCGGCCGCTGCTCGGTCGGCTTCTCGGTGGTCGGCGGCTTCGTCACGGCCGGGCACTGCGGCCGGCCGGGGGACCGGACCGCCGGCGCGAACCGGGTCGCCCAGGGCACCTTCGCGGCCTCCTCGTTCCCGGGCGACGACTGGGGCGTCGTCGAGGTCAACGACCAGTGGACGCCGCAGGGCGTGGTGAACGACTTCAACGGCGGCACGGTGCCGGTGAACGGCTCCACCGAGGCACCGGTCGGCGCCTCGGTGTGCCGCTCCGGCTCGACCACCGGCACCCGCTGCGGGGTCATCCAGGCCAAGAACGCCACGGTGAACTATCCGGAGGGAACGGTCACCGGGCTGACCCGGACGAACGTGTGCGCCGAGCCGGGCGACTCGGGCGGCGCGTGGCTCTCCGGCGACCAGGCGCAGGGGGTCACCTCCGGTGGCTCCGGCGACTGCGCGCAGGGCGGCGTGACCTTCTTCCAGCCGGTCAACGAGATCCTCCAGCGCAACAACCTGACCCTGGTCACGGCGGGCGCCCAGCCCTCCGCGCCGCCCGCCGGGGGCGGGACCACCGCGCCGCCGGCGAGCACGGCACCGGCCACCCCGCCGGCCGGCGACGCGACGGACTGCACCGGGCAGGTGAGCCGCACCGGCCGGATCGCCGCCGGCCGGGCGCAGGTCCAGCCGGACGGCCGCTTCTTCCGGGTGTCCGGCGGCGAACAGGAGGCGTGCGTGTCCGCGCCGGAGGGCGCCCGCGTGGTGCTGGAGCTGCAACGCTTCACCGGCAGCTCGTTCCGCACCGTGTCCCGCGCCGCCAGCGCCGCCAGCGCCGACGGGGTCGCCCGGCTGACCGCCGACACCCCGGCCGGCGCCTACCGCTACCGGGTGGTCGGGCTGGCCGGCGCCGGCGAGTACACCCTGGCGTTCTCCGCCCGCTGAGCCGCCGCCGGGTCCGACTCCCGGCGGCACCGGACCGCGACCCCCGTCCACCACCGCCCGGTGGCCGGGGGTCGCGCCGCGTCCGGGCTCCGGCCTGCTCGGGGCTCAGGGCAGCGCGGCGACCGCCTCGGCGAACGCGGCCCCGGTGCTGACCGCCGCCGTGACCAGCACGACGAGCTGCGTCCGGGCCACCCCGTACGCCAGGTCGGTGGTGACGTCGGCCGCCAGCAGCAGCGTGCCGTCGCCGGGATCGTGGACGTACGCGGCCGGCAGCAGCCGGTCGTGGTTCCAGGCGTTGCAGAACGCGTACGCCTCGGCGCGGCGGGCGGCCGGCAGCCGGCGCGGCGCCACGGCCCGGGCGTGCAGCACCTCACCCTGCGGCCCGAGCCGCCGGAACTGGACCACCGCCTCGCCCCAGCGCCCCACCACCGTGCCGTCCGGCTCCACCGTGTACGCGTCGCCGCGCGCGTCGAGGGCGGCCGTGAGCATGCGCAGGCTCAGCGGGGCCGGCTCCTCCTCGCCGGGCGGCCCGGGCTCGGCCGGGTCGTCACCGGGGATGTCGTCCTCGGCGGGCAGCGGCACCGGCTCGGCGATCGGCCGCTCGGCCAGCCAGGAGGCGATCCGGCCGGACTGGTGGCCGGTGCCGTTGCGGGCGTCGAAGCTGCCGGCCAGCGTGGTGGCGAGGGCCTGGAGCTGACCGGCGAGCGTGGACACGTCCACCTCGGCGGCGGGCCGGGGCCCGTGCCCGGGACGGTGGATCCGCCGTTCGCCCAGACCAGCCTCGGCGGCCAGCCCGCAGAGCAGCGCGCCCGCCGCCGCGAACTCCATGGCGGACAGGTCGTCGGCCGGGTGGTCGAGCCCGGGCAGCTGCTCGGCCAGCACGTCCAGGCCGTGGCCCAGGTGCCCGCCCAGCGCGCAGAACCGCAGGTGCGCGGCGAGCTGCGGGAAGGCCGTCCGCTCCCGGCGGTGCCGCCGGTAGGCCCGCACGTGCGCCCGGGCGGCGCGCGCCGCGTCGCCGGTGCGCAGCCAGGGCAGCAGCCCCGCGGCGAGCGCCCGCTCGGGCTGGTCGGTGCAGCCCGGCTCGCCGTCGAGCACCGGCTCCAGCACGGCCAGCGCGGCCGCCGGCTCGCCCCAGCCGGCCAGCAGCTCGGCCCGGCGCGCCGGGGCGCAGGCCGCGCAGCCGGCCACCGGGTCGGCGGCGTCGCCGGCGGACCAGCGGTCGTACTCGCGGCGGGCGGTCGGTTCGTCGCCGAGGTGGTCGGCGAGCCGGCAGCGCAGCTCGGCCACCGGTCCGGCGCCGGGGCCGAGCCGGTCGGCGAGATCGTCCAACAGGGAGCGGGCCTGGTCCAGGGCCACCCGGGGGGTGCCGAAGAGTGCCTCCACAGCCTGCCGCTGGTGCCGGTGCAGCCGTTCGGCCTCGCTGGGGCGGCCGTCGAGCAGCCCGGGCCGGCGGTCCACCGTGGCCACGCAGCGGCGTACCGGCTCCACGGTCCGCCACCGCTCGCCCAGGTGCAGGTACGCCTCGACCAGCGCGAACCGCGCCGCCAGCGCGGTGCGCGGGTCGCCGATGGCGTCGGCCCGGGCGGCGATCCGTTCCAGCTCGGCGCAGCGGGCCTCGCCGTCGGGCAGGTCCCGGGCGCCGGCGAGCGCGTCGGTCAGCCCCCGGTCCCGGAAGGTGGTCATCGCAGCTCCCCGCCGGGCAGGTCCGCCACGGCGGCGGCGAGCTGGCAGCCGGTGGTGACGCCGCAGTCGATGAACTGGTCGAGCTGGTGCGGGGTCACGCCACGTTCCAGGTCGGTGGTCACCTCGCCGCAGACCTGGGCCAGCCCGTCGTCGGCGACGTGCACGAACGCCTTGGGCCAGAGCCGGTCGTGGTTCCAGGCGTTGCAGAAGGCGTGCAGGTCGGGGACCCGCTCGATGCCGAACCGGTGCGCCGTGACGGTGCGCACCTGGAGCAGCTCCCCGGCGGCGCCGCGCCGGAAGAACCAGATGAGGCTCTCGCCCCAGCGGCCCACCAGGTCGCCGTCGGCGTCCTCGGCCACCGCGTACCCCCGGTTGGCCAGCACGGCGGCGATCAGCTCGCCGGTCAGCGGTCGCAGCGCCTGCGGATGTCCGGCCAGGGGGCCGTCCGGACCGTCCTCGATCTCCGGCGACGCCATGAGGGCATCCCTTCTGAGGCGAATAACACAAACGGCGGCGGATCCGTGCCGCGACGCGCGGACACGACCCGGAAAAGCGGCGATCTGCCGGGTCCCGCCGTTACGGTGACTCTATGGCGGGCCGTACCTCTCAGGCGAGCCGGCGACGCGGCGCGTCGCCGCGCGGAACCACGAACAGCCGTGCCCGCCAGCCGGCCAAGAAGGCCACCAGGGCGACCGCCCGGCGGCGCCCGGCGCGTGGGCCGAGCCCGGCGGCGCTCGCGGGCCGGGCGCTGGGTGCTCTGTGGATGGGGCTGGCGCACAGCGTGGGCTGGGCGTTCCGGGCCGCCGGCCGGCAGGCCGCCACCGCCCGCGAGCTGGACCCCGAGCACCGACGTGACGGGGCCGGGCTGCTCCTGTTCGGCCTGGCCATCCTCAGCGCGGTGGGCATCTGGTCCGGCGGCGCCGGGCCGATGGGCCGGCACCTCGCGGACACCGCCCGCCTCTTCGTCGGGGCGATCGCCATCGTGCTGCCGGTGCTGCTCATGGTGGGCGCCTGGCGGCTCATGCGCACCCCGGCCGATCCCGAGCACCGGGGCCGCGGCCTGGTCGGCTGGGGCTCCATGCTGCTCGCCACGGCGGCCATGCTGCACATCGGACAGGACCCGGTCGACGAGGTCCAGCGCGACTACGCGGGCGGCCTGCTGGGCGCCGGCGTGGGCGACCTGCTCAAGTCCGCGGTCACCGCCTGGGTGGCCATGCCGCTGCTGCTCCTGCTGCTGGTCTTCGGGCTGCTCGTCATCACGGCGACCCCGATCAACAAGATCCCGGAGCGGCTCGGGCTGCGGGCCGGCCTGGTGCCGCCGGCCGACGCCGACGAGGCCGAGGCCGAGCCCGAGGCGGCGGCGAAGCCCGCGCGCAAGCGGGCCGCCAAGCGCCTGCCGCCGCCGCTGGACCCGCTGGACCCGGACGACGACCTCGACGGCGTCGACCTCCAGGACACCCTGGTGCTACCCCGCAAGAGGGTGCCGGCCAGCCGCAAACCGGTCGAGCCGCCGGAGCACTCGCCGCTGCCCACCCGCGCCGAGCAGCTCGCGCTCACCGGGCTGGCCGGGGACTACACCCTGCCGCCGGCCAACATGCTGGGCAGCGGGGCCGCGCCGAAGACCCGGAGCAAGGCCAACGACGAGGTCATCGCCGCGCTGACCGGCGTCTTCGAGCAGTTCGACGTGGACGCCGCGGTCACCGGCTTCACCCGCGGCCCGACGGTCACCCGCTACGAGGTCGAGCTGGGGCCGGGCGTCAAGGTCGAGCGGATCACCCAGCTCTCCCGCAACATCGCCTACGCCGTGAAGTCCCCGGACGTGCGGATCCTCAGCCCGATCCCGGGCAAGAGCGCGGTGGGCGTGGAGATCCCCAACACCGACCCGGAGAACGTGGCGCTCGGCGACGTGCTGCGCTCGCGGGCCGCCACCAGCGACCACCACCCGATGGTGGTCGCGCTCGGCAAGGACATCGAGGGCGGCTACGTGGTGGCCAACCTGGCCAAGATGCCGCACATCCTGATCGCCGGCGCCACCGGCGCGGGCAAGTCGTCCTGCCTCAACTCGCTGCTGGTGTCCGTCCTCACCCGGGCCACCCCGGACGAGGTGCGGCTGCTGCTGATCGACCCGAAGCGGGTCGAGATGACCGGCTACGAGGGCATCCCGCACCTGGTCACCCCGATCGTGACCAACCCGAAGAAGGCGGCCGACTCGCTGGAGTGGGTCGTCCGCGAGATGGACATGCGCTACGACGACCTCGCCGCCAACGGGGTCCGGCACATCGACGACTTCAACCGCAAGGTGCGCAACGGCGAGATCAAGGCGCCGCCGGGCAGCGAGCGGGAGATGCGGCCCTACCCGTACCTGCTGGTGATCGTGGACGAGCTGGCCGACCTCATGATGGTCGCGCCGCGCGACGTGGAGGACTCGATCGTCCGGATCACCCAGCTGGCCCGGGCCGCCGGCATCCACCTGGTGCTGGCCACCCAGCGCCCCTCGGTCGACGTGGTCACCGGCCTGATCAAGGCGAACGTGCCGTCCCGGCTCGCCTTCGCCACCTCCTCGCTGGCCGACTCCCGGGTCATCCTCGACCAGCCCGGCGCGGAGAAGCTGCTCGGCCGGGGCGACGGGCTGTTCCTGCCGATGGGCGCGTCGAAGCCGCTCCGCATCCAGGGCGCCTGGGTGACCGAGCGCGAGATCCACGACGTGGTGAAGTTCTGCAAGGACCAGCGCGAGCCGGACTTCCGTCCGGACGTGCTCGCCCCCGCGCAGGACAGCAAGAAGAAGATCGACGAGGACATCGGCGACGACCTGGACCTGCTGGTGCAGGCGGTGGAGCTGGTGGTCACCTCGCAGTTCGGCTCGACCTCGATGCTGCAGCGCAAGCTGCGGGTCGGCTTCGCCAAGGCGGGCCGGCTCATGGACCTCATGGAGACGCGGGGCGTGGTCGGCCCGTCCGAGGGGTCCAAGGCCCGTGACGTGCTGGTCAAGCCGGACGAGCTGGAGGAGGTCCTGGCCGGCCTGCGCGGCGGCGAGGAGTAGCCCGGACGTGTCACGCGACGAGGGCCCGCCGGAATCCGGCGGGCCCTCGTCGTGCTGGCGGCTGGGTCAGGAATTCAGGATCGCGGCGGCGATCACCATGCCGAGGACGGCGCCGACGACGTTCGCGACGGCGGCGTACCAGCCGAGCGGCTTGTCGCCGAGCACCGCGCCGACGATGCCGAGGATCAGCCCGACCAGGCCGAGGAACGGCACGAAGATGGCGATGACGGCGAAGACGAAACCGATGATCGTGCAGATCCGGGCGGCGCTGCTGCGGGGGCGGGTGCTGGCGGGCATGTCGGCCATGATGTCCTCCGTCGGTGGGTTTCCTCTCGGGTGAAGCGAGGAGGGGATACCCCGGGCGGCAGGACGTCCAAACGGGACGCCGGCGGGTCGGTCAGTGGAAGAGCTTGAGGCCGACCACGCCGGCCACCACCAGCAGCAGGCAGGCGATCCGGGGCAGGCTGGCGGACTCGCCCAGCGCCACCATGCCGACCAGCGCCGTGCCGACCGCGCCGATGCCGACCCACATGGCGTAGCCGGTGCCCACCGGGATGTCGCGCAGCGCGTACGCCAGGCCGGCCATGCTCGCGACCAGCGAGACGGCGAAGACCACGGAGGGGAGCGGGCGGGTGAAGCCGGCGCTGCGGTCCAGCGCGATCGCCCAGGCGGTCTCCAGCAGTCCGGAGAGCACCAGCACGAGCCAGGCCATGGGTCACCTCTGACGGGACGGGCCCGGCCGCGGGGGCCGGGACGGGCGGTCACGCGGGGCGTCTTGGCCTGACCGGGTACGCCCACCACTCGTCCGGGGCGGCACGGGGCCGCCGGATCCGACGCTAGCACCGCCGAGGCCGGCGGTCCGGCACGGTGACGAACCCCACCATCGCTGGAGTTAACGCGAACTTCAGGTTGCACGATGGTCGGCATGACCGTGCTCTTCTCCGACGAGGACGTCGCCGCGGCCGTGGACGCCCCGCTCACCGTCGCCGCCATGCGGGACGCGCTGCTGGCCGCGCACGAGGGACGGCTCATCGCGCCGCCCCGGGCGTCCGCCCCGCTCGGCGGCGGCCGGATGGTGCTCACGGCCGGGCACCTCACCGGCGAGTGGTACGGCTTCCGCTCCTACGACACGTTCGGGCACCCGGAGAGCGGGCAGCTCGTGGTGCTGCACGACGCCACCACCGGGGCGGTACGCGCCATCGCCGTCGGCGAGGAGCTGGGCTCGCGGCGCACCGGGGGACTGGGCGGGGTGGCCGTGGACGCGCTGGCCCGCCCCGACGCGGC
This sequence comes from Micromonospora sp. AMSO31t, assembly GCF_008868175.1. Taxonomy (GTDB): domain Bacteria; phylum Actinomycetota; class Actinomycetes; order Mycobacteriales; family Micromonosporaceae; genus Micromonospora. The sequence continues at coordinate 23,821 of NZ_WBKT01000014.1, forward strand.
CACCCTCGGCGTGGTCGGGTCGGGCCGCCAGGCGTGGACCCAGGTGTGGGCCGCCGCCGCGGTCCGCCCGCTGCGCGAGGTGACCGTGCACAGCCGCTCGGCGGCCCGCCGGGAGGCGTTCGCCGCCCGGGTCCGGGCCGAGCTGGGCGTGCCGGCCCGCGCGGTCGACTCGGCCGCCGCGGCGGTGCGCGACCGGGACCTCGTGGTGCTCGCCACCACCAGCACCTGCCCGGTGCTGGACGCCGCCGACCTCGCCCCGGGCACCCACGTCAACACGGTCGGCTTCAAGCAGGTCGACCGGCACGAGTTCGGGCCGGACCTGCTGGACGCCGCCGACCTGCTGGTCACCGACTCGCCCGCCCAGGCGGCCGCGTACGCCCCGCCCATGCTCGCCGCCGTCGACCCGTACGCGGACCGGCTGCGCGACCTGGGCGCGGTGCTGGCCGGGGCGGTCCCGGGCCGGACCGGCGCGGACCAGATCTCGGTCTTCTGCTCCACCGGCCTGGCCGGCACGGAGGTCTTCCTGCTCGACCGGCTGGCCCGGGTCGGCGCGGCGGCCCACTGATCCGCGGCTCGGTGTGAGCCGGCCGATGCCCCCGGCCGGCCGTCGTGGGGTTCCCGGCCCGGCCCGGTACCCTCGGATGGTGTCTGCCACCTCCCCTTCCTCCGACGACTCCAGCTCGGCGCGTCTGGCGCCGCGCCGCGACCTGGAGCCGTCGCCTGACGGCCGTCGCGTCGCCCTGCTGACCCTGGGTTGCGCCCGTAACGAGGTCGACTCGGAGGAGTTGGCCGCCCGGCTGCACGCCGACGGCTGGCAGGTGACCACCGACGGCGAGGGCGCCGACGTGGTGGTGGTGAACACCTGCGGTTTCGTGGAGAAGGCCAAGCAGGACTCGATCCAGACGCTCCTGGCTGCCGCCGACACCGGCGCCAAGGTGGTCGCCGCCGGCTGCATGGCCGAGCGCTACGGCCGCGAGCTGGCCGACAGCCTCCCTGAGGCGCAGGCGGTGCTGAGCTTCGACGACTACCCGGACATCGCCGCCCGCCTGGACGCCGTGGTGGCCGGCGAGGCGCTGGGCGCGCACACCCCGCGGGACCGACGGGAGCTGCTGCCCCTCACCCCCGTGAAGCGCCGCGAGGCGGCCGTGTCGCTGCCCGGCCACGGCACCCCCACCCGGGTCGCCACCGAGGCCGACGAGCACACCCCGGCGCACCTGCGGCAGGTGCTGCGGCACCGGCTCGACACCGGGCCGGTGGCCTCGCTCAAGCTGGCCAGCGGCTGCGACCGGCGCTGCGCGTTCTGCGCCATCCCGGCGTTCCGTGGGGCGTTCGTCTCCCGGACGCCGGACGAGCTGCTCGCCGAGGCGGAGTGGCTGGCCAAGACCGGCGTCCGCGAGCTGGTGCTGGTCAGCGAGAACTCCACCTCGTACGGCAAGGACCTGGGCGACCCCCGGGCGCTGGAGAAGCTGCTGCCGCAGCTCGCCGCGATCGACGGGATCGTGCGGGTGCGGGCCAGCTACCTGCAGCCCGCCGAGACCCGGCCCGGCCTGGTCGAGGTGATCGCCACCACGCCGGGCGTGGCCCCGTACTTCGACCTGTCGTTCCAGCACTCCAGCGAGCCGGTGCTGCGCCGGATGCGCCGGTTCGGCTCCACCGACCGGTTCCTGGAGCTGCTCGCCTCCGCCCGCGAGCTGGCCCCGGCGGCCGGCGCGCGCAGCAACTTCATCGTCGGTTTCCCCGGGGAAACCCGGCAGGACGTGGCCGAGCTGACCCGCTTCCTGACCGAGGCGCGCCTCGACGCGATCGGGGTGTTCGACTACAGCGACGAGGATGGCACCGAGGCCGCCGGCCTGCCCGGCAAGGTCTCCGCCGCGACGATCAAGCGGCGCTACGACCGGCTCGCCGCGCTCGCCGACGAGCTCTGCTCGCAGCGGGCCGAGGAGCGGCTCGGCTCGACGGTGGAGGTGCTGGTCGACACGGTCGCCGACGGCGTGGTCGAGGGGCGGGCCGCCCACCAGGCGCCCGAGGTCGACGGCTCGACCACCCTGGTCGCCCCGCGGGGCGGCGGGGTGGACCTGGCCGCGCTGCGCCCCGGCGACCTGGTCCGCGCCACGGTCACCGCGACCGAGGGAGTCGACCTGGTCGCCGTGCCGGATGAGATGATCTCGGCGGCGCCCGGCGCGGCACGGTGACGGCGGGCCCGGACGGAACGGGGAAGCCACGTGGGGCGGTGCCGGACATGACCGGAGCGGAGTCGACGGTGGCGGCCCCGGTGCCCCTGCTCAACGCGGCGAACGTGCTGACCGCGGTGCGGCTGGTGCTGGTCCCGGTGTTCGCGGTCACCGTGGTCGCCTCCGCCATGAGCCACGCCGGCTGGCGGATGGCGGCCTGCGTGATCTTCGTGGTGGCCTCGGCGACCGACCTGGTGGACGGCTGGATCGCCCGCCGGTTCGGGCTGGTCACCTCGCTCGGCAAGGTGGCCGACCCGATCGCCGACAAGGCGCTCACCGGCGCCGCCCTGGTGCTGCTCTCCTGGTACGACCGGCTGCCCTGGTGGGTGACCGCGGTGATCCTCGCCCGCGAGCTGGGCATCACCGCGCTGCGGTTCTGGGTGATCCGGCACGGCGTCATCGCGGCCAGCCGGGGCGGCAAGGTCAAGACCGCGCTGCAGATCCTGGCGATCACCTGGTACCTCTGGCCGATGCCCGACGCGCTGGCCCCGGTCGGTCCCTGGATCATGGGGGCGGCCGTGGTGGTCACAGTTCTCACCGGCTTCGACTACATCGCCCAGGCACTGCGCCTGCGCCGTCCCACCCGCTGACCCGCGTGGCGCCTCGCCGCCGATAACCTCATGATCGGCGAATCCGTGCGCAGGATGAGTAGGTCGCCGCGGGGCGGGAAGAGAGGGCCGGCATGGGGACGGATGCGAACTACGAGCGGCCCGCCGGCAGTCCGGCGGCCTCGGTGGTGCACAGCCTGCACGAGCGCAAGGAGACGCTGGCGACCGCCGAGTCGCTGACCGGTGGGCTGCTCTCCGCCTCGATCGTGGAGATCGCCGGGGTCAGCGGGGTCTACCGGGGCGGCCTGGTGGTCTACGCCACCGAGTTGAAGTCGGAGCTGGCCGGCGTACCGGCGAACCTGCTGGCCGAGCGCGGACCGGTCGATCCGGACGTGGCCGCCGCCCTCGCCGAGGGCGGGCGGCGGCGCTGCGGCGCCGACTGGGGCCTGGCCACCACCGGCGTGGCCGGACCGGAGCCGCAGGACGGCAAGCCGGTCGGCCTGGTCTACGTGGCGGCGGCCGGGCCCGGCGGCACCGAGGTGCGCGAGCTGCACCTCGACGGTGGCCGGGACCACGTCCGCTCGGCCGCGGTGATCGAGGCGCTGCGCCTGCTCGCCGAGCAGATCCACGCCGCCCCGGAGGCCGACGGGGCGCAGTCCGCCGACGAGGCGGACGGCACCGACGACCGGGCCGGAGCCGGCCAACGGTGACCCCGTCCGCGACACGCCCGACCGCGGGCGTTCCGGCCCGGGGCCGCCGACCGGCCGGCGAGGCCGGTTGCGCAGGATTGGAGAGGCGGGGTGGGATGTCGTCGGGGCGACCAACGGGTACGGTTGCGGGAAGGCTCCGGCGGACGACGCCGGCGACGGGGCGGTCCACCGCGCCCGGCGCGGCACGCCCGGCCGGAGATGGTGGTTCCCGTCCAGGGGGAGGTGCGATGGTTCTGCTACGCCGGGTGATCGGTGACGCACTGCGGGCGCGCCGGCAGGGGCAGCACCGCACCCTCCGCGAAGTCTCCTCCGCCGCCAACGTGAGCCTCGGCTACCTCTCCGAGATCGAGCGCGGCCAGAAGGAACCCTCCAGCGAGCTGCTGGCCGCGATCTGCGACGCGCTCGGCGCCCGCCTCTCCGAGCTGCTCAGCGAGGTCAGCGACACGGTGGCGCTGGCCGAGCAGATGCCCGGGGTGCTGGTGCCGGTGGCCGACGAGTCGATCGAGCCGACGCCGGCCGTGCGCAAGGCCACCAACCGGGGGGTCCGCCAGGTCAGCTCGGACGGCTCCGTGGCCGTCCAGGTCCGCCAGGACTCGCCGCTCAAGGCGACGCTGCGCACCACCCGGGTCCGCCCCGCGGACCGGGACGTGGTCTGCGCCGCCTGATCCCGCCCGTCGCGCCGTGGCCGCCGGTGGCGACCGAGTCGTAGTGTTGATCAGGGTCGTACGGGGTGCCGGGTTGGCGTCCGACTGGGACGATGGAGGCACACCGCGCGGCTCGCCGGTCGACCCCGGTCGGGCGACGCGACGCTACTGAGGGGACAAGGCGGAGATGGCGAACCCGTTCGTCAAGGGTTGGAAATACCTGATGGCGCTCTTCGGCGCGAAGATCGACGAGCACGCCGATCCGAAGGTGCAGATCCAGCAGGCCATCGAGGAGGCCCAGCGGCAGCACCAGGCGCTGGTCCAGCAGGCGGCCGCCGTGATCGGCAACCAGCGCCAGCTGGAGATGAAGCTGTCCCGACAGATGACCGAGGTCGAGCAGCTCCAGGCCAACGCCCGGCAGGCCCTGGTCCTGGCCGACCAGGCCCGGGGTCGCGGCGACGAGACCGAGGCCGGGCGTTACGAGCAGTCCGCGCAGCTCCTCGCGAGCCAGTTGGTCTCCGCCGAGCAGGCGATGGAGGACCTCAAGACCCTGCACGACCAGGCGCTCGGCGCGGCCGCGCAGGCCCGCAAGGCGGTCGAGAACAACTCGATGATCCTCCAGCAGAAGCTGGCCGAGCGCAGCAAGCTGCTCAGCCAGCTCGAGCAGGCCAAGATGCAGGAGACGGTCGCCCGCTCGCTGGAGTCGATGTCGGCGCTCACCGCCCCCGGCACCACCCCGTCGCTCAACGAGGTCCGCGACCGGATCGAGCGCCGCTACGCCGACGCTATGGGCCGGGCCGAGCTGGCCGGCAACTCCGTCGAGGGCCGGATGCTGGAGATCCAGAAGGCGAGCCTCGACTCGGCCGGGTCGGCGAGACTGGAGCAGATCCGGTCGAGCATGGCCGGCGAGCAGCTCGGCGGCCGGCAGGAGCGCCCCGCGGTGGGGCAGCCCGCCGACCCGGCGGCCGCCGCCCGGCTCGACGAGATCCGGGGCACCATGAGCCGGGAGCGCGGCACCGGGGAGAGCACCACGAGCTAGGGGACGGGGGAGACCCATGGTCGACGAGCGGGCGCGGCACTTCCGCCGGCTGCGCAGGTTGCGCCGGTCGGCGCAGCGCTGGAGCGTCCTGGCGGGTGGGCTGGGCGGCGCGGCCGCCGTGCTGACCCCGTACGCCGGGCTGGGCCTGCCCGACGCGGCCTGGGCCGGGGCCGCCGGCAGCGCCATCGCCGTCGCGGTCTGGCGCTGGGCCGACCTGAGAGTCCTCGCCGCCGCGCCGGCCCCGCCGGCCCTCGACCCGGCCGAGGCCGCCGCCCGCTCCCGCGCGCGGCTGGTCGCCGCGGTCGAGCGGCTACCCGTGGGCCCCGGCGTCCTCGCCGAGGTACGCCGCGTCCGCTCCCGCCTCGCACTGCGTGGCACCACCGCCGCCAAGGCCTGGGCCCGGCTGGACCGGGCCGCGCTGACCCTGGCCGGGCTGGCCGTCGCGCTGCTCGTCGCAGGAGCGCTGCTGGTGCCGTGGAGCCGGCCGCCGGCGCCCCGCGCCGACCAGCTCGCGGCGCTGCGCGCGCTCCCCGTCGACCAGGTGGCCCGGGGCCGGGCCTTCCACGGCGCGCTGCGCCCGGCCGGCTGGTCGGCGCTCGCCGTCGGCCTCGTGGTGGCCCTGCTGCTCGGGTTCACCCCGCTCGGCGGCCGCCTGGTCGAGCTGGCCGGCCGGCCCTTCGGCGGGCACTGGGCCGCCCAGGCGGTGCTCGGCGGGCTGGCCGTGATGTTCCTCGCCGACATGCTCACCCTGCCCTTCGCCGCCTGGCGGCAGACCGTGCTGACCCGCTACGGGCTGAGCACCCAGGGCTGGGGCGGCTGGGCCGTCGACCTGCTCAAGTCGTACGCGGTCAGCGCGGTCATCGGCGCGCTCGTCCTGCTCGGCTTCTACACGGTGGTCCGGCTCTCCCCGCGCTGGTGGTGGGCGTTCGGCGCGGCCGGGGCCGCCGCGCTCGTGGTGCTGCTGTCGTTCGTGCTGCCCGTGCTGGTCGAGCCGGTGTTCAACCGGTTCACCCCCATGGAGCCCGGCCCGCTGCGCACCGAGCTGACCAGCCTGGCGGCCCGGGACGGGGTGCCCGTGCGCGACGTGCTGGTGGCCGACGCCTCGCGGCGGACCCGGGCCGTCAACGCGTACGTCTCGGGGCTGGGGCCGACCCGGCGGGTGGTCGTCTACGACACCCTGCTGCGCGAGGCGGCCCCGGCCGAGGTGACCAGCGTGGTCGCCCACGAGTTGGGGCACGCCAAGGACCGGGACGTCTGGACCGGCACCCTGACCGGCGCGCTGGGCGCCGCCGCCGCGGTGGTGGCCCTCTACCTGATCGGGTCCTGGGCGCCGCTGCTGCGGCTGGCCGGCGTCGACTCGGTCGCCCAACCACGGGCGTTCCCGCTGCTGCTCGCGCTGGTCACTGTGGCCGGCCTGGTGGCCACGCCGGCGCAGGCGCTGGTGTCCCGGCGGGTGGAGGCGCGGGCCGACGCGCACGCGCTGGCGCTCACCGGCGACCCGGGCACCTTCGAGGCGATGCAGCGCCGCCTGGCCGGGGTGAACCTGGCCGACCCCGACCCGCCCCGCTGGGAATACCTCTGGTCGGCGTCCCACCCGTCCACCGTGGAGCGGATGGCCGCCGCCCGCGCCTACGCCAGGGAGTCCGGCCGATGAGCCGCACCTTGCTGATCACCAACGACTTCCCGCCCCGCCCCGGCGGCATCCAGTCGTTCGTGCACCACCTGGCGGTGCGCCAGCCCCCGGGCTCCGTGGTGGTCTACGCGTCGAGCTGGCGGGGCGCGGCCAAGTTCGACGCCGACCAGCCGTTCGAGGTGGTCCGGGAGCGGACGAAGGTGCTGCTGCCCACCCCGCTGGTGGCCCGCCGGGCGGCCCGGCTGGCCCGGGCGTACGACTGCGACACGGTGTGGTTCGGCGCGGCGGCCCCGCTGGGGCTGCTCGCGGCCGGGCTGCGCCGGCGGGCCGGGATCCGCCGGACGGTGGCGCTCACCCACGGGCACGAGGCCGGCTGGGCCTCGCTGCCCGGCGCCCGGACGGCGCTGCGCCGGATCGGCCGGGGCGTGGACGTCACCACCTACCTCGGCGAGTACACCCGGGTCCGGCTGGCCCGCGTGCTCGACGGGGTGACCGAGCTGCGCCGGCTCGCCCCGGGCGTCGACGTGGACACCTACCACCCCGACGTCGACGGTGAGCGGGTGCGGCTGCGGTTGGGGCTGGCCGACCGGCCGGTGGTGGTGTGCGTCTCGCGCCTGGTCCCGCGCAAGGGTCAGGACATGCTCATCCGGGCCATGCCGGAGATCCGCCGCCGGGTGCCCGACGCCGCGTTGCTGGTCGTCGGCGGCGGCCCCTACCGGGCGGCGCTGCACAAGCTGGCCCGGCAGGTCGGGGTGGAACGCGACGTGGTGTTCACCGGCTCGGTGCCGTCGGCCGAGCTGCCCGCCCACTACGCGGCCGGCGACGTCTACGCGATGCCCTGCCGGACCCGCAACCGGGGCCTGGACGTCGAGGGCCTGGGGATCGTCTACCTGGAGGCCAGCGCGACGGGGCTGCCGGTGGTGGCCGGCGACTCCGGCGGCGCGCCGGACGCGGTCCGCGAGGGTGAGACCGGCTACGTGGTCCGCGGCCGGGACGTGCCGCAGCTCGCCGACCGGGTGGCGACCCTGCTCGCCGACCGGGACCTGGCCCGCCAGCTCGGCGCGGCCGGCCGGGCCTGGGTGGAACGGGAGTGGCGCTGGGAGACCCAGGCCGAGCGGATGGCCGCGCTGCTCGCCGGCTGACCCCGGCCCGGGAGCCGGGCCGGGGTCGCGAAGGCGAACCGGTCAGGTGCGGACCAGGTCCGGCTCCGGCGGGACCGGCCGCGGCGACCGGCGGGCCAACCGCCCCGGCCACCAGGTGCGCATGCCGAGGTCCAGGGTCAGCGCCGGGATGAGCAGGCTGCGCACCAGCAGGGTGTCCAGCAGGATGCCAACCGCCACGATGACGCCCATCTGGACCGACGGCACGAGCGGGAGCACCAGCAGCGCGCCGAAGGTGGCGGCCAGCACCACGCCCGCGCTGGTGATCACCCCGCCGGTGACGGTCAGCGCGTGCAGCACGCCGGGCCGGTGCCCGATCCGGGCGACCTCCTCCCGGGCCCGGGTCATCAGGAAGATCGTGTAATCCACTCCGAGCGCGACCAGGAACAGGAACGCCTGCAGCGGAACCCCGACGAAGAGCCGGGGATGGCCCAGGGCGTCGAGCAGCAGCCCGGCGGCCCCCATGGCGGCCGCGTACGAGAGGACCACGCTGATCATCAGCAGCAGCGGCGCGACCAGCGACCGGAGCAGCAGCACCAGGATGACCAGGACAACCGCGAGCACCAGCGGGATGACCACCCGGTTGTCGCGGTTCACCGTGCGTTCCTCGTCGAGCACGGTGGCGGTCCGCCCGCCCACGAGGGCCTGCGCGTCGGGCACCGCGTGCACCGCGGTCCGCAGCCGGGTGACCGCGTCCCGGGCGGCGTCGCTGTCCGGTGCGGCGCCGAGCACGGCCGGCACCCGCACCCACCGGCCGTCCGCCGAGCGCTGCGGCGCGCCCACCTCGGCGACACCCGGCACGGCGCGGGCGGCATCCACCACCCGGTCCGCCGTTTCGGCGGCGGCCAGGATCTCGGCGGGCGCGGCCGCGCCGCCCGGGTAGTGGGCCGCGATCAGCCGCTGCCCGGCGACCGAGCCGACCTCGGTGGTGAACGACTCGTCGTCGGGCAGGCCCAGGCCGAGGTTGCCGATGCCCAGGGTCAGCGCGGCCAGCGCGGCGGCGGTGCCGAGCCACACCGCCCGGGGCCGGCCGGCGACCAGACCGGAGATCCGGCGCCACACCCCGTGGCCGGCGGTCTGGTCACGGGTGTCGGCGGCGCCGGGAGCGTACCGGGGCACGAACGGCCAGAACAGCCACCGGCCGCACAGCACCAGCACCGCGGGCAGCAGGGTGGTCATGGCCAGCAGCGCGGCGGCGATGCCGACCGCGCCGACCGGGCCCAGGCCGCGGGTGGCCGGCAGGTCGGCCGCGAGCAGGCAGAGCAGTCCGATCGCGACGGTCGCGGCGGAGGCGCAGACCGCGCCGGCAGAGCGGCGCAGCGCGGCCGCCATGGCGGCGTGCCGGTCGGCGTGCCGCCGCAGCTCCTCGCGGTAGCGGGCGATGAGCAGCAGGGCGTAGTCCACCCCGACGCCGAAGACGAGCACGGTGAGGATGGTCTGGCTCTGGAAGTCGACGGCCAGCCCGGCGTGCCGGGCCAACAGGTAGACCACCGCCCCGGCGAGCTGGTTGGCGACGGCCACCCCGACCAGCGGGATCAGCCACAGCACCGGGCTGCGGTAGGTGATCAGCAGGAGCAGGGCGACGGTGAGCGCGGTGGCCAGCAGCAGCGCGCCGTCCATCCCGGAGAACGCGTCGAAGACGTCGTGCTCGGCGGCCGCGTCCCCGGTGAGCGCGGTCCGCAGGCCGGGTGGCGCGCGGTCGGCCAGCCGGTCCTTGAGCGCGCCGACCGCCTCGGCGCGTCGCTCCTCGTCGAGGCTGACCGGCACCGACAGCAGCAGCGCCCGGCCGTCGGCGGCGGCCACCGGCGGGGACACCGCGCCGCCGTCGGCGTACCGGGCGAAGTCGGCCCGGTCGGCCTCGACCCGGGCCTGATCGGCCGGGGTGAGGCCGCTGTCGCGGACGTAGACGGCGATGGCCAGCGGGTGCCGCGACTCGGGGAAGGCCGCCTCGGCCCGCTGCACCGCCCGGCTGCTCTCGGCGCCGGCCGGCAGCGCGCCGAGCGTCGAGTTGTCCTGGACCTCGCCGAGCTTCACGGCGAGCGGGCCGGCCGCCACGAGCAGCGCCAGCCAGAGGAGGAGGACCGCGTACTTGCCGCGGCGGCCGGCGGGTAGGCCGGCCAGGCGTTGTGGGGACATCCGAGGTTCCCTTTCGTCGTCACGGTTGCGGGGTCGGTGACCCCTCCTTTCGATCCTTCGGTCCGGCCGCGCGCGGGTCAGGGGTGTCAGCGCGCCGGCCGGGGTGGTGCCAGCACCACCGATCGGTGGCGGCCGGTGCCGCAGAATGAGGCCGTGGACGGCGTACGCGGACTGCTCCGCACCTGGATCCGGCCCGGCGCGGTCACCGCCGCGCAGGGGCTGCTGATCGCCCTGCTGGCGTTGAGCACCCACGTCGCGCTCTTCGTGCTGTCGCTGGTGTCGCTGCTGCTGATCCCGGTGTTCGGCGTGGGGTTCGCGCTGTTCCCGGTGGCCATCGCGCTGGTCCGGCTCTGCGCCGGCCTGCACCGCCGGCTGGCCCGCTGGGGCGGGGTCGAGATGGCCAGTCCCTACCTGCCGGCTCCGGCGGGGGCGCAGTTCGGCACCTGGCGGCGGTTCCGCTGGGTGGTGAGCGACCCGGCCACCTGGCGCGACCTGTCCTGGCTGCTGCCGGGTGCGGTCACCGGCGCGGTGTGCCTGGCCGCCTTCGCCCTGCCGCTGTACGGCCTGGAGGGGCTGCTCGGGCTCCCGCTCGTGCTGCACCTGACCGTCGGCTTCGGCTACGGCCCGTTCTGGCCGATCGACAACCTCGGCGAGGCGCTGCTCTGCATCCCGCTGGGGGCGCTGTTCCTGGTCGGCGGGCTGGCCGTCGGGCGCTGGCTGGTCTGGCTGCACCTGGCCTTCGCCCGGTTCTTCCTGCCGCCGACCCGCACCGCCGAGCTGGCGCTGCGGGTCCGCCAGCTCACCGTCACCCGGGCCGACACGGTGGACGCGCGGGCCGCCGAGCTGCGGCGCATCGAGCGGGACCTGCACGACGGGGCGCAGGCCCGGATCGTCGCGCTGAGCATGAGCATCGGCCTGGCCGAGCAGCTCGTGGGCGACGACCCGGAGGCGGTGCGGCGGCTGCTCGCCGAGGCGCGGGAGACCAGCGGGCAGGCCCTGGCCGAGCTGCGCGGGCTGGTACGCGGCATCCACCCGCCGGTGCTCGCCGAGCGCGGCCTGGCAGGAGCGGTACGCGCGCTGGCGCTGGCCGTGCCGCTGCCGGTGGCGGTGACCGTCGACCTGCCGGGCCGCCCGGCCGCCCCCGTGGAGTCCGCCGCGTACTTCGCGGTGGCCGAGGGGCTGGCGAACGTCAGCAAGCACAGCGGGGCGTCCCGGGCCTGGGTTGAGCTCGGCCACGCCGGCGGGCGGCTGACCGTCGTGGTCGGTGACGACGGGCGGGGCGGCGCCGACCCGGCGGCGGGCAGCGGGCTGGCGGGGATGGGGCGCCGGCTGGCCGCGTTCGATGGGACGATGGTGGTGACCAGTCCGGCCGGTGGGCCCACCGTCATCAGCATGGAGCTGCCGTGCGAGTTGTCATCGCCGAGGATCTCGCCCTCCTCCGGGACGGGCTGATCCGCATCCTGGAGGCGTTCGGCTGCCAGGTGGTCGCGGCCGTCGACAACGGACCGTCGGTGCTGCCCGCGCTGATCGCGCACCGCCCGGACGTCGCCGTGCTCGACGTCCGGCTGCCACCCACCTTCACCGACGAGGGGCTGCAGGCGGCCATCCGGGCCCGCGCCGAGATCCCCGGCCTGCCGGTCCTCGTGCTGTCCCAGCACGTCGAGCAGCTCTACGCCCGGGAGCTGCTCTCCGACCGGCTCGGTGGGGTGGGCTACCTGCTCAAGGACCGGGTGTCCCACGTGGACCAGTTCGTCGACGCGGTGCGCCGGGTGGCCGGCGGCGGCACCGTCATGGACCCGGAGGTGGTGGCCCAGCTGCTGGCCAGCCGGTCCGGGGCGGGGCCGCTGGACGAGCTGACCGCCCGGGAGCGGGAGGTGCTCGGCCTGATGGCCGAGGGCCGGTCCAACGCGGCGGTGGCGGCCCGGCTCTTCGTCACCGAGAAGGCGGTCAACAAGCACATCAACAACATCTTCAGCAAGCTGCGGATGCCGCCGTCCGGCGACGACAACCGGCGGGTGCTGGCCGTGCTGGCCTACCTGCACGGGGAGGACGGCCGCCGGCCGCGGACCCCGGCCTGACCCGGCTCAGGAGGCGGTGTCGGTCAGGGCGGGGGAGCGGTCCAGGTGCGGCCCGGCCGGCCCCGGGCGGCCGAAGTGCCAGCCCTGCCCGGCGTCGCAGCCGATCGCGCGCAGCCGGGCGGCCTGGTCGGCCGTCTCCACCCCCTCGGCCGTGACGGTCAGGCCGAGGGCGTGCGCCAGGGAGACCAGCGAGGCGAGGATGCGCTCGTCGGTGCGGCTGCGCGGGTCGCCGGCCGGTGCGCGCAGCCCGGCCACGAACTCGCCGGCCACCTTCAGCTCGCTCACCGGCAGGTCCCGCAGGTACGCCAGGTTGCAGTAGCCGGTGCCGAAATCGTCGATGGCCACGCGTACGCCCAGGTCGGCCAGCACCCGCAGGGCGCGGACCGGCTCCGCCACGGTGCTCATCATGGTGCTCTCGGTGATCTCCAGCTGCAGCCGTTCGGCGGGCAGGCCGGTGTGCCCCAGCACCCCCTGCACCTCCTGGACGAGGCCGGGCCGGTGCAGCTGGCGGACGGCGAGGTTGACGCTGACGAACGGCGCGCCGGCCGGCCCGGCCGCCCAGGTGCGCGCCTCGCGGCACGCCTCGGCGAGCACCCAGCTGCCGAGCCGGACGATCAGGCCGGTCTCCTCCGCGAGCGGGATGAAGCTGTCCGGGCGGAGGACGCCCAGCTCCGGGTGGCGCCAGCGGACCAGCGCCTCCATGCCCACCACCCGGCCGTCGCGCAGCCCGGTCAGCGGCTGGTAGTCGAGGTAGAACTCGCCCCGGTCCAGCGCGGCGGGGATCGCCGCGGAGAGGGCGTAGCGGGCCAGGTCGCTTCGGTTGCGGTCGGCGTCGAACAGCGACCAGCGGGCCCCGCCGGCCGCCTTGGCCCAGTGCAGGGTGCTGTCGGCGGCGCGCATCAGCTCCAGCGGCGAGGTGCCGGCCACCTGCCGCTCCACGATGCCGATGCTGGCCGATACGGTCAGCTCGTGCCCGTCGACCAGCGCCGGCTCGCTCACCGCGGCCAGGGCCGCCTCGGCCACCTTCACGACGTCCTCGGTGCAGCCGGTGCGCTCGACCAGGATGACGAACTCGTCGCCGCCCAGCCGGGCCACCAGGTGCTCGCCGAGCGCCCGGCGCAGCCGCCGGGCCACCGACACCAGCAGCGCGTCGCCGACCTGGTGGCCGAGGGAGTCGTTGACCACTTTGAACCGGTCCAGGTCGAGGAAGCACACCCCGATCCGGTCGGCGCCCCGCCCGGCCGCGGTGATGGCGGCGGTGAGCCGCTCGGTGAACAGCGTGCGGTTGGGCAGGTTGGTCAGCGGGTCGTGGGTGGCCTGGTGCCGGAACCGGGCCTCGCTGTCCCGCAGCGCGCGTTCGGCCTGGGCCCGGGCCATCATGGCGGCCCGCCGGATGGCCTCCTGCTCGTCCAGCGTGCGGTCGCGCAGGGCGCGGGCGTACCCGGTGGCGACGGTGGCCAGCAGGCGAGCCATCCGGTCCTCGACGTCGTCGACGGCCAGGTCGAGATCCCGTACGAGGCGGAGCTGGATCACCTCGATGGTGCGGCCGAGCCCCTCCGCGGAGGCGATGTGCGACTGCACCAGCTCGGCGCCGACCTGCTGGCCGATCCGCAGGTCGAACGGGTCGGCGCGCAGGGCCAGCGCCAGCCGCTCGGTGAGCCGCTGGAGCAGCGCCTCCAACTGGGCCTGGGTCAGCGGCAGGTAGCTGGTCCCGGAGACCGCCTTGGCCCAGGCCCGGGCGAAGGCGCCGGGGCGGGAGCGGGTGGTGGCGGTGGCCCCGTCGTCACCCACCGAGCCGCCCGACGCCACCCATGAAGACCGCCTGCGCCGCGTTCTCGGCGTGCTCCGGGGCGTCCGGCCGCCACTGCGGCACCCAGACCACGCCCGGGTCGACCAGCTCGAAGCCGGCGAACAGCGCGGTCAGCTCGGCGCGGCTGCGGATGAAGAGCTGGTTGTCGGTGCGCCGGTAGACCCGCTCGGCCTCGGCTCGCTCGCCGGTGCCGGCCCGGCCGTCGTCGCTGGCCTGCGACATGACCAGGTAGCTGCCGGGGGCCAGCGATGCGCGCAGCGTCCGCAGGAACTCCTCCGGGCGGTCGGCGTCGGGGATGAAGTGCAGCACCGCCACGATCATCACGGCGACCGGCTCGGAGAAGTCCAGCAGCCGGAGGACGTCGGGATGGCGGAGGATCGCCTCCGGCCGGCGCAGGTCCTCCTGGACCACCACGGCCCGGTCGTTGCCGGCCAGGATCTCCTGGCTGTGCGCCACCGCGACCGGGTCGACGTCGACGTAGACCACCCGGGACTCCGGGTCGATCCGCTGGGCGATCTCGTGCACGTTGCCCACGGTCGGGATGCCGGAGCCGATGTCGAGAAACTGGCGTACGCCGGCGTCGGCCAGGAACTGCACGGCCCGGCGGAGGAAGGCCCGGTTGGCCTGGGCCATCAGCGGGGCCTCCGGCACCGCCTCGACCATGGCGCGGGCGGCGGCCCGGTCGGCCGCGAAGTTGTGCGAGCCGCCGAGGTAGTAGTCGTACATGCGGGCCACGCTGGGGCGCTCGATGTCGATGGTCTCGGGTGCCCAGTCCGGCCGCTGCATGCGCTTGCCCCTTTGTGTCGGCGACGCGCGGGGGTCACCGCCGCGCGGATCACCCGGGTATTCTGCCCGCCCGCCGTCCCGGTGCAAAGACCGTCGTCGCTCCGCGTCCGGCCCCTCACCGTACGCGGTCGCGGGGTGCCGGAATGCCGGAGAGGCCCGCGTCCGGCGTGCGGACGGGGGCCTCTCCGGCGTCGAGCTGGCGGGACGCCGTCAGAACTTCGGCGCGTCCGGGGCCTCCAGCAGCCCCAGCCGCAGCGCGGTCATCAGCGCCTGGGCACGGTTGGCGGCGCCGAGCTTCTCGTAGAGCTTCGAGATGTGCGTCTTGGCGGTCGACTCGCTGACGAACAGCTGCTTGGCGATGCCGGCGACGCTCATGCCGTCGGCCAGCAGCCGCAGCACCTGACCCTCGCGCGGGGAGAGCTGCGGACCGGACGGGGCCAGCCGCCGCTTCATCGCCTCGGCCAGGTCCGCCGCGGTGAACGCGCTGGGGGAGGAGGCGGCGTGCCGCGCGGCGGCCACCACCTCGTCCGCCGGGGCGGTCTTCGGTACGAACGCGCTCGCCCCCGCCTCCAGGGCGCCGAAGAGCTGGTCGTCGCCGGCGTACATGGTGAGCACGACGATGCCCATCGACGCGCTGGACTTGCGCAGGGCGCGGGTTGCCTCCAGGCCGCTGCCGTCGGGCAGCCGCAGGTCCATGATCACGACGTCCGGCTGGAGCGCGCCGGCCTGGCGCACGCCCTCCGCGGCCGTGGCGGCCTCGCCCACGACCTCGAACTGCCGGTCCCGCTCGAAGGCGTGCCGCAGACCCTTACGGATCAGATCGTGATCGTCGACAAGGAGAACCTTGGTCCGGGTGGCCGGTGTCGGGCTAGTGGTCATCCTCGGGTTACTCCCCTTCTGCTGCTGCGCTGCCGCGCACCTTATCGCGCCGGGGCGAGGAGCCGAGTACCACCGCCACGGTCGTGCCGCTGGGTTGCCGCGGCCTGATCTCCAACCGGCCCCGGATACGTTCCGCCCTCTCGGCCATGATCGCAAGACCGTAGTGCCCGTCGGGGCGCTGGTCACCGATGCCGTGACCGTCATCCGACACTTCAATTTGCGCGTACGGGGGGTCCACCTCGCAGGTGACCCACAAATTCGCCGCCCCGGCGTGCTTGCGCGCGTTGGTCACCGCCTCCTGCGCGATGCGCAGCAACTCGGCCTCCGTGGCGGCGGGCAGGCGGGCGGTGGATTCGTCCAGGGACAGGTGCACCCGCAGGCCGCCCGAGGCGCCGACGGTGCGGGCGTACTCGGCGATGGCGGCGGCCAGGCCGCCGTGCCGGTCCACCTCGCTGCGCAGCTCGAACAGGCTGAGCCGCAGCTCGGTGATCACCCGGGTGACCTCCTGCCGCAGCGTGCGCAGCGAGTCGGCGGTCTCCTCGGCGTCGTCGTGCACGGTGGCGAGGGCGTTGTCGATGCCGTACCCGACCATCACCAGCTCCTGGGCGACCCCGTCGTGGATCTCCCGGGCCAGCCGCTGCCGCTCCTCGTTGGTGGCCAGCGAGCGCACCTCGTCGAACAGCAGCGCGGCCTCCAGGCGCAGCGCCGCCGGGCCGGTCAGCGCGGTCACCCGGGAGACCACCGGCGGCGGGTACGCGTGCGCGGCGTCCGCCTCGACGACCACCAGGCCGACCGTGCGCACGCCCGCGACCAGCGGCACGATGAGCGCCGAGACCTCGCCGGACTGCCGGGAGCGGGCCTGCGAGCGGGCCGAGGTGGTCGGCTGCTGGCTGGCCCAGGCGTCGGCGATGGCCGAGTCCGCGTCGAGCGTGGTCTCCCAGTCCACCCGGTCCGCGCCGATCTGGGCAAGCACCACGAGCCGGCCGCCGCCGCTGGCCGACAGCACCGCGCCCCGGTCGGTCTTCGCCACCACCCGCAGCTCCTCCAGCAGGTGCTCGGAGATGCCGCCCGGGTCCAGGGTGGCGCCGGGGAGCTGGCGGGCGACCGTGCGCAGCTGGGTGAGCAGCCGGGTGGCCTCCGCGTACGGCTGGGGTTTGCCCTCGCCGCGCACCCGCATCACCCGCTGCAGCATGCCGGCGGTGTAGAGGCCGAGGCCGGCCAGGATCAGCCACTGCGCGCAGACCGTCAGGTAGCCGAGCTGGCCGAGCTGCGGCTCGCCGCCGACCTCGGTGAAGGCCGCGCTGACCAGCAGGGTGGCCGCCGACACCACGAGCAGCGCCGCCCCCTCGCGGAACCGGCGGCGCAGCGCGGTCACGGTGACCGGCACGGCGAGGTACGGCAGCACGGCCGAGGCGCCCAGCCCGCCGGTGACCCCGGTGAGGTGGGTGTCGGCGGCGACCTGGCTGGCGGCCAGACCGAGGACCACCACCTCGGCGAAGCGGCTGATCGGGGCGAGCAGGCGGTGCTGCGGCGCCAGCACGGCGGGCAGCCCGGCGACGCCGAGCAGGGCGATCCACCACAGCTGGGTGGCGTCGCGGGTGGCGAACAGGGTCAGGGCGGCGACCAGCGCGAGCAGGACCGCGCGCGCCGCGGCCGCGAGGGGCTGCGTCTGCGGTGGGCTGGGTGTGGAGGCGGGCACGTGACGGATGGTAGTCAGCCTCGGTAGATGTCCGCGATCTCCGCCGCGTACGTCTTGTGGACGACCTGCCGCTTGACCTTGAGCGAGGGGGTCAGCTCGCCGGTCGCCTCGGTGAAGTCCTGCGGCAGGATACGGAACACCTTGATGGCCTCGGCCTTGGAGACCGACTGGTTGGCCTGGTCGATCGCGGTCTGCACCTCGGCCCGCAGCGCCTCGTTCCCGCGCAGCTCCGCGACGCTGGTGTCCTCCGGGAAGCCGTGCGCGGCCAGCCACTTCGGCAGCGCCTCCTCGTCGATGGTGACCAGCGCCGCGATGAACGGCTGCCGGTCGCCGACCACGAGGCACTGGCTGATCAGCGGGTGCGCCCGCACCTGGTCCTCCAGGACGGCCGGGGCGACGTTCTTGCCGCCGGCCGTCACGATGATCTCCTTCTTGCGGCCGGTGATGCAGAGGTAGCCGTCCTCGTCGAGCTGCCCCAGGTCGCCGGTGCGGAACCAGCCGTCGGCGCTCAGCGCCTCGGCGGTGGCCGCCTCGTTGTGCCAGTAGCCCTGGAACACGATCTCGCCGGCGATCAGGACCTCGCCGTCGTCGTCGATCTGGATGGTGACGCCGGGCAGCGGCCGGCCGACCGAGCCGATCCGGGTGTGCCCGGGCAGGTTCGCGGCGGCGGCCGGCGCCGTCTCGGTGAGGCCGTAGCCCTCGCAGATGGTCACCCCGATGCCGCGGAAGAAGTGCCCGAGCCGGGCGCCGAGCGGGGCGCCGCCGGAGATGGCGTCCCGGCAGCGGCCGCCCATCGCGGCCCGCAGCTTGCGGTAGACCAGCTTGTCGAAGAGCGCCTGCTGGGCGCGCAGCCCCAGGCCCGGCCCGTCGGGGGTCTCCAGCGCCTCGCTGTAGGCGATGGCGACCTTCTCGGCCCGGTCGAAGATCTTGCCCTTCCCGTCGGCCTCGGCCTTCTGCCGCGCGCCGTTGTAGACCTTCTCGAAGACCCGGGGTACGGAGAGCACGAACGTGGGCTTGAACTCCTGCAGCTCGCCGACCAGGTTCTTGGTGTCCGAGCAGTGCGCCATGGTGGCCCGGGCCTGCACGACGCCCACCTGGATGAGCCGGGCGAAGGCGTGCGCCAGCGGCAGGAAGAGCAGGGTGGAGGCGCCCTGGCGGAACAGGTTCGGCAGCACCGGAACGGCGTTGGCGATGTCGGCGTAGATGTTGCGGTGGGTCAGCACGCAGCCCTTGGGGCGGCCGGTGGTGCCGCTGGTGTAGATGATGGTGGCGATGTCGTCGGCCTTCAGCGTCGAGCGGCGTACCTCGACGTCGGCCGGGTCGACCGCCGCGCCGGCGGCGACCAGCTCGTCCACCGCGCCCAGCTCGATCTGCCAGACCTCGCGCAGTTCGGGCAGCCGGTCGCGGACGCCGGCGACCAGGGTGGCGTGCGCGGTGCTCTCCACCACCACGGCGACCGCGCCGGAGTCGGCGAGGATCCAGGCGGCCTGCTCGGCGCTGGACGTCTCGTAGATCGGCACGGTGACCGCGCCCGCGGCCCAGATCGCGTAGTCGAACAGGGTCCACTCGTAGCGGGTGCGGCTCATGAGCCCGACCCGGTCACCGGGGGTCACACCGGCCGCGACCAGGCCGCGGGCCACCGCGACGACCTCGTCGCGGAACTGCCGGCAGGTCACGTCGACCCAGGCGCCGACGGTGCCCTCGGCGCGCCGGACGAACTGCACGGCGTCGGGGGCGACCTCGGCGTTGTCCCAGACCGGGTCGGTCAGGTTGGCCGCGTCGCCGACGGTGACGATCGGCGGAACGGAGAACTCGCGCACCTGCACTCCCTCGTGCTCGCACTGGCCGGCCCGGCCGTGGTCGGCTCTGTCGAAACCTACCCGGCCGCCTCCGGGGAGGAGGTAGGGAGGTTGCCCGCCCGGCTGGTGGGACAGGGCCCCCGCCGGGCGCGCCGCGACGGGCGGGGGTGGAGCGGCACGGGCCGGCCCGCCGCCGGGTAGCCTCCCCCCATGGCGGACTCCTCCACCCAGTCGATCCTCGTCGGCGCGTCACCGGACCGGGTGGCCGCGGTCATCTGCGACTTCGCCCGCTACCCGGAGTGGGCCGAGGCGGTGCGGCGGGCCGAGGTGATCGAGGAGTACGAGGACGGTTACGCCAGCCAGGTCCGGTTCACCATCGACGCGGGCGTGATGGCCGACGAGTACGTGCTGGCCTACGAGTACGCCGAGGACATCTCCCGGATCGAGTGGCACCTCGTGGCGCCCTCGAAGATGCAGAAGTCGCAGCGCGGGTCGTACGACCTCGTCGACAACCCGGACGGAACGACCACGGTGACCTACACCCTCGAGGTGGAGCTGTCCGTGGGGATGCTCGGCATGTTTCGCCGCAAGGCCGAGAAGATGATCATGGATGCGGCGTTGAAGCAGCTCAAGCGCCGGGTAGAAGCACTCGGTGCGGCCCACTGACCCGACCGTCGTCCCGGTTGTCACGGTGAAGGAGCCGAACCATGGGCACCACTGATCCGGGTTCGGCCCGGGAAGAGGCCGAGCGCCTCGTCGCCATGCTGCTGGCCAGCGCGAAGCTGGCCGCCGCCACGCCCGGTTCCGGCCCCTGGGGCCCGCTGGGCGGGATCCTCTCCGGTGTCCTCGGTCACACCCCGGGCGGCGACTCGTCCACCGCGTCCGGCGCCGGTGCGCGTTTCGCCACCGGCTCGCAGGAGTGCTGTGTCTGCCCGGTCTGCCGGGGTATCGCGGCGTTGCGCGATCCGAGTCCGGAATTCGCCGAGCGGCTCGCGACGGGCGCCGGCGACCTGGCCGCCGGCGTGGCCAGCCTGCTGCGGGCGTTCACCCCGCCCGAGCCGGCCGGTCCGGGCGGCCCCACGACGCCGGGCGGGTCCGACGGGGCGGCCGCTCCGACCGGGGCGGGGGACCACGTGTGGCGCGAGGCGACCCGCACCGGGCATGATTCTCAGCCGGCACCCGAGCAGGACGTGTGGTCCGCCGCCACCCGGGGGGAGGGCGCGGCCGAGGAGGGTGCCGTCGACGGCTCCAGGTCGTGGCGTGGCGCCAGCCGCGCCGAGCTGGAGTTGTCGGAGCCGCCCGCCGATGCCGCCGGGCCGGACGTGCCGGCGCCGAGCCGGCCGCCGGCCGGCCGGCCCGTGGTGCCCGCCTCGCGGGCGTCCGGCGAGGTGGGCGAGGACGCACCAGGCGACGGGGCCTGACCACCGGACATCCCGGGATCGCACGGCCGGTTCGGCCGCGCCGGGCAGCACAGCAGAGGGGAGTGGCAGCGGTGACGCTGACCATCGGAGTCGACGTCGGTGGCACGAAGGTGGCCGGCGGTGTCGTGGACGACACCGGCAGGGTCCTCGTGCAGGCCCGCCGGGACACCCCCGCCGACGACGTGGCCAAGACCCGCGACGTCATCACCGAGCTGGTCAGCGAGCTGGCCACCGGCCGGACCGTCGACGCGGTCGGCATCGGCGCGGCCGGCTGGATCGACGCCTCCCGCTCCACCGTGCTCTTCGCCCCCAACCTCGCCTGGCGAGACGAGCCGCTGCGCGAGTACGTCAGCAACGCCACCGGCCTGCCGGTGATCGTGGAGAACGACGGCAACGTCGCGGCCTGGGCCGAGTTCCGCTACGGCGCGGCCCGGGACGCCGACGACTCGATGGTCATGTTCACCATCGGCACCGGGGTGGGCGGCGGGATCGTGCTCGGCGGCGAGCTGGTCCGCGGCGCCCACGGCATCGCGGCCGAGCTGGGGCACATGCTCACCGTGCCGGACGGCCACCAGTGCGGCTGCGGCCGGCTCGGCTGCATCGAGCAGTACGCCAGCGGCAGCGCCCTGGTCCGCTTCGCCCGCGCCGCCGCCCGCCAGGAGCCGCACCGGGCCGCCGCCCTGCTGGAGCTGGCCGGCGGCGAGGCCGAGGGGATCAGCGGGCCGATGGTGACCGCCGCCGCGAAGGGCGGCGACCCGGTCTCCACCGAGGCGTTCGCGCAGGTCGGCCGCTGGCTCGGCACGAGCCTCGCCGACATGGCGCAGATCCTCGACCCGCAGGTGCTGGTGGTCGGCGGTGGCGTGATCGACGCCGGTGACCTGCTGCTCGGCCCGACCCGCCGGTCGTTCACCGACGCCCTGGCCCAGCGCAGCCGCCTGCCCGTCGCCGAGGTGCGCCCGGCCGAGCTGGGCAACACCGCGGGCGTCATCGGCGCCGCCGACCTGGCCCGGCGGATCTGACGTGGCCGACGCAGGCGTGCCGCTGCGGGTCGTCTCCTACAACATCCACAGCCAGCGGGACGACACCGCGGCGCTGGCCGAGGTGGTCCGGGAGGCCGCGCCGGACGTGGTGATCGTCCAGGAGGGGCCACGGCGGTTCCGGTGGCGGCAGAAGTGCGCCACGCTGGCCGACTCGTTCGGGCTGGTCGTCGCGGCCGGCGGCCTGCCGTCGCTGGGCAACGTGCTGCTCACCAGCCTGCGCGTCCGCGCGACGGCCACCCGCTGCCAGCGCTACCCGCTGACACCGGGGCGGCATCTGCGCGGCGCCGCGTACGCCGAGTGCCTCGTGGGCGGCACCCGGTTCCTGCTGGCCGGCTCCCACCTCTCCACCGACCCGGCGGAACGACCCGCCCAGGCGGCCGCGTTCAAGCGGGAACTGGCCGCCGCGACGCTGCCCGTGGTGGCCGGCGCAGACCTGAACGAGGGGCCGGACGGGGCGGCCTGGCGGGCCGTTGCGGACGGACTGACCGACGCGGCCGTCGCGATGGACCGGGCCGACCGGCTCACCTACTCCTGCGCGAACCCCCGCCGGCGCATCGACGCCCTGTTCGTCGACCCCCGGATCAGTGTGGTCGACTACGACGTGGTGGACACCCCGCGGACGCGGCAGGCCAGCGACCACTTCCCGGTCCTCGTGGACCTGCTGCTGCCCGCCGGCGCCTGACGCCCCGCGCGCTCACCGCACGGCCACCTGCCCGCAGCGCCACCCGCCCGCACCGGCCACCCGCCCGCACCGGCCACCTGCCCGCGTCGTGCCACGGTCCGGCGCGGGCCGGTGGCGCGCCGATGGCCGTGTGACGGACCGTGACATCGCCAGCTCCCACCGCCCACCCCTCAACCGCCTTTGCTCTGCAGCCATCTGCGCATCGGTCACCCTGAGTCAGGGTGGCGCCGTCGCTCGACCCCGAGGGTGAGCGGGGAGCGGCAGCTCAGCAGGGTGCTGCGCGCATGGCTGCAGAGCAAAGGCGGCCGAGGGTGCGGTGGGGAGCGGTGGCCAGGCCACACGCTGAGTGATCGCTCGGCTCGTCACGCAGCGCCACGGAAACGGGTCGCCGCAACACTCCACCCTGCGGCGGCTGGACAACGGCGCGCATTGTCGGCAGGATTTCGCACCGACCCGGCACTCGTGCCGCACAAAAGGAGATTCCCCGGTGTCCTCCTCCACCGACCTCGGCCGTCCCGACCCGGACCCCACGGTCGCCCCGACCCGGGACGGCCGCCCGGTTTCCGACCGGGGCGACACCGTCTGCGTCATCGGCGCCGGGGCCAGCGGCCTGACCGCCGTGAAGAACCTCCGCGAGGCCGGCTTCGGCGTGGACTGCTACGAGCGGGAGACCGGCGTCGGCGGGGCGTGGAACTGGCGGCACGACCGCAGCCCGGTCTACGCCAGCACGCACCTCATCTCGTCCCGGCCGTTCACCCAGTTCCCCGACTTCCCGATGCCGGACGACTGGCCGGACTACCCGCACCACGCCCAGTTGCTGTCCTACTTCGAGCGCTACGCCGACCACTTCGACCTGCGCCAGCATGTCTGGTTCGGCACCGAGGTGGTCCGGGTGGAGCCGGTCGAGGGGGACCGCTGGGACGTCACGACCCGCAGCACCGGCGGCTACGGCCCGGAGCGCACCTCCCGCTACGCCGGCGTGGTGCTCGCCAACGGGCACAACTGGTCGCCGAAGCTGCCCCGCTACGAGGGGCTGGAGCAGTTCCGCGGCGAGGTCATGCACGCCTCGTCCTACAAGGACCCGGCGCAGCTGCGCGGCAAGCGGGTGCTGGTGGTCGGCGCCGGCAACACCGGCTGCGACATCGCGGTCGAGGCGGCCCAGCAGGCGTCCCGTTGCTGGCACTCCACCCGCCGCGGCTACTGGTACGCCCCGAAGTACGTCCTCGGCCGCCCCGCCGACCAGGTCAACGACACGCTGCTCGCCTTGCGGGTGCCGCTGCGGGTGCGGCAGTGGCTCTACCACTGGACGCTGCGGCTCACCGTCGGCGACCTGACCCGGTTCGGCCTGCCGCGGCCCGACCACCGGGTCTACGAGACCCACCCGATCGCCAACAGCCAGCTCGTCTACTACGTGGGCCACGGCGAGATCAGCCCCGTGCCGGACGTCGCGCGGTTCGGCGACCGCACGGTCGTGCTGGCCGACGGCCGGGAGATCGACCCCGAGCTGGTCGTCTTCGCCACCGGCTACCTGCCGCGCTTCGAGTTCCTGGAGGGCCGGGTGCTCGGCGACGCGGACGGCTCGGGCCGGCCCCGGCTCTGGCTGAACGCGTTCGCCGCCGGGCACCCCACCCTGGCCGTCGTGGGCCTGGTGCAGCCGGACTCCGGCATCTTCCCCATCTCGCACTGGCAGAGCGTGCTCTTCGCCCGGCTGCTCACCCTGCGCGCCACCCGCCCGGACCGGGCCGCCGCATTCGGCCAGCGGGTGGCGGCCGGTCTCGGCGAGCGGTACTCGGGCCGGGTGAAGGACAGCACCCGGCACTGGTTCGAGGTCGGGCACGCCGACTACCTGCGCGCGCTCCAGCGGGCGCTCCGAGACCTGGAGGACAAGTGACTGCCGAGCGGGTGCGGGTCGTCCGGGGCTGGGAGTGGGCCCGTCCGGAGCGGCCGGCCCGCCGCGAGGTCGTCGCGGCGGTGCCCGAGCTGGACCAGGCGAAGCCGCCCCTGCTGTTCGTGCCCGGGTTCGGGCACGGGGCGTGGGC
The DNA here is from genome assembly GCF_008868175.1 of Micromonospora sp. AMSO31t. Lineage (GTDB taxonomy): Bacteria > Actinomycetota > Actinomycetes > Mycobacteriales > Micromonosporaceae > Micromonospora. Next base: position 48,155 of record NZ_WBKT01000014.1, read on the forward strand.
GTTCGCCGAGCACTGGCTGGGGCACGCCGCCGGGCGCGGCTTTCCGGCGTACGCGCTGAGCCTGCGCGGGCACGGCGGCAGCGAGCCGGCGCCGGGGGCGACGCTGCGGTCGTACACCCATGACGTGGTCCAGGTGGCGGCGAGCCTGCCGCGGCAGGCGGTGCTGGTGGGGCACGGCGCCGGCGCCCGGGTGGTCGCGCACGCCCTGGCCCGCTACCCGGCCCGGGCGGCGGTGCTGGTGGCGCCGGTGCTCGGCGGCTGGGGCACCCTCGGCACGGCGCTGCGCCGCAACCCGGCCGGCACGGTGCCCGCGGTGTTCGGCGCCGGCCTGCGCCTGAACCGCCGGCAGCTGTTCAGCCGGGAACTGCCCGACGCCGACGCCCGTCGCCACCTCGCCCGGCTGGGCCGGGCCGGCCGCCGGGCGCAGTGGCAGCTGCTCACCGGGCGGCAGCCGGAGCCGGCGGTGGGCCGCCCGCCGGTGCTCGTGCTGGGCAGCCCCGACGACCGGGTGGTGCCGGCGGCCGCGCTGACCCGGGCGGCCCGCCGCTACGCCTCGGCCCCGCTGCTGTTTCCCGGCATGGGGCACGACCTGATGCTCGATGCCCGCTGGCGGGAGCCGGTCGACGCGATCCTCGACTGGCTGGAGAAGGACCCGGCGCCCGCCCTCGGCTGAGCGCGGGGTCAGCCGACCCTGGTGCGCCGGGTGACCAAGGCCGTCTCCTCCAGCGCGCTCAGGTAGGAGCCCGCCCAGGTGTGGATGTCGTTGCGGCTCAGGTGCTCCCGCATGGCCCGCATCCGGGCCGCGACATCGTCCGGCGCGGCCCGCAGGGCGGCCAGCAGTGCGGCCTTGAGCCCGTCCAGGTCGTGCGGGTTGACCAGGTACGCCTGCGCCAGCTCGGCGGCCGCCCCGGCGAACTCGCTGAGCAGCAGCGCGCCGGTGCCGTCGACCCGGGCGGCCACGTACTCCTTGGCCACCAGGTTCATCCCGTCCCGCAGCGGGGTCACCGCCATCACGTCGGCGATCCGGTAGAGGGCGACCAGTTCGGTGCGGTCGAACGGCTGGCTCAGGTAGTGGATGGCCGGCTCGCCCACCCGGCCGAACTCGCCGTTGATCCGGCCCACCTGGTGCTCCACCCGGTCGCGGAGGACCTGGTACTGGGCCACCCGGTCCCGGCTGGGCACCACCACCTGCACCAGCACGGTGTCCCGGACCTTGACGTCGCCGCTGGTCAGCAGCTCGTGGTAGGCCTTGAGCCGCTGCTCGATGCCCTTGGTGTAGTCCATCCGGTCGACGCTGAGGATGACCCGCTCCGGGTCGCCGAGATCCTGGCGCAGCCGCCGGGCCCGGTCGGCGACGTCGGGCCGGGCGGCGAGCGCGCCCATCTCGGCCGTGTCGATGGAGACCGGGAAGGCGCCGATGCGGACCACCCGGTCGCCGACGCCGATCCGCCGGTCGGTGGCGGGCAGGTCGAGCACCTTCGCCGCGAGCTGGGCGAAGTTGTGCGCGGCCTGGGCCCGCTGGAAGCCGATCAGGTCGGCGCCGAGCATCCCGCGCAGCAGCTCGGCCCGGCGGGGGAGCTGCATGAACAGCTCCGGCGGCGGGAACGGCACGTGCAGGAAGAAGCCGATCCGCAGGTCGGGGCGGAGGTCGCGGAGCAGCCCCGGCACGAGCTGGAGGTGGTAGTCCTGCACCCAGACCAGCCCGCCGGGCTCGGCCACCTCGGCGGCGGCCTCCGCGAACCGCTGGTTGACCCGCTGGTACGCCTCCCACCAGCGCCGGTGATATTCGGGTTGCTCGACCGCGTCGTGGTAGAGCGGCCAGAGGGTGGCGTTGGCGAAGCCCTCGTAGTGGTCGCGGAAGTCCTCGCCGCTGAGCGCGACGGCGCGCAACCGGACCCCGTCCACGTCGGGCAGGTGCGGGGCCGGGCCGGTGCCGCCGGCCCAGCCCACCCAGGTCGCCGGGGTGTGCCGGAGGAGGGGGTGCAGGGCGTTCATGAGGCCGCCGGGGCTGCGGCGCCACTCGAAGGCGCCGTCCGGCGCCACACTGTCGTCGATGGGGAGGCGGTTGGCGACCACCACGAGGGGACTCTGTCGCATCTCGGGCATTCCGATCAGCAGAGGACCGACCACCGGAAGAGGCGCACAACCCGGACAGCCGGTGCGCGAAGTGACGTTCAGCGGTATTCCTACTGACAGTAAGTTACACCCCTGTTACACGGCCGGCCCGGGACGCGCGTGTCCCGCCATCCGGGCGGCCGGTGCCGAGCGGGGTCAGACGACCGCGCCGTCGTCCGGGTCGTGCTCGTCGGAGTCGCCGGGGCGCAGCCGCCAGATCAGCATCACGAAGCCGGCCAGGATGCCGGTGAAGCCGAGCAGCGTCACCACCGACGGGTCGACCACCGACAGCACGGTCGGCGACAGGAACAGCAGGAACCCGACCACGATGCAGAGCACGCCCAGCACCGCGTACTTCGAGAAGCGCGGCAGCGGGGGCGGCGGTGGCGGGGTGAAGTGCTCCTCGTCCTCGCCGCCGGGCAGGTCGGCGCCGAAGGTGTCCAGGCCGTCCAGGAGCGAGGGCTCGTCCTGCCGCCCGGGGCTCAGCGAGATGCCGGAGACGTCCGCCGCGTAGGGCAGCCGGCGCACGTCGGTGGCGGTCGGACCGGCGGTCTCCTCGGCACGGCCCGGTGCGCCGCCGCCCGGGGTGGTCGGGTCCACCGGCTCGTCGACGTCCTCCGCGGCCGGCCAGGGGTGGCTCCCGCCGCTCGGCGCGGTGTGGAAACCGGCGACGATCTTCGCCCACTCGGCCTCGATGTCCGGCTCGTCGTCGCGGGCCGGCTCGCGGCCCTCCTCGTCGCTGAGCTGCGTGAGGTAGTCGCGGGCGGTGGTCAGGTGCGAGCGGTCGACGTAGAGCCGGTCGATCGGGCGGGACGGGACCGTGGTGGTGCGGGTCACCGGGTTGAGGTCGGCCGAGGGCTGGAGGTAGGCGGCGATCCCGCCCGCGGCGAGCACGTCGAGCAGGTGCTCACCGACGCGCGGATCGACGTCGCCCGCGACCGCGTACTCGGCCGCGTCGAGCCCGTTGTCCCGCCGTCCCCGACGGGGCCCACCCCCTGACACCGGACACCCCCTTCGCCGCATCGTCGTGCCCTGAATCCTGACACGTCGGGACCCGGTTCCGGGAGTGCGTTGTGGCGTGCCGCTCCCTCTTCGTACGCTCTTCCCCGACAGTCCCGCTCGCCGACGGCGCCCCGGGTACGGTCCCGGCGGCGCCGGCGATCGTGGCCCGTCACCGCTCCCGCCTGGAAGGACCCCGGTGCTGTACTGGCTGCTGAAGTACATCATCCTCGGCCCGCTGCTGAGGTTGATCTTCCGCCCGCAGGTGGAGGGGCTGGAGAACGTCCCGGAGGACGGCCCGGTGATCCTGGCCAGCAACCACCTCTCGTTCTCGGACTCGATCTTCACCCCGCTGATCGTCAAGCGAAAAGTTACATTCATCGCGAAAGCCGAATATTTCACCGGTAGGGGCCTCAAGGGCTGGCTGACCAAGATGTTCTTCGTCGGCTCCGGCACCATCCCGGTGGACCGCTCCGGCGGCCGGGCGGCCCGCGCCGCGCTGGACACCCAGCTCACGGTGCTGCGCTCCGGCGGCATCGCGGGCATCTATCCGGAGGGCACCCGCTCGCCCGACGGCCGCCTCTACCGGGGCAAGACCGGGGTGGCCCGGCTCGCCCTGGAGAGCGGCGCCCGCGTCGTGCCGATGGCCATGCTCAACTCCGACGCCATCCAGCCGACCGGTCAGATCGTCCCCAACCTGGGCCGGGTGCGGATCCGCTTCGGCGCCCCGCTGGACTTCACCCGCTACGCCGGGATGTCCGGCGACCGGTTCGTCGAGCGCGCCGTCACCGACGAGATCATGTACGAGCTCATGGAACTCTCCGGCCGCGAGTACGTGGACATGTACGCGCAGAAGGCGAAGGCCCGGCCCCCGGAGCCGGTGCCCGCCTGACGTCAGCCGGCCCCGGCGATCCGGAGCAGGCCGCCGGCGGCGTGCCGTTCGGCGAAGGCGCGCACCCGGGCGAGCATCTCCGCCGCGGCCGCCGGATCCACCTCGGCCAGCGGCCCCACCGCGAGGGCGGACGCGATGACGTGGTCGGTGACGTCGGTCATGTCGCCGTAGCTCTCCGCCGCCGCGCTGAACAGGCCGGCGGCCCTCCGGGTGTCGCCGTCCCGCCGGGCCAGCGCCGCGTCGGCGGACCGGCCGGCCGCCCGCGCCCAGCGCGTGGTCCGTGGAGCCCGGGCCAGCAGGTCCCGGACCAGGAGTGCCGCCTCCCCACCGAGCACCCCCGCCACGTGCCCGACCGCCGGCACCCACTCCGCGAACGGGATCATCCGGGTCCGCCGCCAGTCGGCGTCGAGTTCGGCGAGCAGCTCCAGCGCCTCGTCCCGGCGGCCCTGCACCGCCCGGCACAACGCGGCGTGCGCCACGGTGGACCGCAGCACCCGCAGGAAGCCGCTGCGCCGGGCGGCGACCAGCGCCTGGTCCACCAGGTCGGCGCCGGCGTCGTCCGTGCCGTCACCGGCGGGCGCGTCGCCGAGGGCGCGGATCCAGCCGGAGACCGCCACGATGTGCAGGTCCCATTCGTCGGTCGGGCGCCGGGTCGACCCCTCGGCCATCCGCAAGGCCGCCGTCCAGTCGCCGCTGTAGTACGACCGGGTCCACTGGTCGGCGAAGCTGACCGTGAGGCCGTGCTCGCCGGCCAGGTCCAGCGAGCGCTGCTCGTCGACCAGACGGGCCGAGCCGGTCAGGTCGCCCTCCTCCTGCAGCGCCCAGGCCAGGTTGTGCACGGCGCGCCGGCGGCTGGTCAGCCGCTCCACCCGGCACTCCTCGGTCACCTCGGCGAGTTCGGCGTACGCCCCGTCGACGCCGGCCTGGTAGCGCGCCACCGCCAGGGTGATCCGGGCGTTCGCCCGCGCCTCACGCAGCTCCAGCCGCTCGGCCAGCTCGGCGGCGGCCCGGGCGGCGGCGCACGCGGGCTCGGCCTCCGCGTCGAGCATGTGCATCCGGGCCAGCTCCAGCAGGGCGCCGACCTTGTCCTCGCTGTCCGGCAGCTCGGCGTGCAGCCGGATCGCCCGGTCCAGGCAGCGCAGCGTCTCCGACCGGTCCGCCCGGGCCCACGCCGCGGTGGCCAGCAACCGCCACGCCTTCGCCGCGCCCGGCAGGTCGCCCGCCCCCGCCAGCCGGTCCGCGAGGGAGGTGAGGGAGTCGCTGCCCCCGTCCACCAGGAACCCGTCCTGGTCCCGGTAGAACGCCAGCTCCGCCTCGAACAGCTCCAGCGACGGGTCCGGTCCGCACTCCACCGCCAGCGCGCGGCCCACCAGCGTGGCCGCGGTGTCCAGCGCGTGCAGCGCGTACGCCCGCCGGGCGGCCCGGTGCAGCGCCGACCGGGTGGCCCGGGCGTACGGGGCCGGGTCGAGGCCGACCGTGCGGGCGATTTCGTGCGCCGCCCACCGGTGGTTGGCCAGCACCTCGGCCAGGTCGTGCTGCCGTCCGTCGGCGAGCTGTTCGAGCCAGTCGGCGGTGCGCTGGTGCCGGGTGACCCGTTCCGCCCGGGGCAGCCGCTGGTAGCAGACGTCGCGCACCAGGATGTGCCGGAACCGGTACTCGGGCTGGCCCGGCATGGTCGAGGTGGGCAGCTCGTAGACCAGGTCGCGGCGCTGGAGGCGGTGCAGCGCCCGCTCCACCCACTCCGCGGGCCGGCCCAGGGCCAGGGCCACCGGCGCCGCCCAGAACTGCACGCCCACCACCGAGGCGGCCTGCAGGACCGCCCGGTCGGCCGCGTCGAGCAGGTCCAGCCGGTTGGCGATGACCGCCTGGACGGTCCGCGGCATCCCCGTGCCACCCATCGGGTCCAGCGGGGGGAGGGCGGTCGTCCGGTCGACGAGCCCGCCGTCGAGCAGCATCCGCGCGTACTCCTGGGCGTACAGCGGATTGCCGTCGGCGAACTCGAGCAGCGGCCCGCGGGCCTCCGCCGGCAGCGTGGCGTGGCCGAGCAGCAGCGAGTAGAGGGTGTCGATGTCCCCGTCGTGCATGGGCGGCACCGAGATGGACATCGCGCCGCTGATCGTGCCCGTCCACGCCGGGTGCCGCTCCCGCAGCTCCGGGCGAGCGGTGGCGATCACCAGCAGCGGCACGTTGCGGGCGGCCGCGCCGAGCTGCTCGACGAAGGAGAGCATCGTCTCGTCGGCCCAGTGCATGTCCTCGAAGACGAGCACGGTCGGACCGGTGGCGGCCAGCGTGAGCAGGAACCGCCGCCAGGCCGCCTCCGTCTCGGCGGAGGTGAGCCGTTCCCCGGGCACGCCGACCAGCGGGCCCAACGCCTCGGCCAGCCGCACCGCGTGCGGGTCGGCCAGCCGGCCCAGCCGGTCCCGCAGGCGCTCGCGCATGGCGGCGGGATCGTCGGAGTCGGGCAGCCCGATCCAGCTCCGGACGATGTCGGCCAGGGCGGCGTAGGTGACGTTCTCCCCGAACGGCGGGCAGTGGCCGATCAGCCAGGTCACCCGCGCGCCGGGCAGGTTCGCCGCGTGCCGGGCCAGCTCGCGCAGCAGCCGGCTCTTGCCCACCCCGGCCGGCCCGAAGACGGTCAGCAGCTGGGAGGTGCGTTCGGTGACGGTGCGGTGCAGCGCGCTGACCAGCAGGCCCCGCTCGTGGTCCCGGTCGACCATCGGGGTCAGCTCGGCGGTCTGCCCGTCGCGGCGGGGCCGGGCGCGCACGGCCAGCCAGAGCCGGGTGACCGCCGACCGCCCCCGCAGCGTCACGGGGGGTTGGTCGGCGTACTCCATCTCGTGCCGGGTGGCCGCCCAGGTGCTCTCGTCGACCACGACGCCGCCGGCGGGGGCCAGCCCCTGCAACCGGGACGCGGTGTTGACCACGTCGCCGGTGACGAACGCCTGGCCGCCGTCGCGGGCGGCCGCGAGGTCGACCAGGGCCTCGCCGGTGGCGATGCCGACCCGGAAGCCGAGCGGCGGGTGCGGGCCGGCCGGCTGGCGGGCCAGGCTCCGTTGCAGCTCCAGTGCCGCCCGTACGCAGCGCAGCGCGTCGTTGTCCGTCGCCACCGGCGCCCCGAACAGCGCCATCACCGCGTCGCCGATGTACTTCTCCACCACGCCGCCGTACTGGTGCACCAGCCGGCGCACCGTGCCGAAGTACACCTGCTGGAGCCCGCGAGCCTGCTCCGGGTCGGCGCGTTCCGCGTAGGCGGTGAAGTCCACGATGTCGATGAAGAGCACGCTGACCTGCCGGCGGTCCTCCTGCACCGAGACCGCGTGGTCGCGTAGCGGCTGCCCGCAGTTGGTGCAGAAGTTCGCCTCGGCGTTGTTGGCGTGACCGCAGCCCGGGCAGGTCGCCGCGAGGGGCCGGCCGCAACCGCCGCAGTAACGGTCGTCCGGTCCGGCGGTCCGGGAGCAGTGTCCACAGGTGAGGTCGATGTCCAGCTCCGTACGAGTGAGGTCCCCATCGTCCCGCGCGACCGCGCAGTCGGGTACCCGACGGGTCGGCGGGACGTCACGGCTGATCGGCCGGGTCTAGTCTTCCGTACCAGGAAGTTCCGTCGACAGGGAGAGTGCCGTGCACGTCCGGCTGTCCGCCTCCTGGACCGATCCACGAGGGACGGTGTGGACGCCGGGAGACACGGTCGACGTCGACGCCGTCACCCTCGCCGAACTGGAGGAAAAGGGCATGGTAGAGCAGCCGGGCACGGGATCGACCGAGACCACGACGACCACCCCGACCAAGGAGACCGACCCGAAGAAGATCGGCCCCGGCCCGAGCGCGCCGCCGGCCGACACCACGGGGAAGTGACGCCGACGGTGGGGCCGGCGGTGGACCCGCCGGCCCCACCGGCCCGTCACCGGGCGGCGCTCAGCGGTCGTTCATGCCCGCGCGGCGGCGGAGCGCGGCCACGTCGGTGACCACGATCCGGCGGCCCTCGGTGCGCAGCCAGCCGCGGCTGGCGAAGGAGCCGATGGCCTGGTTGACGCTCTGTCGCGAGCCGCCGGCCATCTCGGCGAGCTGGCTCTGGTTGAGCTCGATGGTGATCATCGGGGCCTGGCTCTCGCCGGCCAGCCGGACCAGCGTCTTGGCCACCCGGCCGGGCAGGTCGAGGAAGACATGGTCGGCGTTCTGCTCGGTGAGCCGCCGGATCAGCTGGCCCAGGGAGCGCATCACGGCGTCGAGGATGCGCGGGTTGGAGTGCACCAGCTCCATGAAGGCCGGCCGGGACAGCGCCAGCGCGGCGCAGTCCTCGATCGCCTCGGCCGACGCCGACCGGGTGGAGGCGTCCAACAGGGAGACCTCGCCCAGCACGTCCGGCGGCCGGATGACCGACAGCACCGCGCGCTCGCCGGTCGGGGCGGTGCGGAACACCGCGACCGCGCCGCGGCGCAGCACGATCAGCGACTCGCCGGGGTCGTTCTCGACGAACAGCAGTTGGCCCTTGCGGTAGGTGCGGGGCACCGCCGCGGCGATGACCCGCTGCCGCACCTCCGGCTCCAGCCCGGCGAACATCTCGACGCCCGTGAGCGCGTCACCCGGCTCCGGCAGGCGCATCTCCACGGCCCAACCCCTCCCCGGTCAAGGACCACAACCCGCGCACCGGGTGAACCTGTCATCCCCGGCGCGAGGTATCTCAACCGGTTCGGCGTCCGGTAGCGGTACACATCAGATCATGACGGTCCCGTCGCGTGCTGTACACCCCTGGAGACACTTCCGTGACCGTCCCCAGCTGCCGTGGCCTGCCGTCCCAGCTCGGCGGCGGCCCCGGCGACCGGCGGGTGACGGCGGTGGGCGAGGATGGTGCCGATGGTCTACCGCTACTTCTACGACTGCGAATTCATCGAGGACGGCCGGATCGTCGACCTGGTGTCGATCGGCGTCGTCGACGAGTACGGCCGCGAGTTCTACGCGGTCTCCACCGAGTTCGACGACTCCCGGGCCGTGCCCTGGGTGCGCCGCAACGTGCTGGACAAGCTCCCCTCGCCGGCCGACCGGGCCTGGCGGTCCCGGGAGCGGATCCGCGACGACCTCCACGAGTTCCTCATGGCGCCGGTCCGGGACCGGCCGGGGGAGCAGCTGGAGCTCTGGGCCTGGTACGCGGCGTACGACCACGTGGTGCTGGCCCAGCTCTGGGGGGCGATGCCGGCGCTGCCCCGGGAGATCCCCCGGTTCACCAAGGAGCTGCGCCAGCTCTGGGACGACCGGGGCCGGCCGCGGCTGCCGGACGCCGACGCGGACCGGCACGACGCGCTTGTCGACGCCCGGCACAACCTGGCCCGCTGGCGAGCCATGACCACCCGGTGACCTGTCGGCAGGTTTGACCGTTTCTGTCCCGGGCAGGGTTCGCCTCGAACCGAACGCCGAGGGAGGGCGCATGAGCCAGCAGCCGACCAGCGCCGAGGACGGCCGCCGCCGGGTCACCGAGCTGATCCGGGACGCGCGAATCTGCCTGCTGACCACCACCGCAGTCGACGGGCGGCTGGTCAGCCGCCCGATGGGGCTCCAGGAGGCGGAGTTCGACGGCGACCTGTGGTTCTTCGCGTACGCGGACTCCGCGAAGGTCCGCCAGATCCGGGTCAACCCGCAGGTCAACGTCGGATTCTCCGACCAGCGGCACCACGCCTGGGTGTCGGTGGCCGGCACGGCCGTCGAACAGTGGGACCGGGCCCGGGCCGAGCGGCTGTGGAGCCCGCTGCTGAAGGCCTGGTTCCCGGACGGGCTGGACACCCCGGGCATCACGCTGATCCGGGTGCACGCCGGCTCGGCCGAGTACTGGGACGCCCCGGGCAACACCGTGGTGAACCTGCTCGGCCTGGCCCGGGCCGCGGTCACCGGGCAGCCGCCGGAGGCGGGGGAGAACCACGAGGTCAGCTACTGACCGGTAGCCGGTCCGGGGGCCGGGACGGGCCGGGGCGCGGTGTCGGCGGGCACCCACGCCGACTACAGTGCGCAGTGACGGCCCGCCCCGGGCCGGCAACGGCGCCGATGGTCTGATCTGACACATATCCTGGGGCTTATCCGGGCTTCACCTGATGCTCCAGGAGGATGAGCAGATCATGCGTATCGGCGTGCTCACCGGCGGCGGCGACTGCCCAGGTCTCAATGCGGTGATTCGGGCGGTGGTCCGCAAGGGCGTCGCCACCTACGGTCACGAGTTCGTGGGCTTCCGGGACGGCTGGAAGGGTCCGCTGGAGGGCCTGTCCAGGCCGCTGGGCATCGCGGACGTCCGTGGCATCCTGCCGCGCGGCGGCACCATCCTCGGCTCGTCCCGGACCAACCCGTTCAAGATCGACGGCGGCGTGGAGCGGATCAAGGACAACCTCGCCGCGCAGGGCGTGGACGCGCTCATCGCGATCGGCGGTGAGGACACCCTCGGGGTGGCCACCAAGCTCCACGAGCTGGGCGTCCACGTCATCGGCGTGCCGAAGACCATCGACAACGACCTCGGCGCCACCGACTACACCTTCGGCTTCGACACCGCCGTGAACATCGCCATGGAGGCGATCGACCGGCTGCACACCACGGCGGAGAGCCACCACCGCACGCTGGTCGTCGAGGTGATGGGCCGGCACGCCGGCTGGATCGCCCTGCACGCCGGTCTCGCCGGCGGCGCCAACGTGATCCTGCTGCCCGAGCGGCAGTTCGACGTCGAGCAGGTCGCCGGCTACGTCGAGAAGCGCTTCCAGCACCAGTACGCCCCGATCGTCGTGGTCGCCGAGGGCGCCCAGCCGCTGGACGGCCAGATGGTGCTGCACAACCAGGAGCTCGACGCGTTCGGCCACGTCCGCCTCGGCGGCATCGGCCAGTGGCTCGCCGAGCAGCTGGAGGCGAAGACCGGCAAGGAGGCCCGCACCGTGGTCCTCGGCCACATCCAGCGCGGCGGCACCCCGACCGCGTTCGACCGGGTGCTCGCCACCCGGCTCGGCCTGCACGCCATCGACGCCGCGAACGAGGGCGACTGGGGCAAGATGGTCGCGATGCAGAGCACGGACATCGTCCGCGTCCCCCTGGCCGAGGCCACCCGGGAGCTGAAGACCGTGCCGCTGGAGCGGTACGCCGAGGCCGAGGTCTTCTTCGGCAGCTGACCGACGGCGGGCGGCGCGGCGGGTCCTCCGGCGAGGCCCCGCCGCGCCGCACCTCCACGGAGAGGGGTACGGCTCATGGCACCCGAGGTGCACACGGTCGCGGTGATCGGCGCGGGCAAGATCGGTGAGCTGATGCTCTCCGGGCTGCTCCGCTCCGGCTGGCCGGTCGAGCGGCTGCTCGCCACCGCCCGGCGACCCGCCCGCGCCGAGGAACTGGCCGCCCGGTACGGCGTCCGGGTGGTGGACAACCTGGCCGCGGTGGACGAGGCCGAGGTGCTCGCCATCTCGGTCAAGCCGCAGGACGCGGCGGCGCTGCTGGACGAGATCGGCCCGAAGGTGCCCGCCGACAAGCTGGTCATCTCGCTCTGCGCCGGCCTGCCCACCGCCTTCTTCAACCGCCGGCTGCCCGAGGGCACCCCGGTGGTGCGGGTGATGACCAACACCCCGGCCCTGGTCGACGAGGCGATGACCGCGATCTCGCCGGGCGCGCACGCCACCGGCGCGCACCTGGCCCTGGCCGAGGAGATGTTCAAGCCGCTCGGCGCCACCCTCCGGGTGCCCGAGTCCCAGCAGGACGCGGTGACCGCCCTCTCCGGCTCCGGCCCGGCGTACTTCTACCTGCTCGTCGAGGCCATGATCGACGCGGGCATCCTGCTCGGGCTGCCCCGCCAGGTGGCGCACGAGCTGATCGTGCAGACCGCCATCGGCTCCGCCGTGATGCTGCGCGACTCCGGCGAGCACCCGGTGAAGCTCCGCGAGGCGGTCACCTCGCCGGCCGGCACCACCATCTCCGCCATCCGGGAGCTGGAGAACCACGGCGTCCGCGCGGCCATGCTGGCGGCCCTCGAAGCGGCCCGCGACCGGGCCCGCGAACTCGCCGCCCAGGCCGACTGACCCCGCCGGCACGGCGACCCGGAGGGGATGTCCCGGCGTGCCCCATACTGGCGCGGTGTTCACTCTCGCCCAGGCGCGACACCTGGTGGCCACCCTGCGGCCGCGCGTCAACGAGCTGATCCGGCTCCGCGCCGACTTGGCCGAGCTGCGGATGGACCTGGCCGACCACGGGGCCAGCGTCCTCGGTGGGCTGGCCGAGGTGAAGGCCCTGGAGGCCCGGCTGCACGCCCTCGTGGAGGAGTTCCACCAGCACGGCATCCAGGTCAAGGGGATCGCCCCGGTGCTGCTCGACTTCCCCGGCGAGCGGGAGGGCCGGGCGGTCCTCTGGTGCTGGCTGGAGGGGGACCCCGACATTCGCTGGTACCACCGGGTGGAGTGCGGCTTCGCCGGCCGCCGCCCGGTCTGAGCGACAGAACGGGCGGGGCCTGTCGCCGCCCGGTCCGACCTGTCAGCCGAGGGTGGCCAGCACGGCCGGCGCGACGTTGCCGCCGCTGAGCACCAGGACGGTCCGTTCGCCGGGCGCCACCTCGACCAGCCCCGCCCGCAGCGCCGCCAGGGTGACCGCGGCGGCCGGCTCCACCAGCAGCTTGGTGGCCTCCACCAGCTCGGCCCAGGCGGGCAGCACGGCCGCCTCCGGCACCTCGACCACCGCGTCGACCAGCGCCCGGACGTGCGTCAGGGTGTGCCGCCCGGCGAACGGGGCGGCGAGGCCGTCGGCGACCGAAGCGGGGCGGGCCGGCAAGGTGCGGGTCCCGGTCCGCAGCGCGTACGACATGGCGTTGGCCCCGTCCGGCTCCACTCCGACGATCCGCGTCCCCGGTGACCCGGCCCGGATCGCCGCGGCGATCCCGCTGATCAGCCCTCCGCCACCCACCGGCACGAGCACGAGGTCCGGGGGCGGGCCGTCGGCCAGGATCTCCCGCCCGACGGTGGCCTGACCGGCGATCACGTCCGGGTCGTCGAAGGGCGCGAGCAGGTGGAAGCCGCGCTCGGCGGCGACCGCCTCGGCGGTGGCCAGCAGGTCGTCGGTGAGCACCGCCTCGGCGCCGAGCCGGCGGACCGTCGCCAGCTTGCCGGGCACCGCGTGCGGCGGCATGCAGACCACCGCGGGCAGGCCGGCGGCGCGGGCCACGTGGGCCACGGCGATCGCGTGGTTGCCGGCGGAGAACGCCACCAGCCCGGCCGGTGTGCCGTGGCGTTCGGCGTGGGCGAGCAGGGCGTTCGTGGCGCCGCGGACCTTGAAGCTCCCGGTGTGCTGGAGGTTCTCGGCCTTCACGGCGAGCCGGAGGCCCAGGTCGGCGCCGAGGACCGGCGCGTCCAGCAGCGGGGTGCGGACCAGCCGCCCGTCGAGGCGCCGCTCGGCCGCCGTCATGTCGTCCCCGGTGATCAACCGCACCCGCCGAGCCTAGTACGCAGACGTCATCCGGCTTGCTGCGCCACCTGATCGTCGGCCACCGGGCCGGCGTCGGTAGTGAACTGGTCGAGTTGTTGGACCACACCGACGATGTCGGAGAAGGCATCGATGAAGGCGTCGACGTAACGGGAGTCGAAGTCCGCCGGTTTCCGGACGCCGCTCTGCAGGCAGCCGACGAAATGCAGGCCCGCACCGCCGGCGGCCAGTGCGTCGCCCGGTGAATCCCCCACATAGACGCAGTGGCGTGGTGGTATTCCCGTCGTCGCCAGCAATTCGTCGAAGGCCCGCGGATCCGGCTTGCGGAAGCGCGTGTTGCCGGCATGGTAGATGCCACCGACTCGTTCGGCCAGGACGTGGTCGGCCGCCAACATGTGCCGGACCTCGTCCTCGGTCCGCGACGTCAGCAGGAACACCGCCCGGCCATGCCGCACGAACTCGTCCAGCGCGCGAAGGTTCTCGGGCGGAATGACATCCAGGCGACCGTCGGCGATGTGCCGTTTCAGCGCGCGCCGATAGAGCGCCGAGAAACGGGGCAGGTCGAGGCCGGGCGACCTTGTGGGCATGGCGTCCAGCAGCGGCTCGCCCCAGGTGGACAGATGCACGTGCCGGGGCATCGGGGGCCGGCCCAGCTCCGCCAGAACTTCGTTCTCCAACGCGAACGAAGCGGCCTGTGTGAGGCACAGGGTGTCGTCGACGTCCACGATCACAGCCCGAATCACCGGTTCAGCCTATAACTCTCACGTCCGGCGCGAGGTGCGCCGCCGTCGCCCCGTGGCGAAAACCTTCAGCCTTGCTCAGCACCCCGGCAATGATTTGTAGTGATAAGGGTCTATGGGCAGCCCTCGCGAAATGTTGATCTTCCGCCGGGACCTGATTCATTGATATCTATCTCTCACCACCACTTCCCACCCCCAGGAGTGCGACGTGCGGAGATCCCGTCTTGCCACCCTCGCCCTGACCCTCGCCGCCTCGTTCGGCATCACGCTGACCCTGGCCGCCCCCGCCCAGGCGGCCCCGGCCGACCGCTACGTCGCTCTCGGCGACTCGTACGCCTCCGGCGTCGGCGCCGACAGCTACACCTCCGAGAGCGGGTCCTGCCTGCGCAGCAACAACGCCTACCCGGCGCTCTACAACACCAACATCAGGCCGGCCTCGTACCGTTCGGTCGCCTGCTCCGGCGCGACCACCACGGACGTCATCAACAACCAGCTCTCCGCGCTCTCCTCGACCACCACGCTGGTCAGCGTCACCATCGGCGGCAACGACGTCGGCTTCGCCAGCATCATGAGCACCTGCGTGCTCCAGGGTGAGGCCCAGTGCGTGGCGGCGATCCAGGCCGCCGAGGACAAGGCCCGCACGCAGCTTCCCGGCAAGCTGGCGACCGTCTACAACGGCATCCGGAGCCGGGCGCCCTCCGCCCGGGTCGTGGTGGTCGGCTACCCGGTCTTCTACCAGCTCGGCACGGTCTGCGTCGGACTGAGCGCCACCTCCCGGGCGAAGATCAACGAGGGGATCAACCTGGTCGACGACATCACCCGCACGGCGGCCACCTCGGCCGGCTTCACGTTCGCCGACGTCCGCTCGATCTTCGTGGGCCACCAGCTGTGCAGCTACGGCACGAAGTGGCTGCACGCGTTGAACGTCCTGAACCTCACGGTCTCGTACCACCCGACGGCCGCGGGACAGTCCGGCGGCTACTACCCGGTCTTCCGCTCCGCCGCGGGCTGAGCGGCGTGGGGCCCGGGGTGCGCGCACCCCGGGCCCGTCGTCGGCTCAGTAGAGCAGGTACGGGCGCCGCTTCCGCTCGAAGGCCGCCAGCTCGGCGGCCCAGGCGCCGACCACGTCGTCCACGTCGGCTCCGGCGTCGATCATCGTGCGCAGCCGGGGCGAGCCGGTCAGCTTGTCCACCCAGTACGGCCGGACGGCGTCGTACGAGTCGAACCGCCACGCGAACGCGGGGTACTTGTGCGCCTCCACCAGCATGGCCACCGCCGTGCGGATCGGGTCGTAGACCGCCCGGTCGACGACTTTGACCTCGACGCCGGCGCACAGCTTGTTCAGCAGGGCCGGCTTCTGCCCCGCCGCGGTCGGGGAGAAGTACGCCTCCCGGAACTCGACACCCGGCAGGTTCCGGGCGTTGAGCCGGTCTCCCCAGTGGTGGTCGAAGTCGTCGGCGAGCCCGCCGATCAGCTCGAACGGGCGGCAGGTGCCCCGGCCCTCGGTGATCGAGGCGACGCCCTCGAACAGGCAGGTGCCGGGATAGACCAGCGCCGTGTCCGGCGTCGGCATGTTCGGGCTGGGCATCACCCACGGCAGGTCGGTGTCGGCGGCGAGCCGGTCACGCTTCCAGTTCCGGCACCGCACCACCTCCAGGTCGACCGGGCCTCCGGCGTCGGCGGGCAGGAACTCCGTGTTGAAGAACCGGGCCAGCTCGCCGACGGTCATACCGTGCTGCTGGACGATCTCCTTCAGCCCCACGCCCGAGGTGAAGGCGGGCGTCATCATGGGCCCGCGTGCCCGCCCGCCGACCGGGTTGGGCCGGTCGAGCACGACGTACCGCTTGCCGACCCGGGCCGCCGCGACCATCGACGTGTACATCGTCCAGATGTACGTGTAGAAGCGGGCGCCCACGTCCTGGATGTCGAAGACGACCGTGTCCACGCCGGCGGACGTGAACATGCTCTCCCACTTGGCCTGGCTGGCGCCGTACGCGTCGTAGACCGTGATGCCGGTGCGGGCGTCCGTCCCGGTGCCCTCGCTGCCGCCGGCCTGGGCCGACCCGCGGAAACCGTGTTCGGGGCCGAACGCCGCCACGACCTGCACGCTGCCCGAGGAGTGCATGAGGTCGACCAGGTGGCGGTAGGCCGAGTCCACGCCCGTGGGGTTGGACACCACCCCCACCCGCTGGCCGGCCAGTGCGGCGAATCCGGAATCGACAAGCACGTCCAAGCCGGTCGCCACCCGGCGGATGCCGGGCACGGCCTGCCCGGGCGTGCCCGGGCCCGTCGCGACCACCGCGCCGGCGGTGACCGCACCGGCACCGGCCAGGAACCTTCTGCGCTCCATCATGACCTCCTCGTCCGGGGGTCATTGAAACTTAGCTACAGCTCGATGGGCGGTCAAGGAAGGTTCTCTACAAACCGGTGTCAGCCGACCGGCAGCGCCTTCTCGACGGCGGCGCGCAGCTCGGGGGAGTCCGGGGTCACCGTCGGGGCGAACCGGGCCGCCACCGTGCCGTCCGGCGCGACGAGGAACTTCTCGAAGTTCCACCGCACGTCACCGGTGTGCCCCTCGGCGTCCGGAGTGGACACCAGCCCGGCGTAGAGCGGGTGCCGGTGCGGCCCGTTGACGTCGACCTTCTCCGTCAGCGGGAACGTCACGCCGTAGTTGACCTGGCAGAACTCTTCGATCTCGGCGGCGCTGCCCGGCTCCTGGCCGGCGAACTGGTTGCACGGCACGCCGAGCACCGTCAGGCCCCGGTCCGCGTACTCGTCGGCGAGGGCCTGGAGGCCGGCGTACTGCGGGGTGAGGCCGCAGCGGGAGGCCACATTGACCACCAGCAGGGCGCGGCCGCGGTAGCGCCCGAGGTCGGCCGGGCCGCCGGCGAGGGCGTCGATCTGCACGTCGAAAACGGTCATGGCACGAGGCTACGGGGCCGCGGGGGCCGATCGACACCGGTCCCGAGGAATCGATGCATCTACATCTTGACGAAGTGGTGACGCGTGAGTAGCGTCTCAGCATCCAATCTGGAAAGTTTCCTAACTGTTTGGGGAGACGCCGTATGAAGAGATCGCTCCGCCGGGCCCTGTGGGCCACCGGCGCCGTGGTCGCGCTCGCGGTCGCGGCGGTGCCGATGGCGACCGCCTCCGCCGCGGGCAGCGTCACCGCCACATTCACCAAGGTGCAGGACTGGGGGACCGGTCACGAGGCGCGGGTGACCGTCACCAACGGCACGAGCGCCAGCGTCGCCACCTGGCGCGTCGAGTTCGACCTGCCCGCCGGCACCACCATCAGCAGCTCCTGGGACGCCGACGTCACCAGCAGCGGCAACCACTACGTGGCGGTCAAGAAGAGCTGGGCCGGGCCGCTCGCCCCGGGCGCCAGCTTCAGCTGGGGCTACAACGGCGTCGGGGCGTACAAGGCGCCGCTGACCTGCACGGTCAACGGCGCGTCCTGCTCCGGCGGCGGCACTCCTCCGACGACGACCCCGCCCACCACGACGCCGCCG
>NZ_WBKT01000015.1 GCF_008868175.1 Micromonospora sp. AMSO31t
CCCTAAGGCCCACCCCCGACGACGCCCCGTCAGCCGGGGGCGTGCCCCGGACGTGGCACAGCTCGCAGTCCGGCCGGACCGAGGGAGACACGTACGATGGTCGGGTGACTGATGCGCAGACGACTCCCCGGACCGGCAAGCGCGTGCTCCTGGCCAAGCCCCGCGGCTACTGCGCGGGCGTGGACCGGGCGGTGCAGACCGTCGAGGAGGCGCTGAAGCTCTACGGCGCTCCCATCTACGTGCGCAAGCAGATCGTGCACAACAAGCACGTGGTGCAGACGCTGGAGGCCCAGGGCGCGATCTTCGTGGAGGAGAACGAGGAGGTGCCGGAGGGCGCCACCGTCATCTTCTCCGCGCACGGCGTGGCCCCCGAGGTCTACGAGCAGGCCAAGGCGCGCTCGCTCAAGGCGATCGACGCGACCTGCCCCCTGGTCACGAAGGTGCACCAGGAGGCCCGGCGGTTCGCCGCCGAGGACTACGACATCCTGCTCATCGGCCACGAGGGGCACGAGGAGGTCGTCGGCACCGCCGGTGAGGCGCCCGCGCACATCCAGCTGGTGGACGGCCCGGACGGCGCCGACAAGGTCACCGTGCGCGACCCCGAGAAGGTCGTCTGGCTCTCCCAGACCACCCTCTCGGTCGACGAGACCCTGGAGACCGTGGCCCGGCTCAAGCAGCGGCTGCCGCTGCTCCAGTCGCCGCCCAGCGACGACATCTGCTACGCCACCTCCAACCGGCAGCACGTGGTCAAGGAGATCGCCCCGGACTGCGACGTGGTGATCGTGGTCGGCTCGCGGAACTCCTCCAACTCCGTCCGCCTCGTCGAGGTGGCGCT
The DNA here is from genome assembly GCF_008868175.1 of Micromonospora sp. AMSO31t. GTDB lineage: Bacteria > Actinomycetota > Actinomycetes > Mycobacteriales > Micromonosporaceae > Micromonospora. The sequence goes on from NZ_WBKT01000015.1 coordinate 836, forward strand.
GGACGCCGGCGCCCGCGCGGGGCACCTGGTCGACTTCGCGCACGAGATCGACGACGCCTGGCTGGAGGGAGCCCGCACCGTGGGGCTGACCTCGGGCGCCAGCGTGCCCGACGAGCTGGTCCAGCAGGTGCTCGCCCATCTGGCCGAGCGCGGCTTCGCCGACGTCGAGGAGATCACGACCGCCAACGAGCGGCTGACCTTCTCGCTGCCGCAGGAACTCAAGCGCGACCTCAAGGCCGCGGCGGCCCGCGGCTGACCGGCCGGAACGAAACCACCGCCGACCACGTCCAACCGGTCATGAAGACTCCTCGGACGGTGCTCGTCGCCCTGCTCGCCGGCGTGGCGCTGACCGCCTGCGCCGGCCCCGGCAGCGAGCCCGGCGGCCCCAGCCCGACGGTGGCCACCCCGGCGACCAGCAGCACCGGGCGGTGCGAGACATGGCCCGCCTGCCAGCCCGATCCCGGCCCCAGCCCGACAGGAGCCGCCCCCGTGACCAGCCAGCCCGACCCCGGCCCGAGCCGCCCGAATCCCACCTGGAAGGGCGGCCCGTCGAAGCCGCCCGGCCCCGGCGCCACCACGCTCAGCGGGACGATCCGCGCCGGTGTCGAGCCGAACTGCCTGCTGATCGACGACCACCTGCTGATCGGCGGCCCGCGCGACCTGCTCAAGCCCGGCACCCGGGTCGAGGTCACCGGCCGCTCGGAGCCCGGCATGATGACCACCTGCCAGCAGGGCACCCCCTTCGTCGTCGAATCCGCCCGCCGGGCCTGACCCGACGCCCCGCGCAGCGGGCCGGAAACGGCGGAGCCCCGCCCCCCGGACGGGGGGCGGGGCTCCTGGGTTCAGCGGGTCAGTTGACCGCACCGACCTCCACCGAGCCGCGGCCGACGACCGCGCCCTCGACGGTGGTGACGGCCAGGTCACCGTAGAGCTCCCGGCCGGCGGCCGGCGCCGACTTGGCGGTCACCGTGCCGGTCAGGGTGGCGGTGGCGCCGTTGGCCAGGGACAGCGGGGTGCTGGGGGCGGAGAGCGAACCCAGCGCCGGGGACGCGAACGAGTCGCGGTAGTCGTACGCGGTGGTCGGGTCGCTCACCGCGTAGCCGTCCACGACCACCCGGTAGGTGCCGGCGGCCGGGTTGGACAGGGTGACCGCCTCCTCCGAGTCACCGTCGGCCGACTGGCCCACCCGGGTCGCGCCGAGGAAGACCGACAGGTCCAGGTCGGCGCTCAGGTCGGACGGGTTGCCGATCCGCGCGGTGAACGAGGTGGCGCCCGCCGGGACGTCCACCGTGTATTCCTGGCGACCGCCCGTGGCGATGCTCGGCCGCTCGGCGTGCACGCTGGCCAGCGGGCCGCCGACGCCGGTCACCTGGACCGGGCCGAAGGCGTTGGTCAGGCCCCAGCTCACCTCGGTCGGGGCGCCGGCGGTCACCGACGGCAGCTCGACCACGGCCGGCTCGACCGTGACGCCCTGCACCCGCGCCTGCAGCTGGAACGGGTTGTCCAGCGCCGGCGACGTGCGCCGGGCCTCGACCTCGATCTCCCACACACCCCGGATCGGGTTCTGGTAGTCCCGCTCCTGCGGCTTGCAGGCGGCGGCGTCGGAGAAGTTGGTGTAGCAGGCGGTGCTCGCGGTGCTCTCGACCGGCACGCCGTACGGGTTGATGGCGATGAACCGGGTCTGCGAGCCGGTGGCGATGCCGGAGAGGTTGACCTGGAGCGCGCCCGCGCCCTCCGGAACCGTCACGAAGTACGAGGTGAAGCCGTTCCGCTCGACCGAGCCGCCGGTGGAGAAGGAGTAGGCCGGGGCGGAGACCGCGTTCGAGGCGACCACGACGGTGGCGACCTCGAAGTCGACCACCGAGGTGGACACGTCGTCGACGGTCATGATCGCGCCGTGCGCGCCGGCGGTCAGCGGCTTGGCCTTCACCTTGACGGTGACGGTCTTGTTCAGCGGCAGCCACACGACCTGCGGGGCCGAGAAGGTGCCGTCGTTGCCGCGGAACGCGACGGTGTGCTTGAGGCCCTTGTTCGGGCCGCTCGTGCGGGTCAGCTTGACGTCGTAGTAGCGGCTCTCCTTGACCTTCTGCCCGCCCTTGCCGGCCGCGCAGCGGTTGTAGATGCCGGTGCCCACGTTCGGGTTCGGCTCGAACTGGCCGGAGTCCTTGTTGTACTTCGTCAGGTTCCCCGACAGCTCGGTGCAGACCGGCGCCTCGGAGGTGTACGTCCGGGTCTGCACGCCCGAGGCGAGCAGGCCCCACGCGCCCGGCACGTTGAACATGCCGTAGCCCTGCGCGTACGTCGGGACGCCCGCGAGCGGCTTGGCGGAGGTGTAGATGGCCCGGCGCAGCGCGGCCGGGGTGACGCCCTTGTCGGTGGCCTTGGCCGCCGAGAGCAGCAGCGCGGCGGCGCCGGTGGCCTGCGGCGAGGCCATCGAGGTGCCGTTCAGCATCTGGTAGCCCGGGGGCAGCGGGTAGCCGGCCTCGGGGACCGGGTTGCCGGGCTGCCAGGTCGGCGCGGTGGAGATGGCCGAGCCGGGGGCGGTCACGTTGGGCTTGAAGCCGCCGTCCTCACGCGGGCCGCGGGAGGAGAAGTTGAACAGCGCGTTGCCCTTGCGGACGACCGAGCCGTAGTTGGCCAGCCAGGTGTCCTTGCTGATGTTGGCGGCCACGCTGACCACGTTGCTGGCGACCGAGGGGTCGCCGACGGTGTTCAGGCCCGGGCCGGAGTTGCCGGCCGAGATGAACATCTGCACGCCGTAGGTGGTGATCAGCGTGTCGTAGAGGTTGGCGCGCGCGTTGGAGCCGTCGTTGAGCGCCGGCAGGCCGCCGATCGACATGTTGACCACGTCGACCTTGCGGTTGACCACGAGGTCCACCATGCCGGTGGTGAGCGCTGCGGCCGTGCAGCCGCCGCCCCACGAGCAGGCCCGGGCGGAGACCAGCTTGGCGCCCGGGGCGGCGCCGTCGAAGGCGCTGTTGCCCAGCATGTCGTTGGCGGCGGTGATGCCGGCGACGTGGGTGCCGTGGGTGGCCTCGATGATGCCGATGTTCACGTAGTCGGCCAGGCCGGGGCCGCCGGCCGGGGTGGTGTCGACGTCCTCGCGGTATTCGACGACGAACGGCATCTGGTCCCGCACCGCGGTGGCCGGGTTGTCGGTGCCGAAGTGGCCGACCTGGAACTTCTCCTTGTACGGCCGCATCACCTCGTCGTCGGTGAAGTCGCGGTTCTGGTTGACGTCCACCCGGATGTCGTGGTTCACGGGGTTGTAGAGGATGCCCCAGGAGTCGGTGGTGTCGCCGTCCCGGTTGACGTCGCCGGCCGGGTCGCTGCCCGCCGTGATCGACTCGCGGAAGGTGTTGAAGCGGTAGGTGCCGGCGGGGGCGGTCCAGGTGAGGGCGGAGGCGCCGGTGCCGGTGGTGAAGGAGGGGCCCGCCACCTCGGTGATCATCGCGCGCCAGGTGGCGTCCTCGAGCGGGTCGGTCGCGGTCACCCAGTCGACGATCTTGCGCTCGCCCGTGGTGGTCGTCTGCAGCGCCGGCTGGTCCAGGTCGACCCCGGAGTCCATGATGCCGATGGTGACGCCGCGGCCGTCCCACTCCGGGTGCGCGGCCTTGAAGGCCTCCGCGCCGGTCTCGTTGGTGGGCATGTACGGGTTGACCGCGCCGGTGTCCGCGCCCGGGCCGGCCAGCGTCGCGCCCTGCTTGGCGGTCTTCGCGCCGGCCGGGGCGGCCTCGGGGGCCGGGTCGGGGAGCTTGATGGTCTCGTCGAGGTCGACGGCGGAGACGCCGGGGAGCGTCGCGGCCTTGAGGACCTTCGGGGTGGGAACCTTGGCCAGCAGGTAGCCGACCTGGTCGTAGCGCTGGCTGACCGTGGCGCCCAGACCGGCCAGCCCGTCGGCGACCTTCTTGGCCGAGCCCTTCTTGGCGGCGATGATCAGCGTGACGGTCGGGGCGTGCTTCGCCTCCGCCTCATCGAGCAGCTTGGCGTCGTGGGCGCCCAGCGTCTCGGCGGCGGTCGGCTGTGAGGCGTCGGGGGCGGCGGCGGGGGCTGCGCTCGCGGTCGCGGCACCACCCCCGACGGTCATGGCGCCGGCCGCCAGGACCGAGGCGAAGAGCGCGGCGGAGGTACGCCGGCTCCGGTTACGAGGTTGACTCACGTTCTCTTCCTCCAGAGAACAGGGCCCTTCAGGAGACAGGGCACGCGTGACAGCGATCCTTCGGGCTGGCCCTGTCGGTGTCACTACTCCGAAGTAGGTTGTGACCACTCCGTGACTCCGATCGGCCGTCGTCGTCACGTGGTGAGTGTCAATCGTCGATGACTGCCGTCCGTTCGACCGATGTGGACGGGGTCTCCACCAGCTCCGGGGCCTGCGGCTGGCGCGGCGCCAGCTCGACCTGGGCCGGGGCGGCCAGCTCCTGGTCGGAGACGCCCAACTCGGCCAGCTTGCGGGCGCTGACCAGCACCCGCGCCTCCAGCGAGCCGACCGCCCGGTTGTAGGCGGTCACCGCACCGCCCAGCGCGCCGCCGAGCTTGCCGACGTGGTCGCCCAGGGTGGACAGCCGCCCGTAGAGCTCGCGGGCCAGCGAGTGCACGGTGGCCGCGTTGCGCGCCAGCGCCTCCTGCCGCCACGAGTAGGCCACCGTGCGCAGCAGCGCCACCAGCGTGGCCGGCGTGGCCAGCACCACGTTGCGGGCGAAGGCGTGCTCCAGCAGCGACGGATCGCGCTGCAACGCCACGTCGAGGAACGGGTCGGCGGGAACGAACAGCACCACGAAGTCGGGGGTCTGGTCGAACGCCGCCCAGTAGGTCTTGGCGGCCAACCCGTCGACGTGCGCCCGCAGGTGCCGCGCGTGCGCGTCGAGGTGGGTGTCCCGCCCCCGCTCGTCGCGCGCCTCCATCGCGGTCAGGTAGGCGTCGAAGGGCGCCTTGGCGTCGACCACCACCGTGCGGCCGCCGTGCAGCCGGACCACCAGGTCAGGGCGGACCCCCTGGTGGTCGGTGGCGGCGGTGACCTGCTCGTTGAAGTCGCAGTGCTCCAACATGCCGGCCGCCTCGACGATCCGGCGGAGCTGGTGCTCACCCCAGCGGCCGCGGACCTGCGGGGCGCGCAGCGCCGCGACGAGCTGCTTGGTCTCGGTGCGCAGCTCGCCGGAGACCGCGCTCATCGACCGCACCTGTTCGCGCAGCTCGGCGTAGGCGTCGACCCGGTCGCGCTCCAGCTCGGCGACCCGCTGCTCGTAGCGGCGCAGGGTGTCGTGCAGCGGGGCCACCGCCCGGGCCACCGCCTCCTGGGACTGCGCGGTCGCCTCGTAGCTGAGCGCCCGCATGGACTGCTCCAGCCGCCCCTCGCCCTCCCGGGTGGCGGCCAGGGTCGCCTCCAGCCGGGCGATCTCGGTCGCCGAGCGCGACCGGGCGGCCAGCCAGCCCACCGCGCCGCCCGCGGCGAGGCAGAGCACCACCACGGCCAGCGTCGAGAAGCTCATGCCGAAGAGCTTGCCAAACGGGTACGACGTGCGCCCGCTGGGTACGTTCGAGGTCATGGAGGTTGCCCTGTGGGTGGTCTTGATCCTGATGCTCGGAGGTGCCCTGGTGTTCTGGCGGTGGGGGAGCAGGTCCCGGCGGGCCACCGAGCTGGCCGACGCCCGCGCTGAGGCGCAGCGCTGGTACGAGCGGCTCGGCGGGCAGCTCATGAACCTGCACGGGGACGCCCCGGCGGTCCGCCAGGCGCTGGCCGACGCCGGTGAGCGCTACAACGCGGCCGGCTCCCAGCTGGAGCAGGCGGGCACCCCGCACCAGTTCGCCCTGGCCCGGGAGACCGCGCTGGAGGGGCTGGCGTACATCCGGGCGGCGCGCACCGCCATGGGCATCGACCCGGGCCCGGAGCTGCCGCCGCTGGCCGCCGCGCGTGGCGCGGGCATGCTCACCAAGGAGCGCGAGGTCAACGTGCAGGGGCAGACCTACCGGGCCGGCCCCCAGCCGGGAAACCAGACTCCCTACTACTATCCGGGCGGAAACTGGCAGGGCCGCCCGGTGCCGGCCGGCTGGTACTCGACGCCGTGGTGGAAGACGGCGCTGGGCACCGGGGCCGGCGTGCTCGGCGGCATCCTGATCGCCGACGCGCTCTTCTCGCCCGCCTTCGCCGACCCGGGCTACGGCTACGAGGCCGGCTACCAGGAGGGCTTCAACGACGGCCAGGACCAGGGTGGCGACCAGGGTGGGGACCAGGGTGGCGACCAGGGTCAGGACTTCGGCGACCAGGGCCAGGACTTCGCCGACCAGGGTGACTACGCCGCCGGCGATTTCGGCGGCGGGGACTTCGGCGGCGGGGACTTCGGCGGCGGCGATTTCGGCGGCGGCGACTGGTAGCGCGCCCGGGAGGACGAAGGCCCCGGTCGGCGGGACCGGGGCCTTCGTCGTCGACCCTGGTCAGCCGGTGTTGCGCATGCCGGCGGCGATGCCGTTGACCGTGGTGAGCAGCGCCCGCTCCAGCGCCGTGCCGTCGTTCGGGGCGCGGCGCCCGCCCGGCGCGGTGGCCACCGCACGGCCCGCGGCGCCGGAGTCCCGGTACTGCTGCAGCAGGGCCACCTGGAGGTGGTGCAGCGGCTCCAGGTAGGTGTCCCGTACGGCGAGGGTGCGCTGGAGCACGGGTGAGTTGTCCAGCAGGGCGGGCGAGGCGGTGACCGCCAGCACCTCCTGCTTGGTCAGCTCGTACTCCTGCTCGATCTTGGCGAAGATCGGGTGCAGCTTCTTGGGGACCAGGGTCTCCACGTAGCGCCGGGCGATGGTGAGGTCGGTCTTGGTCAGCATCATCTCGACGTTCGACAGGAACGTGCGGAAGAAGTGCCAGTTCCGGTTCATCTCGGCCAGCACGTCCTCCAGCCCGGCCGCGCGCGCGGCGGCCAGCCCGGAGCCCACACCGAACCAGCCGGGCACGATCTGCCGGGTCTGCGTCCAGCCGAACACCCAGGGGATGGCCCGCAGGCCGGAGAGCCCGGCGCCGGTGTTCGGCCGCTTCGCCGGCCGGGAGCCGATGTTGAGCGCGCCGAGCAGCTCGGTCGGGGTGGAGGCCCAGAAGTAGGCGGGCAGGTCCGGGTCCTCGACCAGCGACCGGTAGGACCGAAAGGCCGACTCGGAGACCACGTCCATGGTCGCGTCCCAGCGCTCCAGCATCTCGGCCGGCTGCCGGGGCGCCGTGTGCAGCAGCGTCGCCTGGAGCACCGCCGCCACGGTCAGCTCCAGGTTCTCCCGGGCCAGCGCGGGCAGCGTGTACTTGTCGGAGATGACCTCGCCCTGCTCGGTCACCTTGATCGCGCCGTCGAGCGTGCCGTACGGCTGGGCCAGGACCGCCTCGTGGGTGGGGCCGCCGCCCCGGCCGACCGTGCCGCCCCGGCCGTGGAAGAGCCGCAGGTGTACGCCGTGCCGCGCCGCCACGTCCCGCAGCGCGCGCTGGGCGCGGTGGATGGACCACTGGCTCGTGGTGATGCCGGCCTCCTTGTTGGAGTCCGAGTAGCCCAGCATCACCTCCTGCACGTCGCCGCGGGCCGCGACGAGGGCGCGGTAGGCCGGCAGGGAGAGCAGCTCGTCGAGCAGTTCGCCGCCGGCGTTCAGCTCGCCCGGGGTCTCCAGCAGCGGCACGATCCCGATCCGGGCCCGGCCGCTGTGCACGTCGACCAGCCCGGCCTCGCGGGCCAGCACCACCGCGGCGAGCACGTCGTCCACGCCCAGCGTCATCGAGATGATGTACGACTCGATCACCTCGGCGCCGAACCGGTCCTGCGCGTCCCGGATCGTCCCGAACACGTCGAAGGTCTTCTGCGCGCTCTCGGTGAGCGGGCTGTCCTGGGTGGAGAGGGGCCGCCGGCCGGTCAGCTCGTCGGCGAGCAGCTTGGTGCGCTCCAGCCGGGTGAGCGACGGGTAGTCGGAGACCTCGCCGACCGCCGCGTAGAGCTGGGCGAGCACCTCGTGGTGCTTCTCGGCGTGCTCCCGGACGTCCATGGTGGCGAGGTGCAGCCCGAACGCGGAGACCGTGCGGATGGTGGAGGCCAGCCGGCCCACGGCGGTGAGCTGCCCGGAGTTGCGGGCCAGGGAGGCGCGCAGCAGCTCCAGGTCGGCGATCAGCTCGGCCGAGCCGCGGTAGTCCCGCCCCGGCACGTGCGGGGTGCCGGCGCGCAGCCGCTCCCGGGTGTTGGCCAGCTTCGCCTTCACGCACCGCGCCTTGAGCCGGTAGGGCTCCTCGGCGTTGACCCGCCGGAACCGGGGCGCCACCTCGGGCAGCGCGTCCAGGTCGGCGGCGAGGCTGGCGGACAGGTCGAGGGAGACCGCGCGCAGCCGGCGGGAGACGCTGACCTCGTTGATCAGCTCGTCCATGGCCTTCTCGGTGGCCGCGATGCCGTGCTCGTGCTGGATGCGCAGCACCTCGCGGGTGACCGTCGGGGTGACGAACGGGTTGCCGTCCCGGTCGCCGCCGATCCAGGTGCCGAAGGTCAGCGGGCGGGCGGTCGGCGAGGTCTCCACGCCAAGGGTGCGCAGCGTGTCGGCGAGGTCGTCGAGGACCTGCGGGGCGGCCTCGGCGTGCAGGTCCCGCAGGTAGTAGATGGCGTTGCGGGCCTCGTCGGTCGGGTCCGGCCGGTCCAGCCGCAGCTCGTCGGTCTGCCACATGAGGTCGAGCAGCTCGGCCAGGCGCCGGTTGGCCGGCCCCTCGTCGCTGGCGCCGTAGAGGATCGCGTTGGCGGTCTCGGCGTCCAGCTCGTCGGCGACCGCGCGCAGCTTCGACAGGATGGACCGGCGGGCCGCCTCGGTGGGGTGGGCCGTGAAGACCGGGCGTACCGCGAGCCGGCGGGCCGCGGCGGCGATCTCCTCGGCCGGCACCCCACGCTCGGCGATCATCTTGGCCGCCTGGTCCAGCCAGCCGCCGTGCATGGCCCGCCGCCGGCGCAGGTCGCGGGCCCGGTGCACCTGCTCGGTGATGTTGGCCAGGTGGAAGTAGGTGGAGAAGGCCCGGGCCAGCTTCGTGCCGGTGGTGACGTCGAGCCCGGCGAGGCGCTGGGCGGCGGCCGGCGGGTCGGAGCGGACCTGGGCGCGGATCTCCTCCACCAGGTCGAGCAGGGGGCGGCCCTCCTGCCGGGCGAGGGTCTGCCCGAGCAGCGTGCCGAGGCGGCGGATGTCGGCCCGGAGAGCGGCGTCGGGGCCGTCGTGGTCGTGCTGGTCGGTCACGGTGCGCTCCTTACGCGAGTACGAAGGACAGCGCTGTCCGACTCCCTGGATGGTATCCGCGCGAGCCCCGGCCGAAGGAGGGGGATCGCGTGACGATCTGCATTCTGGGACCGGCCGACCGGCTCAGCCGGGTGGCCCGCCGGCGGTGTCCGGGCGGGCGCGGCCGGCCCGGACCGCGCGCCGGTGCGCCCGGAAGATCGTCGCGGTGACCAGCCCGAGGAGCCCGAGCAACGCCCAGAGGGCGAGCCCGGACAGCGTCCAGCCCATCGAGCGGCGGTCGAAGTAGACCGCCGACTTGATCAGGTCGGTGGTCAGGCCGGGGAGGTTCCACCGGTGCATGCCGCGCATCCAGGCCGGCAGGAACTCGGGGGCGTAGATGCCGCCCGACCCGGGGTTGCCGAGCACCACCAGCAGCAGGATCACGAGGCCGGTGCCGAGCAGCCCGAGCCATGCCTGCACGGCGCTGGCGACCATGGCGGCGGCGAAGACGGCCAGCGCGCCGACCGCCGCGACGGCCGGGATGTCGTGGTGCCAGACGTCGAGCACCGGGCCCACGACGGTGGCGCCGACGACGCCCAGCACGACTGAGTAGACGGCCAGGGCGGCGATCCGCAGCCCGGCCCGGGGCAGGCTCACCGGGGCGGTGCCGGTGCTCAGGCCCAGCGCGGTGGAGGCCAGGTAGCCGCCCAGCACGAGGCCGACCGCCAGGTAGAACGGGACCAGCCCGCGCGGGTCGGTCGACTCGACCGGCACCTCGTCGGTGACCTGGATCGGCAGGTGCGCCTGCTGGGCGGCCTGGCCGAGCAGCTGGGTCACCAGTTCGGTGGCGACCGGGGCGGAGGCGCTGGCGGTGGCCAGGCGCAACCCGTTGTCGGGGCTGGAGGTGAGCACGCCGTACACCTCGCGGCCCGTCAGGGCGTCGTCGGCGGCGCCCGGGTCGTCGTACTCGATGGGTTCGATCTTGTCGGTGCGCTGGCGGACGGCGGCCAGCACGGCCTGCGCGCGCTGGTCGCCGAGGACGACCCCGACGGGCACGTCGTGGGGCCGGGGCTGGTGCAGCGCGCCCACGTAGGCGGCGATGAACGCGGTGGCCAGGGCCAGCGTGCCGAGCAGCAGCGCCGCCGTCCGGGGCAGCCAGTCGCGTACCGGAAGGTTCCGCTGCGCCTCGTCCACGCGCTCAGCCTATTGCCCGCATATGCCCGGCTCGGGCGCTTTCTCCGGGCGGAATTCGCTGGCCCGGACCGATAGCTTCGGATCATGGTGCTGCCCAGCTATCCCCCGAAGCCGAAGCCCGGCGACCGGGTCGCGGTCGTCTCGCCCTCCGCCGGCCTGCCGGGCCTCTTCCCGCACGTCCACGAGCTGGGCCTGCGCCGGCTCCGCGAGGAGTTCGGGCTGGAGCCGGTGGAGTACCCGACCACCCGGCAGCTGGGGGCCGACCCGCGGGACCGGGCGCGCGACCTGACCGCCGCCTTCGCCGACCCCAGCATCACCGCCGTGCTCGCCACGGTCGGCGGGGACGACCTGATCACCGTCACGCCGTTCCTGGACGACGCGGTGCTACGGGCCAACCCGAAGCCCTACTACGGCTACTCCGACAACACCAACGTCCTCAACCACCTTCACCGGCTGGGGATCGTCGCCTACCACGGCGGGTCGGTGCTGGTGCACCTCGGCCGGTCCGGCGCGCCGCACCCGCTGACCGTCGACTCGCTGCGCGCGGCGCTGTTCACCTCCGGCTGGTACGAGCTGGCTCCCGCGCCCGAGTGGGGCGACGAGCCGCGCGACTGGCGGGACCCGGCGACGCTCGCCGACGAGCCGGTGATGTTCCCCGGCGAGGGCTGGCGCTGGCACGGGCCGGCCCGGGTGGTCCAGGGGCGCACCTGGGGCGGCTGCCTGGAGATCGTGCACTGGTTGCTGGCCACCGACCGGGTGCCCTCGGCGGCCGAGCTGGCCGGATCGGTGCTGATCGTCGAGACGTCCAACGAGCTGCCCGGCGCACAGGAGGTCTTCCGGATCGTGCGTAACCTCGGCGAGCGCGGGCTGCTCGCCGGCTTCCCGGCGATCGTGGTCGGCCGTCCCAAGGCGTGGGACTTCGACCGGCCGCACACCCTGGACGAGCGCCGGGCCTGGGGCGAGGCGCAGCGGGAAGCGATCCTCCGGGCCCTCGCGCCGTACGCCGACGACCCGGTGGTGGTCTTCGACGTCGACCTCGGCCACACCGACCCGCAGCTGATCATCCCGTACGGCGGCGAGATCCGCGTCGACGCGGCCAATCGCCGCATCGCGGTCCGCTACTGAGAGGCGATCTTGGTAGGAAACGGCCCCCAGAGGGGCCACCTCATACCAAGATCTCTCAGTCGATGGCGGCGAAGGCGCGGACCGGGAAGGTGCCCATGCCGGCCACGCGCGGCGGGGCGGCCGTGAAGCGGAAGCCTTCCGGGGGTAAGGCCGTCAGGTTGGTCAGGTGTTCCACGATCGGGATGCCGGCGGCGAGCAGGGCACTGTGGGCCGGGCGCTCACCGGCCGCCGCGGGGGTCATGTCGTCGATGTTGATCGAGTCGATGCCGACCAGCGCCGCTCCCGCCTCGACCAGCCAGTCGGCGCCGTCGGCGGTCAGGTAGGGCGCATCGGGGCCGGCGTACCGGTCGGTGCCGAAGTGCCTGTCCCAGCCGGTGTGCAGCAGCACCGCCCGGCCGGCCACCTCGTACGGGGCGAGGAGCAGCCGGTCCACCGCCCGGGTGCCGGCCGGTACGCGCACCACCACCCCGGGCAGGTCGGCGAGGCGATCCAGCGGGACGCCGGTCAGGTCGGGGCCGTCCGCCCAGCGGTGCGCCGGGGCGTCCACGTAGGTGCCGGTGTTGGCGATCATGTCGATCCGGGCCACGTGGAACTCGACGCCCGGCGCGTACCGCTCCCGGGACGCCTCGCGGGTCAGCCAGTCGGTGATCCGGGGCGGCTGCCAGCCGGGCAGGGTGATCATGCCGTCGGTGACCACGTGGCTGAGCTCGACGAGGCGCCGCCCGCCGGCCGCCGGGGCGGCCACCCCGCGACCGCCCTTGTGGGGCTCCTCCACGACGGTCCGGTTGGTGATCCGCACCTCGCCGACCATGAGCAGGCCGAGGTGCCGCACGAGGAGCGCGGCCAGTTCGTCGTCGGTGATCTCCGGCCCCGGGATGTCCAGCCGGAATCCGTCGGTCCGCAGCCCGCCGCCGTTCGCGAAGATCACCTCGGCGTCGAAGACCGCGCGGTACTCACCCGTCATGCGCCTCACCGCACCATGGGGCCCCGGCCCCCGTCAAGATCCATGTCGGCGCACCGGCTGCGGCCCGGAATGTCCGCGCAGCGGGATAGTCTCGAACGGTGCACCCCCCGTCCGGCTGGACGAGGGGTCGTCGCCGTGCGTCGACCTCCTGGAAGTGATCGCTGATGCTCACCGGACTCTTCTCCGCCGCCCTGGCCGACCCCGGGCTGGCCCGGGCGCGTGACCTGGCGCGCTCCGGTGCCGCCCAGGTCGACGGCCTCGATCTCACCGCCCCCGCCGCGCTGCGGCCGTTCGCCGTCGCCGCCGTCGCGGCCGACGAGTCGGCCGGCGGCGCGGGCCGTCCCGTGCTGGCGGTGACGGCCACCACCCGGGAGGCCGACGACCTGGCCTCCGCGCTGGGCAGCCTGCTGCCGCCGGAGCAGGTGGCGGTCTTCCCGTCCTGGGAGACGCTGCCGCACGAGCGGCTCTCGCCCCGCTCCGACACCGTCGGGCGGCGGCTGGCCGTGCTGCGCCGGCTGGCCCACCCCGGCTCGGCCGACGCGCACGGGCGCACCGGCCCGCTGCGGGTGGTCGTGGCCCCCGTCCGCTCACTGCTCCAGCCGCAGCTCAAGGGGCTCGGCGACCTGGAGCCGGTGCAGCTCGCCGCCGGCGACGAGGCGGACCTGGAGGAGGTCGCCCGCCGGCTCATCGACATGGCGTACGCCCGGGTCGACCTGGTCACCAAGCGCGGCGAGTTCGCCGTGCGCGGCGGCATCCTGGACGTCTTCCCGCCCACCGACGAGCACCCGTCCCGGGTCGAGTTCTGGGGCGACGAGGTCGAGGAGATCCGCACCTTCGCCGTCGCCGACCAGCGCACCATCGAGGGCGTCCCGCAGCTCTGGGCGCCGCCCTGTCGCGAACTGCTCCTCACCCCGGGCGTGCGGGAGCGCGCCGCCGCGCTCGGGCGGGAGCACCCCGAACTGGCCGAGATCCTCGACAAGCTGGCCGAGGGCATCCCGGTCGAGGGCATGGAGTCCCTCGCCCCGGCGCTGATCGGCGCCGACTCGATGGAGCTGCTGGTCGACTGCATGCCGGCCGGCACCCACGTGCTGCTCTGCGACCCGGAGCGGATCCGCACCCGGGCGCACGACCTGGTGCGTACCTCCGAGGAGTTCCTGCAGGCGAGCTGGGCCGCGGCCGCGGTCGGCGGCCGGGCCCCGGTCGACCTCGGCGCCGCCGCCTTCCGGACCCTGGCCGACGTGCGCACGGCGGCCCGCGCCCTGCGCCAGCCCTGGTGGACCCTCGCCCCGTTCGGCCTGGTCGAGGCCGACGCCGCGCCCGCCCGGCAGCCCTGGGAGGACGAGCCGACCGAGGTCGACGTCACCCCCGACGACGCCATCGCGGTGACCCTGGCCGCCCAGCCCGCCCCGCTCTACCACGGCGAGACCGCCCGGGTGGTCGACGACCTCAAGCGCTGGGCCGGTGAGGGCTGGTCGATCGCGCTCGTCTTCGAGGGGCACGGCCCCGCCCAGCGCGCCGTCGAGGTGCTCCGCGACGCCGGCCTCGGCGCCCGGCTCACCGAGGAGGTGCCGGCCGCGCCCACCCCCGGCGAGCTGCTGGTCTCCTGCGGCTGCCTGACCGCCGGCTTCGTCGACGAGGCGTCCCGGTTCGTGCTGCTCACCGGCAACGACGTCACCGGCGGCCGGGGCACCTCCACCCGTGACATGCGCAAGATGCCGAGCCGGCGCCGCAACACCATCGACCCGCTGGAGCTCAAGGCCGGCGACCACGTGGTGCACGAGCAGCACGGCATCGGCCGCTACGTCGAGCTGGTCCAGCGCACCGTCAACGGCGCCAGCCGGGAATACCTGGTGATCGAGTACGCGCCGAGCAAGCGTGGCCAGCCCGGCGACCGCCTCTTCGTCCCCACCGACCAGCTCGACCAGCTCTCCCGCTACGTCGGCGGCGAGCAGCCCACCCTGCACAAGATGGGCGGCTCGGACTGGCAGAAGTCCAAGGCCCGCGCCCGCAAGGCGGTCCGCGAGATCGCCGCGCAGCTCATCCAGCTCTACGCCGCCCGCAAGGCGTCCAAGGGGCACTCGTTCGGCCCGGACACCCCCTGGCAGCGTGAGCTGGAGGACGCCTTCCCCTGGCAGGAGACGCCCGACCAGATGGCCGCCATCGAGGAGGTCAAGCGGGACATGGAGCAGACCGTCCCGATGGACCGGCTGATCTGCGGCGACGTCGGCTACGGCAAGACCGAGATCGCGGTCCGGGCGGCGTTCAAGGCCGTGCAGGACGGCAAGCAGGTGGCCGTGCTGGTGCCCACCACCCTGCTGGTGCAGCAGCACTACAACACCTTCGCCGAGCGGATGAGCCAGTTCCCGATCAGCATCCGGCAGCTCTCCCGCTTCCAGACGCCCAAGGAGACCGAGCGGACGCTGGAGATGGTCGCCGACGGCACCGTCGACATCGTCATCGGCACCCACCGGCTGCTCCAGTCGGCCACCCGGTTCAAGCAGCTCGGGCTGGTCGTCATCGACGAGGAGCAGCGCTTCGGCGTCGAGCACAAGGAGCACCTGAAGACGCTGCGCGCGTCGGTCGACGTGCTGGCCATGTCGGCCACCCCGATCCCGCGCACCCTGGAGATGGCGATCACCGGCATCCGGGAGATGTCGACGATCGCCACCCCGCCCGAGGAGCGGCACCCGGTGCTGACCTTCGTCGGGGCGTACGACGACCGGCAGGTGGCCGCGTCCATCCACCGCGAGCTGCTCCGCGACGGGCAGGTCTTCTACCTGCACAACCGGGTCGAGTCGATCGACAAGGCGGCCCGCCGGATCCGCGAGCTGGTGCCCGAGGCCCGGGTCGCGGTGGCGCACGGCCAGATGGGCGAGGAAGCGCTCGAGAAGGTGATGGTCGGCTTCTGGGAGAAGGAGTTCGACGTCCTGGTCTGCACCACGATCGTGGAGTCCGGCATCGACATCCCCAACGCCAACACCCTCATCGTCGAGCGGGCCGACCTGCTCGGCCTGGCCCAGCTCCACCAGATCCGCGGCCGGGTGGGCCGGGGCCGGGAGCGGGCGTACGCCTACTTCCTCTACCCGTCGGACAAGCCGCTCACGGAGAACGCGCACGAGCGGCTGGCCACCATCGCCCAGCACACCGAGCTGGGCGCCGGCATGTACGTGGCCATGAAGGACCTGGAGATCCGGGGCGCCGGCAACCTGCTCGGCGGCGAGCAGTCCGGGCACATCGAGGGCGTCGGCTTCGACCTCTACGTCCGGATGGTCGGTGAGGCGGTCTCCGCGTTCAAGGGTGAGCACACGGAGGAGGAGACCGAGGTCAAGGTCGACCTGCCCATCGACGCGCACCTGCCGCACGACTACGTGAGCGTGGAGCGGCTGCGGCTGGAGATGTACCGCAAGCTGGCCGAGGCCCGCGACTCCGAGCGGCTGCGCGAGGTGGTCGCCGAGATGACCGACCGCTACGGCGAGCCGCCCGCGCCGGTGCAGAACCTGGTCGCGGTGGCCCGGTTCCGGCTGCTGGCCCGGCGCTACGGGCTCACCGACGTGTCGATGCAGGGCAAGCACATCCGGTTCGGGCCGCTGCCGCTGCCCGACTCGAAGCAGCTGCGGCTCAAGCGCTACCACCCGGACTCGGTCTACAAGCAGGCGCTCGACCAGGTCAGCGTGCCCCGGCCGAGCACCCGCCGGGTCGGCGGCGAGCCGCTGCGCGACCAGGCGCTGCTGGAGTGGTGTGCCCAGCTCCTCTCCGATGTCCTGGGGGAGCCGGTGGCGGCGCAGCCGGCGGGGGCGGGGGCGCGGTGAGGTGGGCGGCGTCACAGCCGGGCCCGGGGCGTGAGAGAGTGGCCGTCATGCGTGCTCGCCGTCTCATCGCCGCCGCCAGCGTCGCGGCCCTCGCTGCGCTCTCCCTCGCCGCCTGCGGGCGGTCCGCCCCGGACGTCGCCGCGTACGTCGGGGACACGAGCTACTCGATCGACCGGGTCAACGCCATCCGGGACGAGGCCGCGCAGGCGTACGCCGGGGTGGTCAAGGCCGCCGAGGAGCAGGGCCAGACCGTTCCGGCCGAGCTGCGCGAGGTCGACCTGGACGGGCAGGACGTGGTCAACCTGCTGGTCGGCCTCGACCTGGGCAAGCGGATCGTCGCCGACAAGAAGCTCCAGGTGGCCGACCAGATCAGCGCGGCCGACATCGGCCAGGCGCTGCGCGTCCCGGACACCGAGTACGCGAAGCTCGCCGCCGAGTGGTACGACGTCTTCAACGCGCTGGGCCAGGGGCTGCCGAAGGCGGAGCTCTCCGACGCCGACACCGCCGCCGTCTACGGGGCGCTGGTGAAGGCGAACGTGGCGCGTCCCGGCTGGACGACCGAGCAGCAGCGCGAGGCGTTCTCCGACCCCTCCATCGCGCCGCAGGTCTCGGCCGTGGTGGGCCTCAGCGAGGCGCTCAAGGAGCAGGTCGACCGGCAGGACGTGCGGGTGAACCCCCGCTACCCGACCCTGGCCGTGCCCGCCGTGCTCCAGATCCAGTCGCAGAACGTCAACCTCTACGACCTGCCGTACGTGGACGGCGCGGACCAGGTGACCGACATCTCCACCCCGGAGCCGGAGTCGACCGAGCCGGGTTCGGCCGAGCCGAGCGCGTCGGTGGCGCCCTGAGCATGACCGCGCGCATCGTCCTGCTCGTCACCTCGCCCCGGCTGCCGGCCGGCCTGTTGACCGCACCCGCCTGGGACGTGGTCCGCTCGGCACCGGTGCTGGCGGGCGCCGAGAGTGAACTGGCCACGGCGGTCCGGTCGACGGGCGCCGAGGTCACGGTGGTGACCGAGGGCGCCACGCAGGCGTTGCTCGACGCGGCGGCCGCGCACGGCAGCGCGGTGTGGCTGGCCGGCCCGGCCGGCGACGAGGCGCTCGCGCGCGAGCTGGGGCTGCGGCTGGCCCGCCAGCCCGGTCTCGCCGAGCTGGAGCTGATGTACGGCTCGTGGGATCCGCCGGGGGCCCGGCTGCTCGACGCGGTCGAGGTGATGGACCGGCTCGCCTCGCCGGGCGGTGACCCGTGGAAGCGGGCGCAGACCCACCGCAGCCTCGCCGGCTTCCTGCTGGAGGAGTGCTACGAGGCGTACGACGCGATCAGCGCCGACGACACCGACGCGCTCCGCGAGGAGTTGGGCGACGTGCTGCTCCAGGTGCTGCTGCACGCCCGGCTGGCCGAGGACCTGCCGGAGGGGAAGCGCTGGACGATCGACGACGTGGCCGGCGGCCTGGTCGACAAGATGGTCCGCCGCAACCCGCACGTGTTCTCGGGTGAGCAGGCCGGCTCGATCGAGGAGATCGAGGCGAACTGGGAGCGGATCAAGCGGGCCGAGAAGACCCGCGAGTCGGTGCTGGACGGCATCGCGCTGAGCCAGCCCGCGCTCGCCCTGGCCGCGAAGATCCTGGACCGCGCGGGCCGGATCGGCCTGGCCGTCCCGCCGCCGCTGGCGGAGTCGCAGGTCGACCCCGAGGCGCGACTCGGCGCCGGCCTGCTGGCCACGGTCGCCGCCGCGAGGCAGGCCGGCATCGACCCCGAGGCGGCCCTGCGCCGCGCCGCCCTGGCGTACGCCGACGCCGTCCGCGCCGCCGAACGCGCCGCCCCGTCGAGTTGACCAGGAGCTTCGTGTCGGCGGGACCGGCCTTCCCGACGCGAACTTCTTGATCAACGCAGGCGGCGGCGGTCGGTGGGGGTCGGTAGGGTCGTCGGCATGGAGTCGTTCGTGCCGCTCGCTGAGCGGATCGTCGAGGCGTTGCTGGAGAGCCGGCCCGGGCTGGCCACCTCGGCCGGGGACCACCGGTACGACGACCGGCTGCCCGACCTGTCCGCCGACGCCCTCGCCGCCGACCAGGCGATGCTCAAGGACGCGGCCGACGCGCTCTCCGAGATCGACCCCGACTCGCTCGACGTCGAGGAGCGGGTCGACCACGCGCTGCTGAGCAGCCTGGTCGACCGGGGGCTGTTCGAGGCGACCGAGATCCGCGGCCACGAGTGGGACCCGCTGCGGCACAATCCCGGCCCGCTGCTGCACGCCCTCATGGCCCGCCCGTACGCGCCGGTCGAGGAGCGCCTGACCCACCTGGCCGGGCGGCTGGCGGCCGTACCCGACGCCCTGGCGACCGCGCGCGCGACGCTGCGCGACATGCCGCGGGTCCACGCCGAGACGGCGGTCGGGCAGTTCACCGGCACGGCGGCGCTGATCCGCGACGAGGTGCCCGGGCTGCTCGCCGAGGCGCCCGCGCTGCACGACCGGGTCGAGCCGGCCGCCACCGCGGCGATCGCCGCACTGGAGGAGTTCGTGGCGTGGCTGCGCGGCGGCCTGGCCGCGGACGCCGGCCCGGGGCGGGACCCCCGGCTCGGCCGGCGCCGCTGGGAGGCGCGGCTCTGGCACACGCTCGACACCGAGCTGAGCGCGGCCGAGGTCCAGCGCCGCGCCTGGGCCAACCTCGACCGGGTCACCGCCGAGATCCGCGCGGCGGCCGTCGAGCTGGTGGGTGGCCCGGCCGACGACGAGACGGTCCGCCGGGCGCTGGACCTGCTGGCCGCCGAGCACCCGGACGACGCCACCATCGTCGACCTCACCTCGGTCACGCTCGACGAGGCGAGCGACTTCGTCCGGGCCCACGACCTGGTCAGCCTGGTCGACGACCCGTGCGTGATCCAGGAGATGCCGGAGTTCGCCCGGGGCGTGGCGGTGGCCTACTGCGACTCGCCCGGCCCGCTGGAGACGGCGGACGTGCCGACGTTCTACTGCATCGCGCCCACCCCGGCGGACTGGCCGGCGCAGCGGGTCGAGTCGTTCTACCGCGAATACAACGACCACATGATCCGCAACCTGACCGTGCACGAGGCGATGCCCGGCCACTTCCTCCAGCTCGCCCACGCCCGCCGCTACGCCGGCCCGACCCGGGTCCGCGCGCTCACCGAGTCCGGCGTGTTCATCGAGGGCTGGGCGGTCTACACCGAGGAGCTGATGGCCGGGCTGGGCTTCGGCGGGCTGCCGGTCCGGCTCCAGCAGCTCAAGATGCAGCTCCGGATGACCATCAACGCGCTGCTCGACCAGCTCGTGCACTGCGAGGACCTGCCCGAGTCCGAGGCCATGGCGCTGATGACCGGGCGCGGCTTCCAGGAGGAGGGCGAGGCGGCCGGCAAGTGGCGGCGGGCCCTGCTCACCTCGACCCAGCTCTCCACCTACTTCGTCGGCTACAGCGAGATGGCCGACGTCGCCCGCGCCCGACCGGCCGGGGTGTCACCGCGCGACTGGCACGACGCCATGCTGGCGCACGACTGCCCGCCGCCCCGCCACCTGCGGACCCTGCTGGGCATCTGACGGCCGGCGCTACCCGTCGGCGGCGACCGCGTCGACCAGCCAGCGCGACAGGGAGTACGCCGGGGGCAGCTCCGCGGGCAGCGCGTCCACCGGGAACCAGCGCGCCTCGGTCAGCTCCTTGGGGTCGACCACCGGCTCGGCGGCCGGGTCGGTGACGGTGGCGGTGAAGCCGGTGAGCAGGGTGCCCGGGCCGGACATCGCCCAGGGCTGGCTGTCCACGTAGGTGGGCCGCCCGATCGTCAGGCCGACCTCTTCGGCGACCTCCCGGTGGGCGGCCGCCTCCAGCGACTCGCCCGCCTCGACGAACCCGGCGACCAGCGCCCACAGCGACGTCGGCCCGTAGGCGTGCCGGACGAGCAGCAGCTCGTCGGGGCCGCCGGCCGGGCCCGGGCGGGTGATCGCCACCAGCACCGCCACGGAGAGCGGCAGGAACGTGGTGAGCCCGCAGGCGGGGCAGCGCCGGGCGGTCTCTCCCGGCACGTCGGTCAGCTCGGCCCGGCACGCCCCGCACCACCGGTGCGTACGCCGCCAGGTGACCACGGCGAGCGCCCGCCCGGCCAGGTCCGCCGGCGCCGCGGGCAGTTCGGCGGCGAGGCCCCGCCACCCGCGCCAGCGCCCGGGCAGCGCCGTGGGGTCGGCCACGTCGGCCGCCCAGGCCGGGACCCCGTCCAGCGTGCCGACCGGCACCCAGTCGGCGGCGGCGGTCAGCTCGCCGATCCGGGGGAACCGGCCGTCCGGGCCGGTGAGCAGCTTGCGCCCGGCCACGGCCAGGGCCAGGTCGTCCGGGTGCGGCGGCCGGCCGTGGTCGGCGGCGGGCAGGAAGCCGGCCCGGCCGACGGCACCGTTCCGGCTGGACGGGAGGTCGAGCCGGTCGGTCACGAGGTTGCCGTGCGGCGGTCGACCACGCCCGCCCCGGCCGGCACGTCGAACGCGGCGGACTCGACCGTGTCCGTGTAGCGGCTCAGGGTGACCTCCGCCGCCTTGCCGTCGAGGGCGCCGGTGAAGCTGCCCAGCACCCCCTCGGTGGTCACGCAGGCGTTGAAGCGGTTGCCGGCCCGGGTGACGTCCACGCAGGTGGCGTGGTGCCCGGCCAGCGTGGTGTCGCTCTGCGTGATGGTCGCCTCGGGGTCGAGCGCCGCGTCGGTGAGCAGCCGGATCACCGCCGGCGGGGTGACCAGCCCGAGCTTGCGCGCCTCGCCGTAGACGACCACCGAGGGCTTGCCGGCGGTCAGCACCGGCGGCGACACCGTGCAGGAGGTGCGCCCGGCCTCGCTCGCGCACCGGGTCACCGCCTCCTGGGTCACCATGATCTTGCCGGCCGGCCAGGTGTACGAGGAGCGCAGCGGCTCCTTGGTCTGCGCGATCGACGCGGTCCGCCCGCCGCTGAGCTGGTAGTCGGCGGCCCAGGTCTGCTCCAGCGCCCGGTCCATGCGAGCGGTCAGGTCGTTGACCAGGTCGGCCCGACCGAGGGCGACCCCGGTGTCGTCGAGGGCCTGGCAGCCGGTGACCGAGAGCGACGCGAGGGCCGAGGCAGCGAGCACGCGGAGAGTCGTCGAGGCGGCGGGCATGCCGCCCAGCCTTGTCGATCGACGCAACCTCTCGCAAACCCGTTGTCGGTTGAGGCCGGAGAATCCGGGAATGTCCGTGTCACCCTCCGCCGTGGGCGGGATTCACGTGAGGATCCGCGTGGGGTCAGGTTCCTCGCGGTGCGTCACCGGGGTGCCGCCCCGACGCAGGTACGCGAGGGCGGGGACCGATACGCTGCGTTCAACACCTGCCTCAGCCGCACCGTCGCGGCCCATACCGGACCGGAACACACAAACGAGGAGCGACTCAGTGGCAACCATCGAGGGAATTGTCGCCCGGGAGATCCTGGACTCGCGGGGCAACCCGACGGTCGAGGTCGAGGTCGGGCTCGACGACGGCACGATCGCCCGCGCCGCGGTGCCGTCCGGCGCCTCCACCGGCGCCTTCGAGGCGGTCGAGCTGCGCGACGGTGACAAGGACCGCTACTCGGGCAAGGGTGTCGAGAAGGCCGTCGCCAACATCGAGGACAAGATCGTCGACCAGCTCATCGGGTACGAGGCCAGCGAGCAGCGGCTGATCGACCAGAAGATGCTCGACATCGACGGCTCGGACAACAAGGGCGAGCTGGGCGCCAACGCCATCCTCGGCGTCTCGCTGGCCGTGGCGAAGGCCGCCGCCGGCAGCGCCGAGCTGAGCCTCTTCCGCTACCTGGGCGGGCCGAACGCGCACCTGCTCCCGGTGCCGATGATGAACATCCTCAACGGCGGCGCGCACGCCGACTCGAACGTCGACATCCAGGAGTTCATGATCGCGCCGATCGGCGCGCCCACCTTCCGGGACGCGCTCCGCTCCGGCGCCGAGGTCTACCACGCGCTGAAGTCGGTGCTGAAGAAGAAGGACCTGTCGACCGGTCTCGGCGACGAGGGCGGCTTCGCCCCGAACCTGCCGACCAACGCGGCCGCGCTCGACCTGATCGCCGAGGCCGTCGAGAAGGCCGGCTACCGGCTCGGCACCGACATCGTCTTCGCCCTCGACGTGGCCGCCACCGAGTTCTTCGACAGCGGCAGCTACACCTTCGAGGGCACCGCGAAGACCGCCGAGGAGATGAGCAACTACTACACCAAGCTCGTCGGCGACTACCCGATCGTGTCCATCGAGGACCCGCTCTCCGAGGACGACTGGAGCGGCTGGGCCACCCTCACGGCGGCGCTGGGCGACCGGATCCAGATCGTCGGCGACGACCTGTTCGTCACCAACCCGCAGCGCATCGCCCGGGGCATCACCGAGCGGGCCGCCAACGCGGTGCTCGTGAAGGTCAACCAGATCGGCTCGCTCACCGAGACCCTGGACGCGGTCGACCTGGCCCACCGGGCCGGCTTCATGTGCATGATGAGCCACCGCTCCGGCGAGACCGAGGACACCACCATCGCCGACCTGGCGGTCGCCACCGGCTGCGGCCAGATCAAGACCGGCGCCCCGGCCCGGTCCGACCGGGTCGCGAAGTACAACCAGCTCCTGCGGATCGAGGAGGAGCTGGCCGACGCGGCGCGGTACGCCGGCGCCGGCGCGTTCCCGCGTTACCGTTCGGCCTGAGCCGAGAGCTCCGGGGGAGGGGTGTGACGATGCAGCAGCGCCGCACACCGGGTGGCCAGCGGCCCGCCCGTCGGCCGGGTCAGGCCGGCCGGGCGGGCGGGGCCCGGGTCCGGTCGTCGGTCCGGGACACCGGCGTCCGCGCCGAGCCGCGCGCCGCCGGCCGGTCGCCCGGCGCCACCCGCGCCACCGAGGGGGTACGCTCCGCGAGCCGCCCCGCGGCGGCCCGGCGCACCGCGGCCGGCGGCACCGTCAAGCGGCTCACCGCACCCCAACCCCGGCGCTTCACCGGGCGCGCCACCGTGCTGTTCGCGGTGCTGATCGCGCTCGCCCTGGCCTACACCTACCCGGTCCGCGTCTACCTGGACCAGCAGGCCGACATCGAGCGGATGGAAGCGTCCCAGCAGCGGCAGCGTGAGCTGATCCAGGAACTCTCCGCCGAGGCGGAGAAGTGGAAGGACCCGGCGTACATCGAGACGCAGGCCCGGCAGCGGTTCTTCATGGGCCGGCCCGGCGAGACCCTGCTGGTGGTGCTCTCCGACCCGGAGGGTGCCGCCAAGGACGCCGGCAAGGGCGCGAAGCCGGGGCCGCCGAAGCCACCCGACCCCTGGTACGACACCCTGTGGTCGAGCGTGCAGGCGGCCAACGCCGAGCGCCCCGACAAGTGATCGACAGACGAGCGAGGCACCGTGAGCGCGAGGAGTGAGCCGGGTCTGCGAGCCCCGCAGTCGCGAACGAAGGCGAATCTGTGAGCGTCGTACCACCGCAGGATCCGGCGGCGGAATCCGTACCCCCGCCGGAGCGCCAGCCGGCCACCGAGGCCGACCTGGCCGCGGTGGCCGCGCAGCTCGGACGCCCTCCCCGCGGCACCCGGGCGGTCGCCCACCGGTGCCCGTGCGGCCTGCCCGACGTGGTGGAGACGACGCCCCGGCTGGCCGACGGCACGCCCTTCCCGACGCTGTTCTACCTGACCTGCCCCCGGGCCGCCGCGGCGTGCAGCCGGCTGGAGTCGGCCGGGCTCATGAAGGAGATGGCCGAGCGGCTCGCCGAGCACCCGGAGCTGGCCGCCCGCTACCGGGCCGCGCACGAGGACTACCTGGCCCGCCGGGAGGCGATCGGGCAGGTGCCGGAGATCGCGGGGATCTCGGCCGGCGGCATGCCGGGGCGGGTCAAGTGCCTGCACGTGCACCTCGGGCACGCGCTCGCGGCCGGGCCGGGGGTCAACCCGTTCGGCGACGAGACCCTCGCCCTGGTGGAGAAGTGGTGGGCGGCCGGCCCCTGCGTGGACGTGCCCGCGGCGGAGTGAGATGACCGCGCCCGACGAGATCGTGGTCCGCCGTGCCCGCACCGCCGACGTGCGCGGCATCCGGCGGCTCGTGGACACCTACACCGACGACCGGCGGCTGCTCAGCAAGGCCACCGTCACCCTCTACGAGGACGTGCAGGAGTTCCGGGTGGCGGTGACGCCCGACGGCACGGTGGTCGGCTGCGGCGCCCTGCACGTGATGTGGGAGGACCTCGCCGAGATCCGCACCGTGGCGGTCGACCCGTCCTGCCGGGGGCACAAGCTCGGGCACCGGATCGTCGGCGAGCTGATCGACGCGGCCCGCGAGCTGGGCGTCGCCCGGATCTTCGTGCTCACCTTCGAGACCGGGTTCTTCGGCTCGTTCGGCTTCCGCGAGATCGACGGCGCCCCGGTGCCGCAGCCGGTCTACGAGCAGCTCCTCCGCTCCTACGACGAGGGTGTCGCCGAGTTCCTCGACCTGGAGCGGGTCAAGCCGAACACCCTCGGCAACAGCCGGATGCTGCTGCGCCTCTGACCCGCGTCACGTGCGTCGCGGGTGGGCCGCGAAGAACTCCCAGATCAGGTCGGTGGCCGAGACGCCGGCGTCCGGGTCGGCGAGCGTCCCCGAGGTGGCGCCCGGCCAGGAGTGGCTCATCTCGGGGAGGCTCCACACGGTCACGTCGCTGCCGTCGGCGCAGCGGGCGTCGGCCCGGCTCAGGCCCGCCGGCGCCGCCGGCTTCCTCCCCGGCACCGGGCGGCAGCCGAGCCGTCGCTGCCAGGTGCTCAGCCCGTCCTGGAAGATGCCGGCGTACTGGTCCTGCCCGCCGACGAAGGTGATCACCGAGACCGGCCGCTTCGGCACGTAGCTGTCCGGCTCGGTCAGCGGGCCGCTGTAGCCGCCGCTGACCACACCGATCGCCGCGAAGACGCCGGTGGCCTCCACGGCGACGCGGAAGCTCAGGTCACCGCCGTTGGAGATGCCCGTCAGGTAGACCCGGTCCGGGTCGACCCGCCAGGTGTCGACCAGGTGGCCGGTGAGCGCCGTGAGGAAGCCGACGTCGTCGGCCGAGCCACAGCAGATCAGCGCGTTGAAGCCGCCGAACCGCCCGTCCGGGTAGGCGACCAGGAAGTTCTTCCGGTCCGCGCGGGCGTCCAGGCCGGTCAGCTCCCGCATGTCGGCCCCGGTGCCGGGGAAGAAGTGCAGCGCGATGACCAGCGCCGTCGGGCGCGCCGGGTCGTACCCGGGCGGGGCGTGCAGCAGGTAGCTGCGCTTCACCCCACCGTGCTGCAGGGTCAGCTCGTGGTTCCCGGCGGCCGGCCGCTCACTGGGCGTCGGCGCGGCGGCCGGCCGCTCACTGGGCGTCGGCGCGGCGGCCGGCCGCTCGCCGGGCGTCGGCGCGGCGGCCGGCTCGGCCTTCCCCCCGCACGCTGCTCCGGTGAACGTCAGAACCAGCCCGGCCAGCACCGCGATCGTCCGCCGCACGTCCCGCCCTCCCCGTGGGTAACCGGGCTCCACCGTCGGTTCCCTGACCCGAGCCGGTCAACCCTTTCGGTCCTCGCCGAAGCCGGGCACGCTGCTCTCATGCTGCGGCTGCACCTCGGACCGGCGGACCTGTGCCGGGTACGGTTCGTCAACCGGCTGCACCCGGTCGGCACCGCCATGCTGGCCTGCCAGGCCCTGCACGATCCGGCCACCGCCGCCATGGCGCCAGATCTCGTCGCGGCGGCCGGCACGGCGACCTCCGTACGCGGGGTGCGCGCCGCCGCCACGTCCCTGCGGCACCTGCTGCCGGCCCGTGGGCGCCTGCCCGACTTCCTCACCCCGTTCGACGGGTTGGACTCGGTGGCCGCGGGCCTCGCGGCGATCCGGTCCACCCCCGCCCGCCGGGTCCGGGAGGAGGTCGCCGCCGCCTACACCGAGGTCACCGCGACGCCGCTGCGGCGCGCGTTCGCCGCCGCCGACCCCACGGTGCTCGACCTGTTCGGCCGGGCGCTCGACACCTGGTTCGGGGCGGTGCTGGCCCCGCACTGGTCCACCCTGACCGCCGTCCACCAGCGACAGTTGGCCGACGCCGCGCACCGGCTGGCCCGGCGCGGGCTGGCCGGCCTCTTCGACGGGCTGCACCCGGCGATCCGGTGGCGGCCACCCGTGCTGGAGGTGCGCACCTGGTGGAGCGGGGAGGTGACCGGCACCGGCGAGGGGATGGTGCTGCTCCCGTCACCGGTGGCCGGCCCGCTGCCCCGGGTCCTGGTCGAACCGGGCCGCCCGGTCCTGCTCGTGTACCCCGCCGCGATGCCGGCGCGGGCCGCCGACCCGGCGGTCGACCCGCTCGCCGGGGTGCTGGGCGCCACCCGGGCGGCGGTGCTGCGTCGCCTCGCCGAGCCGGGCCCGCACACCACCACGGGGCTCGCCCGGGGCGTCGGGATCAGCCTCTCCACGGCCTCCGAGCACGCCACCGCCCTGCGCGCCGCCGGCCTGCTCGGCACCGAGCGCGACGGCGGCGCGGTCCGGCACCGCCTGACCCCGCTCGGCGCCCACCTGCTCGGCCGCCCCGCCGCCGACGACTGACTCGTCGTCGACTCCAGATCGCCGAGCTGGCGGTGTCCGCCCGCCTCCGATGCCCCCACCTCGGCGAGGTGGAGTGGATCAGCCGGCGGGCGGTCGAGGCTGCCGTAGGGTGGCAGCCGTGACGACGCGTGTGGCCGCCATCGACTGCGGGACCAACTCGATCCGACTGCTGGTCGCCGACCTGCCCGACCCGTCCGCCGGCGCGCAGGCGCCGCTGGTCGACCTGAGCCGCCGGATGGAGATCGTCCGGCTGGGCCAGGGAGTCGACCGCACCGGCCGGCTCGCGCCCGAGGCGATCGAGCGGACCCGGGTCGCGCTCGCCGACTACGCGGCGGAGATCGAGAAGCTGGGCGCCGAGCGGGTGCGGATGTGCGCCACCTCGGCCTCCCGCGACGCGTCGAACGCGGCCGACTTCCGCACCATGGTCGAGGAAACCCTCGGGGTAGCGCCCGAGGTGGTCACGGGCGACGAGGAGGCCCGGCTCTCCTTCACCGGGGCCGTCCGCGGCCTGCCCGGCGACGCCGAACCGCCCTACCTGGTGGTCGACATCGGCGGCGGCTCCACCGAATTCGTGGTCGGCACCCGCGAGGGCGGCGTCCAGGCGGCCATCTCGATGGACATCGGCTGCGTCCGGATGACCGAGCGGCACCTGCACGGCGACCCGCCCGGCCTGGACGAGATCGCCGCCGCGCAGGCCGACATCGCGGTCGCCGTGGACCGGGCGCTCACGGCCGTCCCGGGCCGGGAGGCCGCCACCCTGGTCGGGCTCGCCGGGTCGGTCACCACCGTGGTGGCCCTCGCCCAGGGCCTCCAGGAGTACGACCCGGCGCGCATCCACCACGCCCGGGTGTCGTACGACCAGGTTGCCGAGGTCACCGCCGACCTGCTGGGGAAGACCCGCGAGCAGCGGCTGGCCAGCCCCGTGATGCACCCGGGCCGGGCCGACGTGATCGGCGCGGGGGCGCTGGTGCTCCGGGTCATCATGGAGCGCGCCGGGATGCCCTCGGTGGTCGCCTCCGAACACGACATCCTCGACGGCATCGCCTGGTCCCTGGCCTGAGGCGACCCGGCGTGACCGGGGTCAGGTGCGTTCGGTGGCGAGGCGGGCGCCGAAGCCGAGCAGGGCCACCCCGGTCAGCCCGTCCAGCCAGCGGCGGACCCGCCGCCGGGAGAGCAGGTCCCGGGCCCGGTTGAGCGCCGCGACCAGGACCAGCAGGTAGGCGAGGCCGAGCACGGCGTGGCTGAGCGCGAGGGCGAGCAGCACCCCGACCGGCGCGTCGCCGCCGACGAACTGCGGCAGCACGGCCAGGTAGAACGCCAGCACCTTCGGGTTGGTGACGTTGGAGAGGAAGCCCTGCCGGAACCCGGCCAGGGCCTGCCCGGGGGTGGCGGTGACGTCGCCGGCCAGCGGCGGGTAGTCGCCGCGCCAGGCCGACCGCCAGGCCTGCACCCCGAGGTACGCCAGGTAGGCCACGCCGGCCCAGCGGATCGCCTCGAAGAGCGGTTGGGAGCGGACGATGAGCGCGCCCAGCCCGGCGGCGGCGGTCACCCCCTGCAGCGCGTTCGAGGCGGTCACGCCGATCGCGCTCCACCGGCCGCGGCGCCGGCCGGCGGCCAGCGTGTTCCGGGTGACCACGGCGAAGTCCGGCCCCGGGATGAGGATCAGCACGGTGGCGAAGACCAGGAAGGACGCGTAGCTGCTCCACGACACGCCACGAGCCTACCCAGCTATCGTGTTCTTGACGGTACTACGTAATCCGCACTAGTGTGCGGAGCGTGGATACGACGCAGCTCCTCAAGGGCGTGCTCGACCTGGCCGTTCTCGCCGTGCTCAAGGAGGAGGACGGCTACGGTTACGACATCCTCCGCCGGCTGCGCGAGGCCGGCCTGGAGGAGGTCGGCGACGCCTCGGTCTACGGCACCCTGCGCCGGCTCTTCGCCGCCGGGCTGCTGACCACCTACGTGGTGCCGAGCGAGTCCGGGCCGCACCGCAAGTACTACTCACTCAACGTCGCCGGCCGGGACCAACTCACCCGCTCCGGCAAGACCTGGCGCTCCTTCGCCACCACCATGGACGCACTGCTCGACGATCGGGGGATGGCGGCATGACCGTCACTGGGCAGGAGATCGCGGACTACGTCGACCGGGTGCGGGCCGCGCTCGCCGACCTGCCGCCCGCCGTCCGGGACGAGCTGACCGAGGACCTGCCGGAGCACCTCGCCGAGGTGGCCGCCGAGTCCGAGGGCAGCCTCGTCGACCGGCTCGGCACGCCGGAGGCGTACGCGGCCGAGCTGCGGGCCGCCGCCGGCGCCGAGGCGGGGGCCGGTCGGGGGCGCCGGCGGCGGCGACTGGCCGCCGCGCAGGCGCGCGCCGGAACCCAGCTGCGCGCCCTCGACATCCAGCTCGGCCCGCTGCTCGGGCAGTCCTCGGTGAGCGAGTTCCTCCGCCCGCTGCGCCCCGCCTGGTGGCTGCTGCGCGGCTGGCTCGCGGCGCTGCTGATCTCGGTCGTGCTCCAGCAGCCGTCCGGGTTGCTGCCGCGGCTCGACGGCAGCGTGCTGGCCGGCCTGTTCCTGCTCGCCGGCACGGTCCTCGCGTCGGTCTGGCTGGGCCGGCGTTCACCCGGCCTCCAGGGCTGGCCGCGGCGGCTGACGCGGCTCGGCACCGCGGCGCTGCTGATCTTCTCCTTCGGGGTGCTGGTCAACGTCGACCAGCACGCCAGCTCCGACCAGTTCGGCAGCTACCAGGAGGTCTCGGTCGGTGACCGGTACGACTCGATCGAGGACGTCTTCGTCTACGACCAGGAGGGGCGGCTGGTCCGCAACGCCCAGCTCTTCGACCAGAACGGCGTGCCCATCCGGCTCGGCTGGCCGACCTGCCTGAGCGTGGACGGCAACATGCCCCCGCCGCGCAACGCCTACCCCTACTGCCCCGACCGGGCGCCCTTCGGGCCGCCGGTCCCGGCCGCACCGGCGCCGGCCGCGCCGACCGTGAGCGCACCGCCCGCGCCGGGCCCGGGCACGGCCACCCCCACGCCGAGCGGGAGCGCCACCCCCGCGCCGACCGTGACTCCGTCGGCGGTGCCGAGCGAGAGCACGCCGACGCCGGCGCCGACCCGCTGACGTCGATCCCGAGGGGCGCCCACCGACCGGTGGGCGCCCCTCGGCATGTCCACGGTGGAAGACCTGACGGGGGCTCCCGCAGGCCACCGGCGCCGTCCTGTCCCGCAGGCGAACGGGAGGTGAAGGCCACTGTTCTTTCGTCTTCCCCGGGCCGGTGAGCGCGTGGCACGCTACCGGCACGTAACACCCACTGTGCGACCAGCCAACGATGACTGACCGCTAGGAGGACGGGCCCATGGGCGAGATGGTGAGCTTCACCGGCAACGGGGGGACGAGCGAGGGGTATCTCGCGATACCCTCCGGCGGTGCGGCCAGCCCGGCGGTCATCGTCATCCAGGACTGGTGGGGCCTGGTGCCCCACGTCCGGGCGGTGGTGGACCGCTTCGCCGAGGCCGGCTTCGTCGCGCTCGCGCCCGACTTCCGGCACGGCGGCCCGGCGAGCAAGCCGAGTGAGCCCCGGCAGATGTTGAACAGCGCCCAGATGGACGAGGCGGCGAGCGACATCGCGGCGGCCGCGGAATACCTCGCCAACCGGCCCGAGGTCGCCGGCAAGGTGGGGTGCGCGGGGTTCTGCGCCGGCGCCAGCCTGGCGCTCTGGTCGGGCACGTTCTCCGAGCGGATCGTCGCCACCGCCGGCTTCTACCCGCGGCTGCCATGGGAGGGCATGAGCGCCGACTGGGCCGGCTACGCCGGCAAGGCCGCGCTCGTGCACTGCTCGGAGGCCGACGGCCTCTCCGCCGCAGACGGGGTGCAGAGCGTCCGCCGGGCCATCGAGGCGGCCGGCGGCACCTGCCAGACCTACGACTACCCGGGCACCGCGCACGCGTTCTTCAACGAGGACCGGCCGGAGCACTTCGACCAGCGGGCCGCCGCCACCGCCTGGGCCCGCACGCTGGAACTCTTCCGGGCCAAGCTTGGCTGAGACGCGTACCCCCGACGAGGTGGTCGCCCGCGCCGCGCGGGCGACCGACCTGGCCGACCTCGACGGTGCGGTGAGTGACTGCTTCGCCTGCCCCCGGCTGGTGGTCTGGCGGGAGGAGGTGGCCCGGGTCAAGCGGGCGGCCTTCCGCGACCAGGACTACTGGGGGCGGCCCGTGCCCGGCCTCGGCCCGGCCGACGCGCGGATCGGCATCCTCGGCCTGGCGCCCGCCGCCCACGGCGGCAACCGCACCGGCCGGATCTTCACCGGGGACCGCTCCGGCGACGTGCTCTTCGCGGCGCTGCACCGGGCGGGGCTGGCGAACCAGGCGACCAGCGTGTCCGCCGACGACGGCCTCGCCCTGCGGGACACCCGCATCTTCGCCGCCGTGCGCTGCGCGCCGCCGGACAACAAGCCCACCCCGGCCGAGCGGGACACCTGCGCGCCGTGGCTGCACCGGGAGGTCACGCTGATCCGGCCCACCCTGCGCGTCGTGGTCGCGCTGGGCGCGTTCGCCTGGGCCGCGTGGTGGCCGGTGCTGCGCCACGTGTACGGACAGCGCCCGCCCACACCGCGCCCGGCGTTCGGTCATGGGGCACACTGGTCCGGCACGTCCGCACCGGCGCTGCTCGGCTGCTACCACGTCAGCCAGCAGAACACCTTCACCGGACGGCTGACACCAGCGATGTTGGACGACGTGTTCGCCCGGGCGAAGGACCTGGCCGGGGTGGACTGAGGAATGCCTGGGGCGGTGGGATGGACGTCGGTGTGCTGCGCAGGTGGTGGCCGGTCGCGGCGGTGACCCTGCTGCTCGCCGTCGGCGCGCTCGCCGCCGGACACTCGGCCATCGGGGCGAGCCGCATCCCACCCGCCGCGGACACCATCCCCTACGTGCCGGACTACCCCTCGGCCGAGGCCGCGCCCTCGATCACCGTCGAGCCCCGGGAGTTCGGCCCGCCCACCTCGGGCGGCATCCCCGGCTGGCTCGTCACCGCCGCCATCGTGCTACTCGGTGCGGCCGTGCTGGCCGCGGTGGGGTACGTGCTCTGGACCGTGGTCGGCGGGGCGCTGCGCCGGACGACGCGCGCGGTGCCCGCGCAGCGGGCCCGGCGCACCGCCGAGGGCACCGCCCGCGAGGTGGTGGCCGCGCTGGACGCCGGCCTTGTGGAGCTGGACGACCGGTCCACCGACCCGCGCACGGCGGTGATCGCCTGCTGGGTCCGGCTGGAGGAGGCCGCCGACGAGGCCGGGGTGCCCCGGCGCGCCGGGGACACCCCCACCGACCTGGTCAGCCGGTTGCTGCGCGGCGATCCGGTGGCCGGCGTCCCGGCGATCGCCAGCGCCGACGTGCTCGACGGCTTCGCGCACGTCTACCGGGAGGCACGGTACGCCACCCACACCGTCGACGAGCGGATGCGCGACCAGGCCCGGGCGGCCCTGCGCCGGCTGCGCGGTGAGCTGACCACGGTGGCCACCGGCGAGGGGGCGCATCCATGAGCACCAGCATCGACGACCTGCTCTCGTTCGCCGAGGAGCCCGCCGAGGAGGCGCGGCGGTCGGGCGGCGGGCGGGTGCGCTGGGTGTTGCGCACCCTCGCGGTCACCGCCGCGATCGTGGTGGTGGTCGTCGTCGCGCTGCGCACGGTCGGCCTCCAGGTCTCGCTCTGGGTCATCGTCGCGGGCGTTCTCGCCGTGCTCGCCGTCCGCCGGGTCACCGCCGAGCTGTCGCCCCCGCCGCCGTCCCGGGCCGGCGCCCGCGCCCCGGCCGGCGAGGAGCCCGGCACCTGGAACTGGTCCGCCCGGGACGCGCTGCGCGCCGCGATCAACAAGTGGGAACGCCCGCTGGACTGGTGCTCGGGCAACCGGGAGCGGTTCACCGAGCGGGTGCTTCCCCGCCTCGGCGAGCTGGCCGACGAGCGGCTGCGCCAGAAGCACGGCGTCACCCGTGAGTCCGACCCGGCCCGTGCCCGTGCCCTGCTGGGCGAGCCGCTGTGGACGTTCCTCGCCACCCCCGCCCGCCGCCCCCCGTCGCCGCGCGACCTCGCGGTGATCGTCGCCGAACTGGAGAAGTTGTGATGAACGACGTGGACCGGAGCATGCCCCCCGCCGAGGTCGGCCGGCTGGCCCGCGCCGTGCTGGAGGCGGTCGGCACGGTCGTGGTCGGCAAGCGGGAGGCGCTGGAGCTGGTCCTCGCCGGCATCCTGGCCGGCGGCCACGTGCTGCTGGAGGACCTGCCCGGCCTGGGCAAGACACTCACCGCGCGGTCGTTCGCACAGGCCCTCGGGCTGGACTTCCGCCGCCTCCAGTTCACGCCGGACCTGCTCCCCGCCGACGTCACCGGCTCCTTCCTCTACGACCAGCGCAGCGGCGACTTCTCGTTCCGCGCCGGCCCCGTCTTCACCAACCTGCTGCTCGCCGACGAGATCAACCGGACCCCGCCGAAGACCCAGTCGGCGCTGCTGGAGGCGATGCAGGAGAAGCAGGTCTCGGTGGAGGGCGTCACCTACCGGCTGGACGAGCCGTTCCACGTGCTCGCCACCGCCAACCCCATCGAGTACGAGGGCACCTACCCGCTGCCCGAGGCGCAGCTCGACCGGTTCCTGCTGCGGGTCTCGTTCGGCTACCCGAACCACGACGAGGAGTGGGAGGTGCTGCGCCGGCGGATCGCCCGCCGCCGCGAGGAGGCCGAGATCAAGCCGGTGGTGGACTCGGGCACGCTGCGCGCCATGCAGGCCGCGCTGGAGGACGTGGTCGTCGAGGACTCCATCGGCCGGTACATCGTGGCGCTGACCGCGGCCACCCGGGAGCACCCGTCGGTGCTGGTCGGTGCCTCGCCGCGCGGCTCGCTGGCGCTGCTGCTGCTGTCCCGGGTCCGCGCGGTGCTCGCCAACCGGGACTACGTGGTGCCGGAGGACGTCAAGGCGGTGGCGGCGCCCGCGCTGGCGCACCGGATCACCCTGCGGCCGGAGATGTGGCTGCGCCGGGTGGATCCGTCCTTCGTGGTCGGTGAGGTGCTGGAGTCGACACCCGCCCCGGCCAGCGGCGCGCTGCCCAGCTACGCGGCCGGGCCGTCCGGGCGCTGATGGCCGACCGTCAGGAACCGGCGAGCGGCTGGGCGCCCACGCGGGCGCTCGGCCGGGCCGTGCTGCTCACCGGCCTGCTGCTGGTCGCGGCGGTGCTGCTCGGCCGGATCGACCTGGTCGTGCTGGCCACCCCGTTCGCGCTGGGCACCGCGTACGCGCTGCGCCGCCGGCCCACGGCCCTGCCCGACCTGGAGATCGGCGCCGCGGACGCGCACCTGGTCGAGGGCACCCCGATGGCCGCCACGGTGGCGGTCGCCAACCCGGACACCGTCTCCTACGACCTGGCCGTGGTGCGGACGCGGATGTCGCGCTGGCTGCGGGTGGAGAAGGTCGGCTTCGGCGGGACCGGGGTGGACGTGAGCCGCACCGGCGCCGACCGGCCCTTCGTCACCTCGGTGCCGTCCGGCTCGGCCGTCGACCTGGAGCTGACCGGGACGGCGCTGCGCTGGGGGCGGCACCCGATCGGCCCGGCCGGCGCCCGGGTCGCCGCCGCGGACGGGCTGCTCGTGTCGCGGGCCGTGGTCACCGACGCGGTCCGGATGCGGGTCTACCCGATGACCGAGCCGTTCGAGGCGGTCGAGGCGATGCCCCGGGCCGCCGGGCTGGTGGGGGCGCACCACTCGCGCCGGCCGGGGGAGGGCGGCGAGCTGGCCGGGGTGCGCGTCTTCGCGCCCGGTGACCGGCTGCGCCGGATCGACTGGCGGGTGTCGCTGCGGGCCCGCCAGCTGCACGTGGCGGCCACCCTCTCGGACCGGGACGCCGAGGTGGTGGTGCTGCTCGACGTGCTGGCCGAGGCGGGCCGCTCCGGCGGCGTACGCGGGGCGGCGTCCGTGTTGGACACCACGGTCCGGGCGGCCGCCGCGATCGCCGAGCACTACCTGCACCGGGGTGACCGGGTGGCGCTGCTGGAATACGGGCCGGCCGCCCGCCGGCTGCGCCCGGCCACCGGCCGCCGGCAGTACCTGACCGTGCTGGAGTGGCTGCTCGACGTCCACGCCGAGTCCTCCCCGCACGAGCCGTACGACCAGGTGTTCGGCCCGCAACTGCTCTCCTCGGACGCGCTCGTGGTGGTGCTCACCCCGCTGCTCGACGAGCGTTCGGCGCAGATGCTGGCGCGGATGGCCCGGGGCGGGCGGTTCGTGGTGGCGGTGGACACCCTGCCGGCCGAGCTGCCGGTGCCGAAGGACCGGGGCTGGTCCGAGGTGGCGTACCGGCTGTGGCGGCTGGACCGGGACACGATGATCGGCCAGCTCCGCGAGCACGGCGTGCCGGTGGTGCGCTGGGCCGGCGCGGGCAGCCTCGACCAGGTGCTGCGTGACGTGGCGCGCCTGGTCACCGCACCCAAGGCCGGTATGCGATGAACGATCTCGTCGAGGGGCTGAACGAGCGGGTGCGGGCGCTCCGGTACGGGGTCCGGCGGGTCAGCCCGACCCCGCTGCTGGTGCGCGCCGGCATCTTCCTCAGCGTGCTGGTCGGCCTCCTGGTCGCGTACCCCGCTCAGGCTCTCATCCCGCGGGCGCTGCTGGCCCTCACGGTGGTGGCACTGCTGCCGGCGATCGGTCCGCGCCTGGTCTGGCCGACGTTCGCCGCGCTGGTCACGGTCGGCGGCTGGCTGCTCGCCACGCTCGGCTTCGACCGGCCGCCGGCGCTGTGGCGGCTGCTCGCCGTGGCCACCCTGCTCTACCTGGCGCACACGCTGGCCGCGCTGGCGGCGCTGCTGCCCTACGACGCGGTGGTCGACCCGGATCTGGTGCTGCGCTGGCTGGCCCGGGCCGGTGGGGTGGTGCTGGCCGCCGCCGTGCTCGGGATCGTGCTGGCCTGGCTCGGTGGGGTCGGTGGGGACCGCGGTTCCCAGGCCGCGACGGTGGCCGGGCTGCTGGTGGCGGTGGGTCTCAGCGGCCTCCTGGCCTGGCTCCTGCGTCGCAGATAACGGGACACCCCGGGAAGTTGCGCAGGTCACAGGGGTTGTGCTCCGTCACAGAACAGGGTCTCGATCGGGATTAGCCGAGCCGCCCGGGGAAAGATAGATGACGTGAATCCGAAGCGGATCCTTGTCGTGGGTGCCGGGCATGTGGGCCTGTACGCCGCTCTGCGCCTGTCCAAGAAGCTGAGCTCCCGTGAGGCCGAGGTCATCGTCGTCGACCCGCAGCCGCACATGACCTACCAGCCGTTCCTCCCGGAGGCTTCGGCGGGCAACATCTCCCCGCGGCACGCTGTGGTGCCGCTGCGGCGGGAGTTGCGCAAGTGCAAGGTCGTGGCCGGGACGGTCACCCGGATCGACCACGACCGGAAGACCGCCGTGGTGCAGCCGATCAGCGGCCCGACCCGGGAAATCCAGTACGACCACGTGGTGGTCGCCCCCGGCTCGGTCTCCCGCACCCTGCCGATCCCCGGCCTGCACGAGCACGGCATCGGGTTCAAGACCATCGGTGAGGCCATCTTCCTGCGCAACCACGTGCTGGACCGGCTCGACGTGGCGGCCGCCACCACCGACCCGGACGTGCGCAGCCGCGCGCTGACCTTCGTCTTCGTCGGCGGTGGTTACGCCGGCATCGAGGCGCTCGCCGAGATGGAGGACATGGCCCGGGACGCGCTGCGGTACTACCCGGAGCTGAAGCCCGAGGACATGCGCTGGGTGCTGGTCGAAGCCACCCAGCGGGTGCTGCCCGAGGTCGACCGGGACATGGGCGCCTACACGGTGCAGGAGCTGCTCAAGCGGAACATGGACATCCGCCTGGACACCCGGCTGGAGTCCTGCGTCGACGGGGTCGCGAAGCTCTCCGACGGGTCGAGCTTCCCGTCCGACACGATCGTCTGGACGGCCGGCGTCAAGCCGTCGCCGATGCTGGACGCGACGGACTTCCCGCGCGACGAGCGGCGCCGCGTCACCTGCCTGCCCACCCTCCAGATCGTGGACGGCGACCGGGTGGTCGAGGGCGCGTGGAGCGCCGGCGACTGCGCCGCCGTGCCGGACCTGACCAAGGAGCCGGGCAACTTCTGCTCGCCCAGCGCGCAGCACGCGGTCCGGCAGGCCGCCCGGATGGCCGACAACATCACGAACGTGATCCGCGGGCGCGAGCCGGTCAACTACAAGCACAAGCACGCGGGCAGCGTCGCGAGCCTCGGCCTGCACAAGGGCGTGGCCCAGGTCTACGGCGTGAAGATGACCGGCTGGCCGGCCTGGTTCATGCACCGCACGTACCACATGTCGCGGATCCCGTCGTTCAACCGCAAGATCCGGGTCGTGGTCGACTGGTCGCTGGCGTTCTTCCTCAAGCGCGAGGTGGTCGCCCTGGGCCAGCTGCACGACCCGCGCGAGGAGTTCGCCGAGGCGTCCGCGCCGCCGGTGGGCGCGCGCGTCTGAGACAACCGGAAAGGGCCCTTCCCGTACGGGAGGGGCCCTTCGCCGTGTCCGCGGTCAGAACCGCCAGGTCCAGGCGTCGGCGATCCGCGTGCCCGGCCCGAAGAGCTGCTCCAGGGTCCGGCGCAGGGTCTCGGCGTGCGGGGCGTCGTCGGTGAGCGCCACGCAGGAGGCGCCCCAGAACTCGATGTCCCGGGCGGCCTGCCGGCGCTGCCGGTCGCCGACCGCCGGCGCCACCCCCCGTCTGGCCGCCTCGGCCAGCAGGGCGGAGGTGGGGCGCTGGTACGTGCCCATGGTGGCCGAGCCGTTGCGGCCGTACGGGCCGATGAAGAAGCCCTCCGGCATGCCGAACGCGGCGTCGGTGGCGGTGCCCCAGCGCATCGGCCAGGGGTCCTTGGGGGTGGCCGTGGGCACTGGCACCAGGACCCCACCGGGGCGTACGCACTGCCGCCAGTGCCCGCCGGTGACGAACTCGGGCAGCGGCGGCCGGTCGGTGGTGGGCAGCGGCGCGGGGAAGACGCTGAGCAGGGCCGCGCCGACGGCGACGGGGACCAGCCGGCGGGAACGCCCGCGCTCGCCCAGCGCCCGGTGCACGGCCAGCGTGAGCACCATCGCGACCAGCGGCAGCACCGCGAGGCCGAACCGCATCGGCAGCGCGCCGTCCACCACCGGCAGGCCGGCCAGCAGGGCGTACGGGCCGGGCACCCCGGTCCGCTCCCCGCCGACGACCACCTCGGGGCCGAGCGACAGCGCCGCCATGACCAGCGCCCCGGCGAGGCAGGCGACGACCAGGGCGCGCCGGCCCAGCCAGACCGCGCTGGCGGCGGCCACCAGCAGCAGCGGCCAGCCCAGGAAGCCGTTGAACTCGGCCGGGCCGGTGGTCAGCCGGGCCGCGTCGGCCCCGCCGAGCACGGACAGCGCGGAGAGCCGGGTCCAGCTGGTCAGGTCGGCCGAGAAGTAGCGCGGGCTGAACATGCCGTCCGAGACGCCCTGCGGCCCGGCGAACTGCAGCCACAGCGGGTACGCCAGCACGAGCAGGGCCAGCCCGGCGGCGCACATCAGCCCGCCGGCGAAGCCGGGCAGCGCCCGGCGCAGCAGCGCCCGGTCGGCCAGCCCGTACGCGACGGCCATGACGAGCAGGGTGAGCGC
Source organism: Micromonospora sp. AMSO31t (assembly GCF_008868175.1). Taxonomy (GTDB): domain Bacteria; phylum Actinomycetota; class Actinomycetes; order Mycobacteriales; family Micromonosporaceae; genus Micromonospora. Next base: position 39,274 of record NZ_WBKT01000015.1, read on the forward strand.
GGTGAGGAAGAGCACCTCCTCGCCGACGAAGACCTGGACGGTGACGGCCGTGGCCAGCCCGAGCGCCGAGGTGGCCAGCCGGCGGCGGTCCGGGCCGTCCGGGCGGCCGGCCGGGTCGGCGGCCCGGAGCAGCCGGACCACCAGCCAGACGATCACCGGGACCAGCCACTGGGCGGTCATGTGCAGGTGCCCGTTGCTCTGCGAGACCATGCCGGGGCCGAAGCCGCAGAGCGCCGCGCCGAGCCCGGCGGCGAGCCGGCGGGCCCGCAACGTCTGGTTCAGGAGCAGGTACCAGGCCAGCGCCGTGCCGGCCAGGTTGGCCGCGGCCAGCAGGGCGAAGGTGACCGGCGCACCGAGGGCGAGGGTGACCGGGGCGAGCAGCACGCCGAGCGCGATGACCGTGGTGTTGGTCATGAGGTTCACCCCGTCCGGCGCGTTGAGCCGGTCGGTGATCAGGCCGAAGTCGCCGAGCAGGGCACGCGCGTCGACGGTCAGGAACCACTCGTAGAGGGTCTGGTCGGCCGGGTTGAGGGCGAGCACCCGCTGCCCGGGCGCCGGCCACAGCCCGTGGGTGAGCCAGCCGGCGAGCGCGGCGAACAGCAGGCCGACCAGCAGGTCCGCGCGGTGCCGCCGGCCGGCGGCCAGCAGTCGGGCCGCCCGGCCCGGGCGCACCGCCGGGTCGAGACGGACGGCCTGGTCGCGGTCGGGCCCGGGGGCCGTGCGGGCGGCGCTGGTCACGGCCTCGACCATATCGGCCAGGGCCCGCGGGGTACGCCGGGCCGCGACGCAGCCGCTACGGTGAGATCTGCACCGCCGCGTGTCGACGCGCCGGTGTCACCCGCCCGGGTGGTGGAACGGCAGACACGGCCGCCTTAAAAGCGGCTGCCGAAAGGCGTGCGGGTTCGACCCCCGCCCCGGGCACCACACTCTCAGCTTTCCCACAGCTTCGCGCGGCGCGCGGCGTTGCCACCGCGTTTACCCTGGAGAGGCACGTTCACGTGCATCGACCCCCTGAGGGAGGCCTGAGAAGTGAAGACCTCGAACCCGGTGCTCGCCCGGCTCGGCCAGGCGGCTGAGCGGGAGCGGGCGGCCGGGTACGCCCAGCCCGGGCCGTACGGTCAGCCCGGATACCCCCAGCAGTACCCGCAGTACCCGCAGCAGCAGCCGTACCCGAGCGGTCACGGCTACCCGGCGGCCCCGCCCACCGTGACCCCGATGACCCTCGACGACGTGGTCGTCAAGACGGTGCTGATGCTCGGCATCCTCGGCGCCTCGGCCGCCGCGGCCTGGGTGCTCGTGCCGGACGCCCTGACCGGCGTCGCCTGGATCGGCGCCGCGGTGGTCGGCCTCGTCCTCGGCCTGGTCATCTCGTTCTCCCGGATGGCCAACCCGGCGCTCGTGGTGGCGTACTCGATCGTCGAGGGCGTCTTCGTCGGCATGGTCAGCAAGACGTTCGACAGGCTCTACGACGGCATCGTGCTCCAGGCCGTGGTCGCCACCTTCGGCGTCTTCTTCCTGATGGCGATGATCTACAAGGCGCGGATCATCCGGGCCACCCCGAAGTTCGCCCGGATCATGGTGGCGATCATCGCGGGTCTCTTCGGCGTCATGCTGATCAACCTGGTGCTGGCGCTCTTCGGCGTCAACACCCACCTCCGCGACGGCAGCCCGCTGGCCATCGGGTTCAGCCTGGTCTGCATCGTGGTCGCCTCGCTGAGCTTCGTGCTCAACTTCGCGGAGATCGAGGAGGGCGTGCGGATGGGTCTCCCGCAGCGCTACTCCTGGACGGCCGCGTTCGGCATCGTGGTCGGCCTGGTCTGGCTCTACCTGGAGATCCTCCGGCTGCTCAGCTACTTCCAGGGCGACGACTGACCAACCCGCCCGACCTGCGACGCCCGCCTGCCGCGCCCGCGGCGGCGGGCGTCGTCGTTTGCCCGCCGCCGCCGGGCGGCCCGGGGCAGAGTGGGAGCCGGGGTACGTCGGCGCGAGGAGGTCGCGGTGCGCAGTGCCAACCCGGTGCTCGACCGGCTGGACGACGTGGGCCGGACCGAGCGGCAGGTGCTCGGCGCGGGGGCCGCCGACGCGATGACGGTGGCCGACGTGGTCAGCCGGACGGTCGGGCTGCTGCTGCTCACCGGCGTCACCGCGGCGGTGGCCTGGGCGCTCGTGCCGCCGGCCGGGTGGATCTCCGCGGCGCTGGCCGGCAGCGCCCTGGCCAGCCTGGCTCTCGTGCTGGTCATCACGCTGAAACAGGTCACCAACCCGCCGCTGATCGCCGGGTACGCGGTGCTCCAGGGACTGCTGCTCGGGGTGGCCAGCCGGGCCTTCGAACTCGTCTACCCGGGCATCGTGGCGCAGGCGGTCGTCGGCACCTTCGGGGTCTTCCTCGGCATGGCGCTGCTCTACCGGGCCCGGCTCATCCGGGCCACCCCGCGGCTGGCCCGCCTGGTCGTGGGCACGCTCATCGGCATCGTGGCGATCGGCCTGGTCAACCTGGTCACCTACCTGTTCACCGGCAAGCAGGGCGTCGAGGTCTACAGCCTCTCCGCGCGGGTCGGCTGGCTGCCGTACCTCTTCTCGGTGGTCGCGATCATCGCCGGGGCCTTCAGCTTCGTGCTCGACTTCGACCTGGTCGAGCGGTCCGCCCGCAACGGCCTGCCCCGCCGGTACGCCTGGTTCTGCGCCTTCGGCCTGCTGGTCGGGCTGATCTTCCTGTACTGGCAGATCCTGCGCCTGCTCAGCTACGTCCGCCGCTGAACGTACGACCACTCCAGCCCGGCGCGTCTGCCGCCGCGCCGCGGCCTGGAGCCGTCGTAGACTCGGCCCCGATGAGCGCAGCGGAACTGGACCGGGCGGTGGCGCTGCTGGTCCGACAGGTCGGGCACTGGGAGCAGCCGCGCTGGTCGGCGGCGGCCGAGGGCGGCAACGTGTCCCGCGCCGACCTGGTGCACAAGCTGGTCCAGGAGATCGCCAACCTGGCGGCCGACGCCGAGGGGGAGCCGCGCCGCGAGGTGCCCCGGCTGGCCAGCGACCTGGCCCTGCCCGATCAGCTCCGGGTGGTCGCCGCCGACCTGCTGGCGGCCGGCGCGCCCGAGCCCGTGCTGGCCGGGGCGGCCACCGCGGTCGCCCGCACCCGTTCCGCGCTCTGACCGCCGGTCAGCCCATCAGCCAGCGCCGCACCTTCCGGCGGCGGGCCCGGTCGCGCGCCTTCGCGAGCGCCGGCCCGGCCCGGTCGGCCAGCGCGGCCTGCCGGGCGTGCAGCAGGCCGTAGGTGAACGTGTTCTCGCCGTCGGCGTACGCCCGCAGCGCCTGCTCGCGCAGCACGTCGCGGGTCACCACCGAGTCCTGGTGCGCGCCGAGCGCGTCCTGGAGGTCCTTGAACCGGTCGACCAGCTTCGCGCCGGGCCGGCGTACCTCGACGGCGTACCGGGCCCGCTTGCCCGCCTTGCGGGCCTCGTGCAGGGCGGCGTCGTCCCCGCCCGCGAGCGCCTCGTCCAGCCGGTCGTCGAAGCGGCTCACCGCCCGGCGCACCCGCCGGGTCACCCAGCGACGCCGTACGCCGCCCGCGGTCGGCCCCTCCACCAGCGCGTCCAGGCGGCGCAGCAGGTCGGTGTAGCGGTCGGAGCCGAGCGCGGCGCGCAGCCCGTCGAGGGCGGTGGCCAGGTCGGCGGCGAACCGCTCGGCGAACCGGGCCGGCACCGGGCCGAGCACCAGTTCCGCGGGTTCGGCGTGGACGGCGTCGGCCAGCCGGGCGGCCATCACCTGGACGTCCCGGACCGGCCCGAGCTGCGCGCCCAGCCAGCGCAGCTCCGCCCGCACCTGCTCGCTCTCCGCCCGGTCCCACAGCCCCCGGAAGGTCCGCAGCGTGGAGCGGAGCCGGCGGACGGCCACCCGCATGTCGTGCACGGCGTCCTCGTCACCGCCGAGCGCGCCCGCGTGGTGGCCGACCAGCGTGTCGCGCTGGGCGGTGAGGTAGTCGACCACGGGAGCGGCCGCCGGGCCGGCGGGCCCCGGCCGGATGGCGGCCAGCCGGCCGCCCAGCGCGCGGTGCGACTTCGAGACCGGCACCGTCCGGGCGCCCGCCGCGCGCAGCCGCTCGTCCACCGCGTCGAGCAGCGACTCGTCGCCCTCGACCAGCTCGACCTCCAGCTCGTGCCACGCCTGCCGCTCGCCGCTCACCAGATCCTCGGCGTGGACGTCGTCCTCGGCCACCTCGGCCAGCGGGCGGCCCGCGGCGTCGAGCAGGCGGCGTTCCCGGCGATGGGTGACGACCCGCGCGGCCGGGTCGACCGGCCGGCCCCGGGACGCGCCGCGGAAGAGCGCCACCAGCTCGGGCGGCGGCTCGGCGTCCTCCGGCCCGGCCGGGAACTGGTGCTCGGTGCGCGCGCCGCCGACCGCCCCCACCTTGAGGTGCCAGCCCGCGTCGTGCCCGCCGGTCCGCCGCCGCAGCGCGTAGCCGCTGCGGGCCAGCCGGAGGTCGGCGGTGTCCCAGTAGACCGCGTCCAGGTCGAGGGCGGTGGCGTCGGACGTCGTCGCGACGCCACCGCACCCGGTCAGGTCGGGCAGCCGGAATCCCTCGTCGCCGGAGTACTTGCGTTCGCGTTCCACGACCCTCGCCATGGCGCCTCCCGTACCCGGCCCCGGTTGCGGGGAACCGGCCCTCAGTTCAGGCGTTCGAGCACCATGGCCATGCCCTGGCCACCGCCGACGCACATGGTCTCCAGACCGATGGTCCGGTCGTGCCACTCCAGCGCGTTGAGCAGGGTGCCGGTGATCCGGGCGCCGGTCATGCCGAACGGGTGGCCGACGGCGATCGCGCCGCCCATCACGTTCAGCTTCTCCTCGGGGATGCCGAGCTGCCGGTACGACGGGATCACCTGGGCGGCGAACGCCTCGTTGATCTCGACCAGGTCGACGTCGTCGATGGTCATGCCGGCCCGCTTCAGCGCCTGCTTGGACGCCTCGACCGGGCCCAGGCCCATGATCTCCGGCGAGAGCGCGGTGACGCCGGTGGAGACGATCCGGGCCAGCGGGGTGAGCCCCAGCTCCTGGGCCCGCTGGGCGCTCATGATCACCACGGCGGCCGCGCCGTCGTTGAGCGGGCAGCAGTTGCCGGCGGTGATCCGGCCGTCCGGGCGGAAGACCGGCTTCAGGCCGGCCACGGCCTCCAGGGTCACCCCGGGGCGCGGGCCGTCGTCCGTGCTCACCACGGTGCCGTCCGGCGTGGTGACCGGGGTGATCTCGCGGGCCCAGAACCCGTCCGTGATCGCCTTCTCGGCGAGGTTCTGGCTGCGGACGCCGAACGCGTCCATGTCCTCGCGGGTGACGTCGTGGACCTGGGCGAGGTTCTCCGCGGTCTGCCCCATGGTCAGGTAGATGTCGGGGAGCTGGCCGGCCTCACGCGGGTCGGTCCACACCTCGGCGCCGCCCTTGGCCCGGGTCGCCGAGCGCTCACGCGCCGCCGCGAAGCGCGGGTTCTCCCAGCCGCCGCCGACCAGCGCCTGCGCCTCCGGCGGGAGGGCATCCGAGTTGCCCCGCGCATACCGGGAGACGGTCTCGACGCCGGCGGAGATGAAGACGTCGCCCTCGCCCGCCCGGATCGCGTGCATGGCCATCCGGGTGGTCTGCAGCGAGGAGGCGCAGTAGCGGGTCAGCGTGGCGCCGGGCAGGCCGTCCAGGCCCAGCAGGGTGGCGACCACCCGGGCCATGTTGAAGCCCTGCTCGCCGCCGGGCAGGCCGCAGCCCAGGTAGAGGTCGTCGATGGTGGTGGGATCGAGCGCCGGGACCTTGTCGAGGGCGGCCTGGACGATCGTGGCGGCGAGGTCGTCCGGGCGGACCTCCCGCAGGGAACCCTTGAACGCGCGGCCGATGGGGGACCGGGCGGTGGCGACGATGACGGCGTCGCGGGGCGACTCAATCGGCATGAACCAACGTTAACCCGTCGGTAACTTGTGGCGGAAGCCGCGCGGCGGGCGGGAAATGTCACCCCGCCGGGCCTCAGTGGTGGTGCCGGTAGGCGACCGCGGCGGCCGCCTCGACCGCCGGGAGCAGGGCGTGCGCCCAGACCCGGTAGCCGTCGGCGGAGGGGTGGAAGCCGTCGTGGCACAGGGTGCCCGCGTCCGCCCGGAACACCGGGCCGGTCTCGGTGCCCAGGTCGACGACGCTGCCCCCGGCGTCGAGCACAGCGGTCGTCTGGGCGCGGGCCATCCGCCGCCCCGCCCAGCCGAGCACCTGCCGCAGCGGGGACGCGACCGCGCGGACCGCGCCGAGGTCGGGGCAGGTGCCCACGACCACCTCGACGTGCGCCTCGCGCAGCCGGCGCACCGCCGAGCCGAGGTAGGCCGCCGCGTCGGCCGGGCGGGCCAGCCCCGTGGTGTCGTTCGCCCCGATGAGGATCACCGCCACGTCGGGCCGCTCGCCGAGCAGCGCCCGGGCCACCTGGGTGGCCAGGTCGGTGGAGCGGGAGCCGGACACCCCGACGCTGGACAGGTGCACCCGCCGGCCGCCGGGTGCCTCGCTCAGCAGTTGGGCGAGCCGGCCGCCGATGGTCTCCTCGAAGCGTTCGACGCCGACGCCGAGCGCCGACGAGTCGCCGAGCAGCACCAGCCGCAGCGGCGGGGCGTCCGCCCGGCCGACCGTGGCGCGCAGCGCGAGGCCCAGCTCGGGCTGGGCGTATTCCCGGCTCCGGGCGGCGATGGCCTGGCCGGCGAGGACCACGGCCCCGCCCACCGTGCCGGCGAGCAGGGAGAGCGCGGCGGCCCGACCAAGCCGGACCACAACCTCGTTACGCTCGGTCACGACGACACCTCCCCAGCTCCGATGACCCGCGGGCGGGTCTGCTCGTGGCGAACGGCGTCGACATGAGCATGGCACACGTTGTGCCTGCTGATGATGCCTCCGCCGGCCCGCTCATGCCAGCCCCTCCACCTGCGCCGGGTCGGCGGCGGCACCCGGCTGCGGCACCGCGCCGACGCCGAAGAACGCCCGCCGCCGGAGCTGCGCCCAGCGCCCGCCGGGCCCGCGCTCGCGGCCCCGGACCTGGGCGCCGCTGACCTCGGTGCCGGCGTGCCGGGCCGCCTCCTGGGCCGCCTCCGGCAGCGACCGCACGGCTTCCGCGCCGGCGAGCGGAGGCCGGCGTTCCTGGCCGGCGCCCAACGCGGAGAGCACGGTCGGCAGCAGCGCCGCCGCGGCGACCGCGTACCCCTCCGCGGACGGGTGGAACCGGTCCCAGGCGAACATCCGGGTCGGCTCGGCGGCGAACCGCGGGCCGAGCAGGTCGCCGAGGGAGACCGTCCAGCCGCCCGCCTCGACCACCGCCATCGTCTGGGCGGCCGCGAGCTGGCGGCTCCAGCGCCGGGCCAGCCAGCGCAGCGGCGGCTGGATCGGCCGAATCGCACCCAGGTCGGGGCAGGTGCCGACGACCACCTCGCAGCCGGCCGCGCGCAGCGTGCGGACCGCGTCGACCAGGTAGCGCACGGCCACCGAGAGCGGGGTGCGGTTGGTGACGTCGTTGCCGCCGACCAGGATGACCGCGATGTCCGGTTCGACCTCCAGCGCCGATTCGACCTGCGGCCGCAGCCCGGTCGACAGGGCGCCCACCACGGCGAACCGGTGCACCCGGACCGGACGGTGGAGCCGGCGGGAGAGCCCGGTGGCGAGCAACGCGCCCGGGGTCTCGCGGCGGCGGTGCACGCCGTAGCCGGCGGCCGACGAGTCACCCAGGATCACCATGGTGACCGGCGGGCCGGGGAGCTTCGCGCCGTAGACGCCGTCGCAGCGCGGCGGGGGCGCCTCGGCCATGGGGATGGTGCGCCGGGCCTGGCGGGCCTGACCGAGCAGCACCCCGCCCGTGACGACGGTGGCCGCCACCGTGGCGCCCGTGCCGATCGCCGTCACGCGGGCGATCCGCCGGGCGCGCTGCCAGCCGCCATGCGCGACGGAACCAGCGTCCCCCATGCACCGACATTATCGCGCCGCCACGACACCCGCTCTCCCCGTGATCGTCACGGCTGGGACGGGACCGTTCCGGGTACCGGTAGGGGCGGGGGCGGGCTTGCGCCGGGACCCCACCCTGGTCGGACGGAGAGGGGCGAGGACATGGGGAAGACGTTGAAACGGAGCGCGGCCTTCACCGCGCTGGCCCGGGCACTGGCCGCCGGAGCCCGGGGTGGCCCGTCGCTGGGCGCCCGGCTGGCGGCGCTGCCCCGGATGATCCGGGCCACCGCCCGCGGCGAGTACGACGGCGGCCTGCGGCTGGCCCTGATGGCCGGGGCCACGGCGTACATCGTGTCGCCGATCGACCTGCTGCCGGAGATCCCGCTGGCGATCTTCGGCCTGGCCGACGACGCCGTGATGGTCACCTGGCTGGCCGGCAGCGTGCTCGCCGAGACCGAGCGCTTCCTGGAGTGGGAGGCACGTCGCAGGTCCGTCATCCCGGGGCATGTGGTGCCCTGACGGCACGTACCCTGGGCGACGAACTGACGACTTTCCGGCCGCCCCACGACGGCGGCGCAACGAAGGGCACAACGAGGTGCAGTACTACGACAACGTGGTCGAGCTGATCGGCAACACCCCGCTGGTACGCCTGCGCAACGTCACCGAGGGCATCCAGGCGACCGTGCTGGCGAAGGTGGAGTACGTCAACCCGGGCGGTTCGGTCAAGGACCGGATCGCGCTGCGGATGGTCGAGGACGCCGAGAAGGCCGGCCTGCTCCAGCCGGGCGGCACGATCGTCGAGCCGACCAGCGGCAACACCGGCGTCGGGCTGGCCCTCGTCGCCCAGCTCAAGGGCTACAAGTGCGTCTTCGTCTGCCCCGACAAGGTCAGCCAGGACAAGCAGGACGTGCTGCGGGCGTACGGCGCCGAGGTCGTGGTCTGCCCGACCGCCGTGGCCCCGGAGGACCCGCGCTCCTACTACAACGTCTCCGACCGGCTGGCCCGGGAGATCCCCGGCGCGTGGAAGCCCAACCAGTACAGCAACCCGGCCAACCCGCGCTCGCACTACGAGACCACCGGGCCGGAGATCTGGCAGCAGACCGAGGGGCGGCTCACCCACTTCGTGGCGGGCGTCGGCACCGGCGGCACCATCTCCGGCATCGGCCGCTACCTGAAGGAGGCGTCCGAGGGGCGGGTCCGGGTGGTCGGCGCGGACCCGGAGGGTTCGGTCTACTCCGGCGGCACCGGCCGGCCCTACCTGGTCGAGGGCGTCGGCGAGGACTTCTGGCCGGAGACCTACGACCGGGGCGTGGCCGACGAGATCGTCGAGGTGTCGGACAAGCAGTCCTTCGAGATGACCCGGCGGCTGGCCCGCGAGGAGGGCCTGCTGGTCGGCGGCTCCTGCGGCATGGCCGTGGTGGCGGCCCTGGAGGTGGCCCGCAAGGCCGGCCCGGACGACGTGGTCGTGGTGCTGCTGCCGGACAGCGGCAAGGGCTACCTGTCCAAGATCTTCAACGACACCTGGATGGCCCGCTACGGCTTCCTCGACAACTCGGGCACCGAGCCGACCGTTGCCGACGCGCTCGCCGGCAAGCCGGGCGGCCTGCCCGAGCTGGTGCACGTCCACCCGACCGAGACGGTCCGCGACGCGATCGACTACATGCGGGAATACGGCGTCTCCCAGCTCCCGGTGCTCAAGGCCGAGCCGCCCGTGGTGACCGGCGAGGTGGCCGGCTCGATCGCCGAGAAGGACCTGCTCGACGCGCTCTTCACCGGCCAGGCCCACCTGCACGACACGATCGAGCGGCACATGGCCGACCCGCTGCCCATGATCGGTGGCGGCCAGCCGGTGAGCGAGGCCGTCGGGCTGCTGGAGAAGGCCGACGCCGCCCTGGTGCTGGTCGACGGCAAGCCCAAGGGTGTGCTGACCCGGCAGGACCTGCTCGCCCACCTCGGCGCCCGCTGACCGACGGGACACGAGGGCCGCACCCCGGCGGGGTGCGGCCCTCGCCGCGTCAGTGGCCCAGCTCGGTGGGCACGGCGATGACGTCGACGAAGGCCCCGCGACGCAGCACGGTGACCGGCAGGTGGGCGCCGATCGCCGGGCCGAGCATCAGTCGTTGCAGGCCCTGGCCGTCCTGCACGGGCCGGCCGCCGGCCGCCACGATCACGTCACCGAGGTAGAGCCCCGCCGTCCCGGCCGGGCTGCCCGGCACCACCTCGACCACCCGCAGCCCGCGCCGCAGCCCGGTCCGGGCGGTGATCTCCGGTGGCAGCGGCACCGGCACCCCGGCCACGCCCAGCCAGGCCCGGCGGACCCGGCCGTCGGTGGTGAGGTCCGCGATGATCTGCCGGGTGGTGGCGTTCACCGGCACGGCCAGCCCGAGGCCGTACCCGGCGACCGCGGTGTTGACCCCGACCACCCGGCCCGCCGAGTCGGCCAGCGCGCCGCCGGAGTTGCCCGGGTTCAGCGCCGCGTCGGTCTGGATGACGTCCTCGATGAGCCGGGTGACCCGCCCGTCCCGGGCCGGCAGCGACCGGCCCAGCCCGGAGACCACCCCGGCGGTGACCGACCCGGCCAGTCCCATCGGGTTGCCGACGGCGACCACCAGCTGGCCGATCCGCAACCGGTCCGCGTCGCCCAGTTCCACCGGCGGCACGGTCGCCCGTTCCGCCCGCAGCACGGCCAGGTCGGAGAGCGGGTCGGCGCCCACCACCCGGAAGCCGGTCTCGGTGCCGTCGCCGAAGGCGGCCGAGCCGTCCCGCGCGCCCTGCACCACGTGGGCGCTGGTGAGCAGCAGCCCGTCCGGGCCGATCACCACGGCCGAACCGGCGCCGGCGCCACGCGGGGTCCGCACCGACAGGGCGGCCACGCTGGGCAGCACCCGGGCGGCCACACCGGTCACCACCCGGGAGTACGCGTCGAGCGCGGCGTCCTCGGCCGGCTCGGTGTGCTCGGTGTCCATGCCGGTGCCAACGCGCCGGCATCGACGCCCATGCCCCGATCCGCTCAGAGCGAACGGGCGTAGCGGAGCTGGGGGACCAGGACGGTGCCGATGACGTCGTCGCGCTGCTCGCCGGTGGCCGTCCAGCCGCCCCGCTCGTAGAAGCGGCGGGCGGTCGCGTTGTCCCGGAGCACCCAGAGCGCCGCACGGGACCACCCCCGGGCCCGCATGGCGTCCAGGGCGTCCACCATGAGCGCCCGCCCGGTGCCCCGGCCCCGCTCGGCCGGCTCTAGGTGGATGGCGTTGAGCAGGCCGGTGGCCGGGTCGCCCTCGTCGTCCGGCCCCAGATAGCTGAAGCCGGCGAGCCGGCCGTCCCGCTCGGCCACGGTCATCCGGTGGTCCGCGCCCTCCCAGGTCAGCCGCTCGGTCCAGTACCGGCCCATCGCCTCCGGGGTGGGATCCGCCAGCGCCTCCGCGGGCAGGAACGACGAGTACGCCGCGACCCGGGACCGCTGGTGCAGGGCGCCGACAGCCATGAGGTCGGCGGCGGTGGCGGGGCGCAGGGAGACCGTCACCCGGCCGAGGCTACCCGGCGGGGCGGCACCTGAATCGTCATCAGGTCCTCGGCGATCACCAGCTCGCCGGCGAACGCGGAGGCCTCGTCGGCGAAGCGGCGGGGGTCCGCGTACCGCTGGGAGAAGTGGGTGAGCACGAGCGTGCGTACCCCCGACTCGGCCGCGACCCGCGCGGCCTGGCCGGCGGTGAGGTGGCCGGCCTCGGCGGCGAGGGCGGCCTCCGACTCCAGGAAGGTCGACTCGATGACCAGCAGGTCGGCGTGCTCGGCGAGCGCCCACACGCCGTCGCAGAGCCCCGTGTCCATGACGAAGGCGAACCGCTGCCCCGGTCGGGTCACGCTCACCTCGTCCCGGGTGACGCGGCGCCCGTCCAGGTCCAGGTGGCCGTCGCGGAGGAGGTGCCCGACCGCCGGGCCGGCGATGCCGTACGCGGACAGCTTCTCCGGCAGGACCCGGCAGCCGTCGGGCTCGACGAGCCGGTAACCGTACGTCTCGATGGGGTGTCGCAGGCGGCGGGCCTCCAGCGTGCCGATGCCCAGCGTGATCCGCTGCCCGTCCGCCTCGATCGGCTCGACGGCCAGCTCGGCGGTCTCGTAGAAGCTCGACGCGTGCCGCAGCCGGGCGAAGTACTCGGCGCCCCCGGCGGGGAAGTGCACGGCCACCGGATGCGGGACCCGGTCCAGCGAGAGCCGCTGGATCATGCCGGGCAGGCCCAGGCAGTGGTCGCCGTGGAAGTGGGTGACGCAGATCCGGGTCAGGTCGGTGGCGGAGATCCCGCTGTGCAGCATCTGCCGCTGGCTGCCCTCGCCCGGGTCGAAGAGGAGCACCTCGTCGTCCCAGCGCAGCAGGTAGCCGTTGTGGTTGCGCTGCCGGGTGGGTGCCTGGCTGGCCGTGCCGAGCACCACCAGCTCGCGCATCGACACGCTGCACCCCTCCGGATATGAAGCGACCCCCGGGGCTTCCGCGCTCGCGCGCGGGCCGGCTGGACTGGGCCGGCACCCCGGGGGTCGGGTGGCTGTCGTGGTTTCGCCGCACCGCTGCCACACGGTCTCGACGATGGTGCCTTGCTGCCCGCCTCGCGGCGGGCGGGATTTCACTGTCGAGGACAGCGGCTAGCGGACAGCCACCTCACGAGTCCGATTGCTATACAAGTCTGGACCACCTCCTTTCCCGTGTACCGCCACGCTATCGACTTCCCGTCGGGCTCGGCAACGGATTTGGATCACAGGCCGGACCGGGAATCGTCGGCGGGTGTTTTGTAGCGATCGAACCCGACCCACTTTCCCGCCATCCGCCGGTCGGTCTGTTCCACCCAGGTGCCGGAAGGCGCTCTGCTGCTCGCCGCCTTTCGAGCTGATGTCTCAGGCGACTCAGGGGCGGGGCCTACCGCCGCGGCCCGGCCGGGGAACGGACGGTCAGCGGTGCCCGGCGGGTCCGGGGCAGGGCCCCGGTGTGCGGCGGACCGACGAGTCGTTCGTGACATCAGCTCGAAAGGCGGCGACGACCTGTCCCCGCCCCCGCCGCCGCACGTCACTCCACCCCGATCGGGCCCTCGCGGGGGCCCTCCTCGGAGGCGGGCTGGACGGCCAGCGACGGGAAGTCGGCCAGGTCGCCCTCGGGTTCGGCGTCCCACTCGGGGAAGACCAGCGGCTTCTGCAGGTAGAGGCAGAGCAGTTGGGCCAGGTGCCGCAGCCCGTCCAGGTGGGTGCGCTCGTGCCCGTGGGTGGCGTCCACGCCGAAGCCGAGCAGCGCCACCCGGGCGTGCGCGCCCGCCTCGACCGCCGCCGCCACGTCCGAGCGGTAGTAGTCGAAGACGTCCCGGACCAGCTCGACGCCGTGCTCCCGGGCGATGGCGGCAAGGTGCCGGGTGAGGTGGTAGTCGAACGGCCCCACCCCGTCGCCCATGGCCAGGGTGGCGGCGTCCTCCCGGGACTGCTGGCCGGGCGCGACCACCGCGGCGTCCACCGAGACGATCTCCGCGACGTCGGGGTCGAGGCCGTGGCTTGCCCCGTGCCCGATCTCCTCGGTGACCGTGACCAGCAGGTGCGCCGTGACCGCCGGGGTGACGCCCGCGTCGACCAGCGCCTTGAACGCGGTCAGCACGGCGGCCACCCCGGCCTTGTCGTCCAGGTGCCGGGACTTGACGTACCCGCTCGGGGTGATCGTCGGGTTGGCGAGCAGCGCGACGAAGTCCCCGGCGTCGACCCCGAGCGCCCGGAGCCCGGCCTCGTCGGTGACCGGCTCGTCGACCCGGACCTCGACCAGCTCCCAGCCGACGCCCTGGAGGTCGACGCCCTCGTTGTAGCGGTGACCGCTGGCCTTCAACGGCAGCACCTGCCCGGTGATCACCCGGTCCAGGTCGTCGGTGAAGATCCGCACGTGGGCGCCCTCGGCGAAGCGGGCGCTGTGCGTGCCGATCGGGTTCACCTCCAGCCGGCCGTTCTCCTTCAGCCGCTTCACCATGCCGCCGATGGTGTCGGTGTGCACCACGATCGCCCGGTCGGCGCCGGTCGACCGCGGCCCGGGCAGGGACGCGCTGAGCGCCCCGCGCCGGGTCACCGTCGAGGGGATGCCGAGGGCCGAGAGCCGCTCGCCCACGTACTGCTGCACGTGGTCGGTACGCCCCGACGGGCTGGGGATCTCCAGCAGCTCGACGAGCACCTGGCGCAGGTAGTCGAGGTCGAGTTCCAGCGGCTTCGGGCTCACGCGGCCCCTCCCGCGCCGGCCGGCGACCAGAGCCGCCGCGGCGCCCGGGTGCCGGGGAAGAGCAGGTCGACGAAGCGTTCGGCGGTCGGCTGCGGCTCGTGGTTGGCCAGGCCGGGCCGCTCGTTCGCCTCGATGAACACGTGCTCCGGCCGGTCGGCGGCGGGGACCAGCAGGTCCAGCCCGGTGACCGGGATGTCCAGCGCCCGGCTGGCCGTCACGCACGCCTCGGCGATGGCCGGGTGCAGCTCGGCGGTCACGTCGTGGATGGTGCCCCCGGTGTGCAGGTTCGCGGTCCGGCGGACCGCCAGCACCTGCCCCTCGGGGAGCACGTCGTGCATCCGGTGACCGGCCTCGGCCACCACCTCGCGGGTCATGTCGTCGATCGGGATCCGGGACTCGCCGCCGGTGGCGGCCGCGCGGCGGCGGCTCTGCCGCTCGATCAGCTCGGTGACGTCGTGCACGCCGTCCCCGGTGATCTGCGCGGGCCGGCGGACCGCCGCGGCCACCACCTCGTGGTCGATGACGATCACCCGCAGGTCCTCGCCCGCCCGCAGTTCCTCGATCAGCACGTCCGGGCAGAATCGGCGGGCCAGGTCGACGGCGGCGGTCAGCGCCTCCGGCTTGCGGACCCCGACCGTGATCCCGTTGCCCTGCTCGCCCCGGGCCGGCTTCACCACCACGGGGCCGACATCGGCCAGGAACGCCAGGTCGTCGGCGTCGCCGGTGGCCGTCCGGCCGCGCGGCACCGACAGGCCCGCCTCGGTGAGGATGCGCCGGGTGACCCGCTTGTCGTCGCAGCGGCTCATCGCCACCGCCGAGGTCAGCTCGGAGAGCGACTCCCGGGTGTGGACCGTCCGGCCGCCGATGCTCAGCCGCAGCTCGCCCCAGCGCGGATCGGTCACCTCCACCCGGATGCCGCGCCGCATGGCCTCGTCCGCGACGATCTTCGCGTACGGGTTCAGCTCGTCGTAGCCGGCCGGCATGGCGGGCAGGAACAGCCGCTCGTTGATCGGGTTCTTCCGCTTCACGCACAGCGTCCCGGTGCGGTGGAAGCCGAGGCGCTCGTAGAGCCGGATCGCCCCTGAGTTCTCGGCCAGCACCGACAGGTCCACGTACGCCCGGCCCCGCGCGTCGAGCCGGTCGGCCAGCGCGGTGAGCAGCGCCTGGCCGGTGCCGGGCGGGGCGGTGTTGAAGTCCACGGTCAGGCACCAGAGGCTGGCGCCGTTCTCCGGGTCGCCGAAGACCGCGACGTGGTCCACGCCCGTGATGGTGCCGACCACCTCGCCGGTGGCGTCCTCCGCGACCAGGTGCAGGAACCGGTCGGTGCCGGCGTTGTCGACAAGCACCTCCACCGGCGCCGTGACCATGCCGTTGCGGGCGTAGATCCGGTTCACCGCGTCCGCGTCGTCGGCGTCGCGCAGCGGCCGGACGGCCAGCCCGGGAATGTCACCGCTCTCGGTGGCGGCCGGCCGCCGCTCGCCCAGCGGCAGCCGGTAGGTCAGCGACGGGTCGATGAACAGCTCGTCGGGGAGGCGGGAGACCAGCACGTGCGGGTCGCGCAGGTAGATGCAGATGTCGCGGGCGCCGACGGCCTCGGAGCGCAGCACGTCGGCGACCTCGACCTGCTCGGCGAAGGTCTGCCCGAAGACCAGCCGGCCCCAGCCGCAGTCGAGCACCACGCCGGACCCGTCGCCGGGCTCCCGGCGCGGCTCCGGGGTGCCGGGCGCCACCGGGTCGCCGCCCGGGCCGACCCGCTCCCGGCGCCGGCCCAGCATCCGCTCCCGGTCGGTCCGCGCGGTTCCGGTCGCGAGGGTGTCGGTCACGGTCAGTCGATTCCGTGGCTCTGGAGCCACATCTCGAGAAGTCCCAGCTGCCACAGCTTGTTTCCGTTCAACGGGGTCAGTTCGGCGTTCGGGTCGGCGAGCAGCGCGTCGACGTAGTCGGTGCGGAACAGGTCGCGGCGGCGCGCCTCGGGCGCGGTGAGCGCGTCGCGTACCCGGTCGAGGAGCTTGTCCTCCAGATGGGTGAGGCCCGGGACGGGGAAGTAGCCCTTCGGCCGGTCGATGACCTCGTGCGGCAGGACCCGCCGGCCGATCTCCTTGAGCACGCCCTTGCCGCCCTGGGCCAGCTTCAGCTCCGGCGGGCAGCTCGCGGCCAGCTCTACGAACTCGTGGTCGAGGAACGGCACGCGGGCCTCCAGCCCGTGCGCCATGGTCATGTTGTCGACCCGCTTGACCGGGTCGTCGGTGAGCATGACCTGGGTGTCGATGCGCAGGCCGGCGTCCACGGCGGTCTGCGCCCCGGGCCGGCCGAGGTGCGCGGCCACGAACTCCCGCGCCGGGTCGCCGTCGGCCAGCCACGCCGGGTTGAGCACCCGGGCCAGGCCGGCCGCGTCGCGGTCGAAGAACGCCTTCGCGTACGTCTCCAGCGCCCGCTCCCGGTCGACGTCGGCGAGCGGCGGGTACCAGTGGTAGCCGCCCAGGATCTCGTCCGCGCCCTGACCCGACTGGACCACCTTCACGTGCCGGGCGACCTCCTGGCTGAGCAGCCAGAACGCGACGCAGTCGTGGCTGACCATCGGTTCGCTCATCGCCGCGACGGCGGCCTCCAGCGGCGGCAGCAGGTCGCCGGTGGGCACCCGGATCTGGTGGTGGTCGGTGCCGAAGGTCTTCGCGACCAGGTCGGAGTAGACGAACTCGTCACCCTCCCGGCCGCCCACCGCGTCGAAGCCGATGGAGAAGGTGGACAGCCCCGACTGCCCCTCGCCGGCCAGCAGCGCGACCACCAGGCTGGAGTCGAGCCCGCCGGAGAGCAGCACGCCCACCGGCACGTCGGCCACCATCCGGCGGCGGACCGCGGTGGTCAGCGACTCCAGCAGCGCGTCCTGCCAGTCCCGCTCGGACCAGCCGGCCCGCTCGCTCGCACGGGTGAAGGCCGGGTCCCAGTAGACCCGGTCGTGGGCGGTGCCGTCCGGCTCGTACACGCGGATCGT
This sequence comes from Micromonospora sp. AMSO31t, assembly GCF_008868175.1. GTDB lineage: Bacteria > Actinomycetota > Actinomycetes > Mycobacteriales > Micromonosporaceae > Micromonospora. The sequence continues at coordinate 56,427 of NZ_WBKT01000015.1, forward strand.
GGCCGGGGGGAGCTTGGCGACGCCGCGCAGGATGGTCCGCGGCGGCGGCACGATGCTGTGGAAGCTCAGGTAGTGGGCGAGCGCCACCGGGTCGATGCCGGTGTCGACGCCGCCGCCGGCCAGCAGGGCCGGCAGGGTCGAGGCGAAGCGCACCACGCCGGGGCTCTCGGCCAGGTAGAGCGGTTTGATGCCGAGCCGGTCCCGGGCCAGCACGAGGCGGCCGGTGTCGCGCTCGCTGATCGCCACCGCGAACATGCCGACGAGGTGGTCGACGAAGTCGAGCCCCCACTCGGCGTACGCCTTGACGACGACCTCGCTGTCGCCGGCCGAGAAGAAGCGGTGCCCCCGGGCCTGCAACTTCTCGCGCAGCTCGCGGTAGTTGTAGATGCAGCCGTTGAAGACGCCGGTGAGCCCGGCGGCGGCATCGACGAGGGGCTGACCGCTGGCGGCCGAGAGGTCGATGATCTTCAGGCGGCGGTGGCCGAGGGCCACCGGCCCCTGGGACCAGACCCCACTGTCGTCCGGGCCCCGGTCGCTCATGGTGGCCGCCATCCGCTCCACCGCCGCGACATCGGCCCGCGATCCGTCCCGTCGGAACTCTCCTGCCAGTCCGCACATGCCCGGCAATGCTGCCAGACGATGTTGCAGTTCGCCTGTTGAGCTGATGTCGGGGGAGTTACGGCTTTGCTAGGATGCGCGCCCACGTCGAGCCGACGGCTGGCCTGCGCGAAGATCCGATGGCCGGGCGGGCCGGGTGCCCGAATCGGACCGGGCCCGCGGTGTGACAAACACCGCAGGCCCGGGAAACGCCCGTCGAGTCGGTCAGCCGGCGGTGCGCGCCACGCCCACCGGGCAACTCAACCCGTTGGGGCCGTGGTTGCAGTACCCGTTCGGGTTCTTCGTCGGAGCCAGGTACTGCTGGTGGTAGTCCTCGGCGAAGTAGTAGTCGCCGAGCCGGGCGATCTCCGTGGTGATCTCACCCTTGCCGGCCCGCGCCACGATCGGCGCGAAGGCGTCCCGCGAGGCCTGCGCGGTGGCCAACTGCTCGTCGGTGGTCACGTAGATGGCCGACCGGTACTGCGTGCCCACGTCGTTGCCCTGGCGCATGCCCTGGGTCGGGTCGTGGTTCTCCCAGAAGACCTTGAGCAGGTCCTCGTAGCTGATCTGCGACGGGTCGTAGACCACCTGGACCACCTCGGCGTGCCCGGTCATCCCCGAGCAGACCTCCTCGTACGTCGGGTTCGTGGTGTAGCCACCCGCGTAACCGGCCGACGTGGTGAGGACGCCGGGGAGGGTCCAGAACAGCCGCTCGGCACCCCAGAAACAGCCCATCCCGAAGACGGCGACCTGCGCACCCTCGGGGAAGGGGCCCTTCAGCGAGGACGGCAGCACCTCGTGCCGGTCGGCGATCGGCATGGCGATGGGGCGACCCGGCAGGGCCCGGTCGGGGGAGATCATCTCGGCCTTCATGCGGCGAAGGAACACGGTGGGACTCCTCTCTAGGCTTTCCCAGCGTGTGCAACAGCGCCGGTCCCCGGTTCCTTACCCGAGGGTCCCGGCCTCAGGCGAGCGCGGCGGCCATCCGGCCCGCGAAGTCCTCGGCCTCCGCGTCGTCGGCGTAGCGGGTCCGCGGCCAGAAGAAGCCGCGCAGCCCGTCCCCCTTCGTCCGGGGCACGACATGGGTGTGCAGGTGGGGCACCGACTGGGACACCTTGTTGTTCATGGCCACGAACGTCCCACCGGACCCCAGGCCCGCCTCCACGGCCACGGCGAGCCGCTGCACCAGCCGGAAGTAGCCGGGCAGCGCGTCGGCCGGCAGGTCGGCCAGGGTGACCAGGTGGGTGCGCGGCACCACGAGCACGTGGCCCTTGAACACCGGCCGGGTGTCCAGGAAGGCCACCCCGTCCGCCTCGTCGGCGACCCGGAACGCCGGCACCTCGCCCGCCACGATCCCGCAGAACACGCACCCGCTCACCCCGCCAGGCTAGGCGCTGACGGCGGGTTCCGGGCGGTGGGGCGGGCGGGCGGACTAACGTCTCGGGAATGAGTCACGGCTTCGAGACGCTCGCCATCCACGCCGGTCAGGACCCGGAGGCCCGCACCGGCGCGGTGATCCCGCCGATCTATCAGACCAGCACCTACGCCCAGGACGCCGTCGGCGCGCCCCGGGAGGGCTACGAGTACAGCCGCTCCGGCAACCCGACCCGGGACGCGCTCCAGGAGTGCCTGGCGGCGCTGGAGGGCGGGCCGGTGGGGCTGGCCTTCGCCAGCGGCCTGGCCGCCGAGGACACCCTGCTGCGGACCGTCTGCAAGCCGGGCGACCACGTGGTGATCCCGGACGACGCGTACGGCGGCACCTACCGGCTGTTCGCCAAGGTGGCGGAGCGCTGGGGGCTGGAGTACACCCCGGCCCGGGTCTCCGACCCGGACGCGGTGCGGGCCGCGATCCGCCCCGGCGCCACCCGGATCATCTGGGTGGAGACGCCGACCAACCCGCTGCTGGGCATCGCGGACATCGCCGCGCTGGCCGCCGTCGCGCACGACGCCGGCGCGCTCCTGGTGGTCGACAACACCTTCGCCTCGCCCTACCTCCAGCAGCCGATCGCGTTCGGCGCGGACGTGGTGGTGCACTCCACCACCAAGTACATCGGCGGACACTCCGACGTGGTCGGTGGCGCCCTCGTCGCGGCCGACCGCACGCTGGGCGAGGAACTGCGCTACCACCAGAACGCGATGGGCGCGATCAACGGTCCGTTCGACGCCTGGCTCACCCTGCGGGGCATCAAGACCCTCGGGGTACGCATGGACCGGCACTGCGACAACGCCGAGCGGATCGCCGCCTACCTGGACGGTCACGCCAAGGTCGCGCAGGTCATCTACCCGGGCCTGCCCGCGCACCCGGGCCACGAGGTGGCCGCCAAGCAGATGCGCCGGTTCGGCGGGATGATCTCCTTCCGGGCGGCGGGCGGCGAGGAGCACGCCGTGGACATCTGCAACCGGGCGAAGCTCTTCGTGCTCGCCGAGTCGCTCGGCGGGGTCGAATCCCTGATCGAGCACCCGGGCCGGATGACACACGCAAGCGCTGCCGGCTCGCCGCTTGAAGTTCCCGGCGATCTCGTGCGACTGTCTGTCGGCATCGAGACGGTCGACGACCTGCTCGCCGATCTGGAGCAGGCGCTGGGCTGACCGCTGGCTGGGGAGGATGGCCGTGCAGGACATCATGCCGACGACCTGGGTGGGGGCGACCGCCAAGCAGATCGCCCGGGGCGTACGCCGGGGTGACGTCTCCGCCACCCAGGTCGTGGCCGACCACCTCGACCACATCGCCCGGGCCGACGCCGAGCTGGCCGCGTTCCGCTCGGTGCGCGGCGGCGAGGCGATCACCGAGGCGGAGAAGGTCGACGAGCAGGAGGACCTGGCCAACCTCCCCCTGGCCGGCGTGCCGGTCGCGGTCAAGGAGAACACCGCGGTGGCCGGCCTGCCGACGTGGAACGGGTCCGCCGCGATGCGTACCCCGGTGGCGGAGGCCGACCACGAGGTGGTCCGCCGGCTGCGCGGCGCGGGCGCGGTGATCCTCGGGGTGACCCGGATGCCGGAGCTGGGCCTGTGGGCCCTCACCGACGACGAGACCGGGGTGACCCGCAACCCCTGGGACCCGGCGCGGACCCCCGGCGGCTCCTCCGGCGGCGCGGCCGCCGCGGTGGCCGCCGGGCTGGTGCCGATGGCGCACGGCAATGACGGCCTCGGCTCCATCCGCATCCCCGCCGCCTGCTGCGGCCTCGTGGGGCTCAAGCCCGGCCGGGGCGTGGTGCCCTGCCAGCTCGGCGCGGACGACTGGTTCGGCCTCACCGAGCACGGCGTGCTGACCGGCACGGTGGCCGACGCGGTGGTCGGCTTCTCGGTGCTGGCCGGGCGCCGCCCGGACAAGCTGGTCCCGCCGCCGCGGCTGCGGGTCGGCGTCTCGCTGCGCTCCCCGGTGCGCGGCGTCTCGCCGGACGCGCCGAACCGCGACGCGGTCGCCGCCGCCGGCCGGCTGCTCGCCGCCGCCGGGCACGACACCGTTCCCGCCGACCCGGTCTACCCGACCCGGCTCGGCCTGCAGGGCATCGCCACCTGGTTCGCCGCGGCCGCCACCGAGGTGCAGGCCGCGGGCGTGGAGCGGCGCGGCCTCCAGCGGCGCAGCCGCCGGCACGTCGCGCTCGGCGAGTGGGCGCAGCGCCGGGGGTACGTGCGCGAGGCCGACCGGGCCGCCTGGCGCGACCGGTCGGTGAACTTCTTCGCCGACCACTCGGTCGACCTGCTGCTCACCCCGGCGCTGGCCAGCCCGCCCCCGGAGGCCGCCGGCTGGTCCGGCCGGTCCTGGATCGCGAACATGAAGGCCAACATCCGGTACGCCCCGTACGCGGCGCCGTGGAACATCGCCGGGCTGCCGGCGATCGTGGTGCCGGTCGGCCGCCGCCCGGACGGCCTGCCGGTCGCCGTGCAGTTCGTCGGCCCACCCGGCTCGGAGCTGCTGCTGCTGGGCGTCGCCGGGCAGTTCGAGATGCAGGCGCCGTGGCAGCGGCACGCCCCCGGCTATCCCCGGGTCGGGACGGGGTCGCCGGCCCACACATGATCGTCTAGCGTGTGCGCACCTCTTCCCGCGCACACCCTCCGGACGGTCACCGATGCACTGCCAGACCTGCGGGGACGCCCTGTCCCCGGCCGACAACGAGTGCCCGCGTTGCGGCACGCTCCCCGGTCAGCCCGCGGTGCTGCCCGGCGTGTCCACGTACCCCGTCCGCGGCCTCGGCACGGCGGCCGCCGTCGCGGTCGGCGCGGCGACCGTGCTGTACCTGCCGGGCGCGCTGTTCCCCCTGGTGGGGGTGCGGGTCGCCCGCGCGGCCGCCGAGCAGGCCGACCGCGACCTGCTGATCGGCGCGGCGGTGGGCGAGGGGCTGCTGGTCCTGCCCTACCTGGTGGCCCTGCTGGTGGCGGCCGTCCTGGTCATCGTCTGGACCTGGCGGGCGCGGAAGAACATCGAGGCGTTCCCGGGCGCCCAGCCGGCGCTGGGTCCCGGTTGGGCGATCGCCGGCTGGCTGGTGCCGATCGCCAACTTCGTCGTGCCCGCCCGGGTGGTGGCGAACGTGGCCCGCAACAGCCTGTGGCGGCGGAACACGACGGTGCTGGTCGGCGTCTGGTGGGCGGCCTGGCTGGTGTTCACCATCGGCGACCGCATCGTCAGCCAACGCGAGGAGCAGCGGTACGCCCGGCTGACCGAGTGGCCCCGCAACGACGTGGAGTTCGGCACGTACGTCCGCTTCTACCAGGACGCGCTGGGCCCGCGGCTGATCCCCGTCGCCCAGCAGGACCGCATCGCCCGGGCGGTGCCGGCCTGGCCGGTCCACCCCGGCTGGCCGCTGCCCGGTGCCGTCCTCCCGGCGCCCGCCGCCGCCCCCGGCTACCCGGCGCAGCCCGTCACCGGCGTGTCGCCCCAGGTGGCGTCAGCTCCGTCGGTGACGTCGCCGCAGGTTCCACCGGGCCCGGGTGGCACGATCGGGGCATGACGGAACTGGTCGGTCTCGCCGACGTACAGGCCGCGCGGGAACTGCTCGCCGGCGTCACCCGCACCACCCCGCTGGAGCCGTCCCGGCCGCTCAGTGCCGCTCTCGGCGGGCCGACCTGGTTGAAGTGCGAGAACGTGCAGCGCGCCGGGTCGTACAAGGTGCGCGGCGCGTACGTGCGGATCTCCCGGCTCTCCGCCGAGGAGCGGCAACGCGGGGTGGTCGCGGCGAGCGCCGGCAACCACGCCCAGGGGGTCGCGCTCGCCGCCGGCCTGGTCGGCACGCACGCCACCGTCTTCATGCCGGTCAACGCGCCGCTGCCGAAGGTGGCCGCCACCAAGGGGTACGGGGCCCAGGTCGAACTGGTCGGCAACACGGTCGACGAGTCACTGGTGGCGGCGCAGACCTTCGCCGAGCGGACCGGGGCCGTGTTCATCCACCCGTTCGACCACCGGGACGTCATCGCCGGTCAGGGCACGGTGGCCCTGGAGATCCTCGAACAGTGCCCGGATGTGAAGACCATCGTGACCGGGGTGGGCGGCGGCGGGCTGATCTCCGGCCTGGCGGTGGTCGCCAAGGCGCTGCGCCCCGACGTACGCGTCATCGGGGTGCAGGCGGCGAGCGCCGCCGCCTTCCCGCCCTCGCTGAAGGCCGGCGAGCCGGTCCGGCTGCCCTTCTTCTCGACGATCGCCGACGGTATCGCGGTCGGCCGCCCCGGCGAGCTGACCTTCACCCACGTCCGCAAGCTGGTCGACGAGATCGTCACGGTCTCCGAGGAGGACATCTCCCGGGCGCTGCTGATGCTGCTGGAGCGGGGCAAGCAGGTGGTGGAGCCGGCCGGGGCGGTCGGCGTGGCGGCGCTGCTGGCCGGGGTGGTGGAGGTCCAGGCGCCGGTGGTGGCCGTGCTGTCCGGCGGCAACATCGACCCGCTGCTCATGCTGCGGGTGATCGAGCACGGCCTGGCGGCGGCCGGCCGCTACCTGCGGGTCACCGTCCGTTGCACGGACCGGCCGGGTCAGCTCGCCTCGCTGCTCAGTGAGATCGCCGAGCACCGGGCCAACGTGGTCGACGTGGTGCACCAGCGGGCCAACCCGCATCTGCGGCTCGGCGAGGTGGAGGTGGCGCTGTCGGTGGAGACCCGCGGTGTCGAGCACTCGGACACCCTGATCAGCGCCCTGCGGGCCAGCGGCTACCAGGTGGTCTTCGCCGGCGAGGGGTGAGCCCTGAGACGCGACCGCCCCGGCCGGACGGTGCCGGTCGGGGCGGTCGGGTGTTCCGGCTCGGGTCCGAGGAGCCTGTCAGCCTCGGTCGGGTCGGACCCGAGCCATCCGGCGCGGGTCCGGTTGGCGGTCAGCCGGAGAACGGCTCGAACTTGACGACCGTCACCTTGATGTCGGCCCCGCTCGGGGCCGTGTAGGTGCAGGTCTGGCCCGCCTTGCCGCCCAGGATCGCCTTGCCGAGCGCCGACTCGGGGCTGTAGACGGTGAGGTCGGTCGTGGAGGCGATCTCGCGGGAGCCGAGCAGGAAGGTCTCCGTGTCGTCGGCGTCGTCGTCGAAGTAGATCGTCACGACCATGCCGGGCGACACCGCGTCGGCGGTCGGGGCCTCGCCGACCTTGGCGGTGCGGAGCAGCTCCTTCAGGTAGAGGATGCGGCCCTCCGCCTTGCCCTGCTCCTCGCGCGCGGCGTGGTAGCCGCCGTTCTCCCGCAGGTCGCCCTCCTCGCGCCGGGCGTTGATCTCGGCGGCGATGGCCGGCCGGTTGGCGATGTGCTCGTCGAGCTCGGCCTGCAGGCGGTCGTACGCGTCCTGGGACAGCCAGGTGGCGGGCGCCTCGTTGTCATTGGTGGACACAGGCGATCTCCTCGGTTGGTGCGGACTGGCTGACAGGTGAACAACCAATTTACCAGTGCGGGCCACGCCGGGGTGTCGCCGATCACCCCGGGTGCCGGCCGTGGGACCCGGGGTGCGTGTGTCCCGGCGACCCGCCGGGCGCCCGGCTCAGCCGGCCGGTCGGCAGCGCAGCACCTCGCCGATGAAGGGCCGGGCGCTGGTGGGCACCTCCTGCCGGGCCCGGACGTGGCGCTCGCCGGGCGGGGCGGTCACCGTGGCCTCGACGTGGCCCACCTCGGCGCCGTCGTGGGAGCGGGCCCGCAGCAGGCAGGTCGCCGAGCCGCCCTCCGGCACCGTCACCCGGAAGTCGACCACCACCCGGGAGTCGGTGATCCCGGTGTAAGTGATCATCTCGGCGCGGTAGTCGGGATCGCCGTACTGGCTGTAGAGCCGGGCGGCGACCAGCCCGAGGAGCGCCAGCAGGACGGCCCCCACCAGCACGAGCAGGAGGGGACGGCGGCGCCCCGGCTCCCGGCGGCGGCCGTAGCGGCCGGGCGGGAAGACCGGCGCTTCCGGGGGGACTGTGGCGTGCGTCTCGCTCACCGGCGGGTATCTCCTGGCGTTGTTGTCGGCGGCATCGGCAAGAATGGCAAAGTCCATCTTCCCAGCCCGGCGCTGAGTCAAGAATGGCAGGTCGGCCCCGCCGCCGATCGGCCAGCACGGGGGCTTTCGCGGGCGCGGGGGGAGATTCCGGCAGGTCAGCCGGGCGGGCCCGCAGCAGGCAGGTCGCCGAGCCGCCCTCCGGCACCGTCACCCGGAAGTCGACCACCACCCGGGAGTCGGTGATCCCGGTGTAAGTG
>NZ_WBKT01000016.1 GCF_008868175.1 Micromonospora sp. AMSO31t
CCGCGCCGAGCACCCGGGTGGCCGCGTAGAGCCGGGACCACCGGACCACGGAGATCTTGACGACGTCGCCGGTGCGCGGCGCCTCGACCATCTTGCCGTTGCCGATGTACATGGTGACGTGGTGGATGCTCGTCCAGCTGCTGCCCGAGGCGAAGAAGAGCAGGTCGCCGGGGAGGAGCGCGTTGGGGTCGACCGTGCGGGAGCGCGTGGCGTAGTACTGGTCCCGGGAGACGCGGGGCAGGCCGTGGTAGCCGGCCGCCTGGTAGGAGGCGAGCACCAGGCCGGAGCAGTCGAACCGGTCCGGCCCCTCGGCCGCCCAGAGGTAGGGGTCGCCGAGCTGGGCGAGGGCGTAGCGCACCGCGGCCAGCGCCCTCGGGTCGGCGACCCGCCCGCTGACGCTCTGGTTGACGACGTACGAGCTGCCGATCTGCTGCTCGGCGGCGTCCTCGAGGCGCTCGATCTCGCGCAGCTTGGCGGCGTTGTCCCGGCGGAGCTTGAGCAGCGCGGCTTCCTGCTTGTGCAGGTCGGTCTCGACCCGGGTGTACTCCGCGGTCTTCTCGGTGGCGCGCCGCTCGGCCGAGGCGTGCGCCTGGCGGGCGACCTGCTCGGCGGTGGTGGCCCGGGCCAGCTCGCCGGTCACCGCGGTGGTGGCGCCCTCGGCCTTGTCGCCCCGGGTGATCCGCTGGAGGTTGGCGAGGTCGCGCAGGCTGGCCCCGAACTCGCCGGGCGGCAGCGCGGCGTCGGCCTTGACCGCGTCGGCGGCGGCGGTCTTCGCGTTCTCCTGGGCCCGGACGAGCGCGTCCTGGGCCTCCTTCAGCCGGGCGGCGGCCAGCGCCAGGTCCGCCTGCGCGGTGTCCCGTTCGCCCTTGATGCTGAGCAGGGTGTCGCCGAGCTGGGCGACCTGCGCGTCGACCTGGTTGATCTGGGCGATCAGCGGCCCGTCGGCGGGGTTGGTGACGCCGGGCGTGACGCCGGGGAGGCCCGGAGTGGCGCCGGGCACGCCGGTCACCGTGCCGGGCAGGCCCGGGACGGCGCCGGGCACGGTGGGAAGCTGGAGGGTGCCGGCGGCCCGGGGACGGGAGCCGGCGTCGGGGACGCTGTCGGGCAGCGGGTCGGCCCAGGCCGGGGTGGCCAGCGCCGCGGCGGCGACCGCCCCGAGCAGGGCGGACCAGAGCGCCGGACGCAGCACCGGCGAGATCACCGGATTCCGGTTTCGTCGGCGTCGGTCCTGGGTGCTCTCGGCCATTCCGCTCCCCGTCGTCTGGTGCTTTTCGCGCGAGGTGGGCGCGCTGAGCCAGGACGGTACCGGTGTGTGTTCCGCCCCATCCTGTCTTACCTCACGAACGCAGCTATGTCGATGTGCGGAGGGTGACGACCGGCCGGGAGTCCGGTGAAGTAGGTCGCTGCGGTTGACCGGGTCGCCGGGTCGTCGGTCGCGCGACGTACGCTCGACCGGGACCGCAGGTGGAAGGGACGTGCTTTTCGATGGACGCCGGACTCAAGCGCGAGCTCGAAGCGAAGGTCTACGCGGGGGAGCGGCTCACCCGCGCGGACGGCATCGCCCTCTACGAGAGCGACGACCTCGCCTGGCTGGGGCGACTGGCCCACCACAAGCGCACCGAGATGAACGGTGACCGGGTGATGTTCAACGTCAACCGGCACCTGAACCTCACCAACGTCTGCTCCGCGTCGTGCGCGTACTGCTCGTTCCAGCGCAAGCCGGGTGAGAAGGACGCCTACACGATGCGCATCGACGAGGCGGTCCGCAAGGCCAAGGAGATGGAGGACGAGCAGCTCACCGAGCTGCACATCGTCAACGGCCTGCACCCGACCCTGCCCTGGCGCTACTACCCGAAGGTGCTCCGCGAGCTGAAGGCGGCGCTGCCGAACGTCAAGCTCAAGTGCTTCACCGCGACCGAGGTGCAGTGGTTCGAGAAGATCAGCGGCCTGAGCGCCGACGAGATCCTCGACGAGCTGATGGACGCCGGCCTGGAGTCGCTGACCGGCGGTGGCGCGGAGATCTTCGACTGGGAGGTCCGGCAGCACATCGTCGACCACGCCTGCCACTGGGAGGACTGGTCGCGGATCCACGCCCTGGCCCACAGCAAGGGCATGCAGACCCCGGCGACGATGCTGTACGGCCACATCGAGGAGCCCCGGCACCGGGTCGACCACGTGCTGCGGCTGCGCGAGCTGCAGGACGAGACCGGCGGCTTCGCGGTCTTCATCCCGCTGCGCTACCAGCACGACTTCGTGGACTCGGCGGACGGCAAGATCCGTAACAAGATCCAGGCGCGCACCACGATGGCCTCGCCGGCCGAGTCGCTGAAGACGTTCGCCGTCTCGCGGCTGCTCTTCGACAACGTGCCGCACGTGAAGAACTTCTGGGTGATGCACGGCCTCTCGGTGGCTCAGCTGTCGCTGAACTTCGGTGTCGACGACCTGGACGGCTCGGTCGTGGAATACAAGATCACTCACGACGCCGACTCGTACGGCACGCCGAACACCATGCACCGCGAGGACCTGCTGAACCTGATCTGGGACGCGGGCTTCCGTCCGGTCGAGCGGAACACCCGCTACGAGGTCGTCCGCGAGTACGACGCGGCCCCGTCGCTGGCCGAGCGCCGCGCCGAGCCGCAGCAGGTCTGGGCCTGACCGCACGCCGATGAGCACCGAGGAGCAGCAGCGCAGCTTCCCCCGGCGGGACGCCGAGGGGCGGATCCTCACCCTGGGCGACCTGCTCGGGGTGAGCCTGGCCGGGCTGGTGATCGGGGTGCTGGCGCTGGTGCTCTTCGAGTGGGCGTTCGCCACCATGGGCGCGGGCCGGTTCGGGCGGACCAACGGCTGGCTGGCGGTGATCCTGCCGCTCTGGCTGTTCTGGGACGACTTCCGGGCCTGGGAGTTCGGCGCGGCCCGGGTGCTCGCGGCGCTGGCCGGGATCGCGCTCGGCGTTCTCGCCGGGCTGCTGGCGGCCGGTCTCGCCGCCGGGCTGCCGGCGCTGGTCTCCGGCGCGCTGGCCGCGGCGGTGTTCACCGTGGTCTACGCGGTGGTCTGGTTTCATGGCGTGCACTGGCTGGCCCGGCGGACGGGCTGAGGCGTGGAGAGAGAAGGAAGTGCTGGCTTGAGCGCGGCGGTCAAGTACACGCTGGGCCGGATCGGGCTGTTCGTCGGCGTGCTGGCGGCCCTCTGGTTCGTCGAGATGAACATGTTCCTGCGGCTGATGCTGGCGCTGGTGTTCTCCGCCGCGCTGTCGTTCTTCCTGCTCCGCGGCTGGCGGGACGAGATGGCCGGCGAGATGTCGGAGGCGTCCGAGCGGCGCCGCGCCGAGAAGGAGCGGTTGCGCTCCGCGCTGGCCGGGGACGACCAGGCCGAGCGCACCGACGAGCGCCGCGAGAGCTGACCTTCGCGGAACGGGGCAGCGGAAAACGCCGCCGGCCGCTAGGGTCGGCCGCCGTGAGTTTCCTGAACACTGTCAACGGGTGGCGGACGAAGGTCTTCGTCTGGATCGGCCTGCCGGTCATCGCCGCCATCGGACTTATGCTGAGCGTCACCGACCTCGCGCCCACCTGGGAGGCGAAGAACGGTGGCGGCACGCCGGGCACCTTCACCGCGGTCCACGAGGACTGCGGCCGGCGCAACTGCGAGTGGCGCGGCACCTTCGTGGCCGACGAGGGCGGTGCCCGCCGCGCCGACGTGATCCTCTACGACGCGCCCGACGGCCTCGCCGCCGGCGCCACCGCCCCGGCCCGGGACACCGGCGCCCGGGCGGGGGTCTTCTCCACCACCGGCGGGTCGACGTACCTGCTGGTGACCGGGCTCGCCCTGGCCGGGGTGGCCGCCCTGGTGGCCTGGGTGTGGATCATCGTGCGGGCGATCCGGAACCGCCGGCGGGCGAAGCAGCCCGCCGCCCCACCCGCCTCCTTCGCCCCGTCCCTCTGACGAGACCCGGGCCCGGCGCGATCCCCGAGCGGGGACCGCGCCGGGCCCGCGGCGTTTCACCAGTTGGTCGAGCCCGGGACCACCGGCCAGGGCCGGTTGGTGGGCTTGATCAGGTACGCGATGCCCCCGGAGCCGGAGGCCACGGTGCCGTTCGCCCGGTAGCGCTTGGTGCGCAGCCAGATCTGCTCGAACTGCTCCCGCTTGTAGACGTTGCGCACGGCGTCGTCGGACGACGAGGCGGGGTCGTTGACGATCACGTCACCGTCGGCGGTGAAGCCGACGATCACGAACAGGTGCCCGGAGGTGCCGTAGTTCGCCCCGTCCAGTTCCTCCGCCAGGAAGGACTGGGAGGTGATCACCGGGATGCCGGCCTTGATGAAGCGTTCCACCTCGTCCAGCGAGTGCATCCGGGTGACCCGGGCGTCCAGGCCGGGGAAGCTGGCCGCGTACGCGGTGTTGAACGGCCAGTTGCCGGCGCCCTCGTACTCGTAGTCGTAGGTCATCCGGGCGGCGTGGTCGACGGTCGGGTCGGCGTAGCTCGGGTCGACCCAGGCGATGTCCTCGGCGGAGGGCTTGCGGCCCCAGTACTCCACCACCATCTCGGTGGAGGTGGGGGAGCACCAGGCTTCCCCGCCGCCGTCGTACTCGGGGTACTCTCCGACGTGAATGTTCTGCGAGTAGCGCGGCACGGCGAGTTCCCGGCCCCAGGCGATGCCGCCCTTGCTCGGGGCGACGGTGAACCGGTCCGGCACGTTGGAGCTCATCGCGCCGAGCATCCAGACCCGCGGTGAGGCGGCCTGTCCCGGCGCGCGGTAGAGGGTCAGCCGGAGCTGGTAGGACCGCAGCAGCACGCCGGCCTTGGCGTCGTCGATGGAGAACGTGTCGGTCCAGATGGTCGACCAGGGGTCGCCCTGGCCGTCCAGCGTGGACCGCTTGATGTCCTGGTCGCCCGACGCCCAGCGGCCCATGACGTACCAGGGGGTCTGCTGCCCGGTGTTGTAGGTGCCGTGCAGCTCGACCTGGATCCAGGTGCCGGCCGGGGTCGCGGCGTTCCACGAGGCGACCAGTTCGCTGGCGTCGAAGCCGACCTGCCGCTCCGGCGACGTCCAGGTGGCGTACTCCCAGGTCCGGGTCGTGCCGGTGTGTTCGTCGGTGAACTCGGTGGTGCCGGCCGGGCGGCCCATGGTGATCCCGGTGCGGTGCCCCGGGATGGCGAAGGTGCCCTGGTGGCTGCCGCCACGCCAGTCGGGGTACTTGGACCACTCCTGGAAGGTGATCTGCTCGTCGTGCGAGACGGCCGGCAGGTTGTTGCCGGCGTGGGCGGGTGCCGTCACACCGACGAGGGCGAGCGCGGCGGCGCCGACGAGGGCGACCGCGCGCAGGACTGGTCTGACCATGTGCACTCCGTTGGGTGGGAAGGGGTGGATCACCAGTTGGTGGAACCGGCCACGGAGGGCCAGGCCACCTCGGTTGGTTTGATCAGGTAGACGACGCCGCCCGAGCCGCTGCCGGTGCCGCCGCCCGCGGTGGTCCGCCGGGTGCGCAGCCAGATCTGCTCGAACTGGTCGCGCCGGTAGACGTGCCGGACGGCGGCGTCGCTGGGTGAGGCCGGGTCGTTGGCGATCACGTCGCCGGCAGTGGTGAAGCCGACCACCACCATGAGGTGCCCCGCCGTGCCGTAGCCCGCGCCGTCCAGCTCGCCGGCGAGGAAGGACTGGCTGGTCACCACGGGGATACCGGCGGCGATGAAGTGCTCCAGCTCGTCGAGCGAGTGCAGCCGCGTCACCTTGGCCTCCAGCCCCGGGAAGCGGGCCGCGTACGCGGTGTTGAACGGCCAGTTGCCGGTGCCGTCGTACTGCCAGTCGTAGGTCATCCGCGCGGCGTGGTCGACCGTCGGATCGGCGTAGCGCGGGTCCACCCAGGACGTGTCGGCCGGGGAGGGCGTCCGGCCCCAGTACTCGATCACCATCTCGGTGGAGGTGGGTGAGCACCAGGCTTCCCCGCCCCCGCCGTACTCCGGGTACTGGCCGGCGTGGATGTTCTGGGAGTAGTGCGGCACGGCCAGCTCGGTGCCCCAGGCGATGTGCCCGGCGCTCGGCGTGACGGTGAACCGGTCCGGCACGGTCGAGCTCATCGCGCCGACCGAGCGGAGCACCGGTGTGACGGTCGACGCCGGGTCCCGGTAGAGGGTGACCCGGAGCTGGTAGGCCCGCAGCAGCACCCCGGCGGCCGGGCTGGTGATGGCGAACGTGTCGGTGAGGACGCTGGAGGTCTTGTCGCCCTGCCGGTCGACGCTGGTCCGCCGGATGTCGCCGTCGCCGGAGGCCCAGCGGCCCATGACGTACCAGGGGGTGCGGGTGCCGGTCGTGTAGGTGCCCTGGAGCTCGACCTGGAGCCAGGTGCCGGCCGGGGTGTCGGCGTTCCACGAGGTGACCAGCTCGGTGGCGGCGAAGCCGACCTGGGTGAGCGGCGAGGTCCAGGTCCCGTACGCCCAGGTGCGCCGGGTGCTGGTGTGCGGGTCCTTGTAGGGGATGGTGCCGACCGGGGTGCTCAGGGTCAGGCCGGCGGTGGTGCCCGTGGTGCCGGCGGAGGTTCCGGCCGACCAGCCCGTCCCGGACCAGCCCTGCCAGGTGATCTGCTCGTCGTGCGCGACGCCGGTGGTCGCGCCGGCCGGTGCGGTGGTGCCGACGAGGGCGAGCGCGGTGGCGCCGGCGAGGGCGGCCGCCCGCAGGGATGTCCGGTCCATGGCAGCTCCTCCAGGAGAACGGCATCGTTGCCGTTCACTGTCGCGCCTGGAAGGAAGTTCCGCCAGAGGTTCACGCATGGAAAATGATTGCCGGCATGAGGATGCGGTCGGGATGGAAGCACGTAGTGATGAATGTTGATATGACCATGTGACTCCTGGTGAAGTGTGCGGACAACGGGATCGCCCGTACCCCGAGGAGGTTGTCCATGGCCCTCCGCACGTCACCGCTCCGCCGCCGGCTGGCCCTCGCCGCCGCCGTCGGCCTGACCCTCGTCGCCGCGGTCACCGGCCCGGCCGCCGCCCGGCCCGCACCGGACGGCGAACCGGCCGCCGTCGCCTACCGGGTGCTCGGCCCGCGCACACTCGCGGACCGGAGCGCCGTCGCCCGCACCGGCGCGGCCATCGACCACTCCGAACACGGCGTGCTGCACGTCACGGCCACCACCGCCGAGGCCGCCGCGATCACGCGGCTCGGCTTCCGGCTGGAGAAGGACGTCACCCCGGCCGCGGCCTCCGGCGCCGTGGCGTACGCCTTCCCGCCCGCCGACTCCAACTACCACGACTACGCCGAGTTGACCTCGGTGGTGAACACAGTGGTCGCCGACCACCCGGCCATCGCACGCAAGCTCAGCATCGGGCGGTCCTACCAGGGCCGGGACCTGATGGCCGTGAAGATCTCCGACAACGTCGGCACCGACGAGAACGAGCCGGAGATCCTCTTCAACGCCCAGCAGCACGCCCGCGAGCACCTGACCGTCGAGATGGCGATCTACCTGCTCAACCTCTTCACCGACAGCTACGGCAGCGACTCCCGGATCACCAACCTCGTCAACTCCCGCGAGATCTGGATCGTCCCCACGGTCAACCCGGACGGCAGCGAGTACGACATCGCCACCGGCTCCTACCGCTCCTGGCGGAAGAACCGGCAGCCCAACAGCGGCTCCTCGGCCGTCGGCACCGACCTGAACCGGAACTGGTCGTACCAGTGGGGCTGCTGCGGCGGCTCGTCCGGCTCGACCTCGTCGGAGACCTACCGTGGCCCGTCCGCCTTCTCCGCCCCGGAGACCGCGGCCCTGCGCACCTTCGTCAACAGCCGCGTCGTCGGCGGGGTGCAGCAGATAAAAGCGAACATCGACTTCCACACCTACTCGCAGCTGGTGCTCTGGCCGTACGGCTACACGTACAGCAACACCGCCACCGGGATGAACGCCGACCAGTACAACACCTTCGCCACGATCGGCCGGCAGATGGCGTCCAGCAACGGCTACACCCCGGAACAGTCCAGCGACCTCTACATCGCCGACGGCACGAGCATCGACTGGATGTGGGGGACCCACAAGATCTGGGCGTACACCTTCGAGATGTATCCCGGGTCGGCCTCCGGGGGCGGCTTCTACCCGCCCGACGAGGTGATCCCCGCGCAGACCTCCCGCAACCGGGAGGCCGTGCTGGTGCTCTCCGAGTACGCCGACTGCCCCTACCGGGCGATCGGGAAGCAGAGCCAGTACTGCTGAGCACGAGCCACGGTGGGGCCGCGTAACCGGGGTCCCACCGTGGCTCCCGTCCGGACGATCTCCGCTGGTCGTGCGCTACGGTGGCACCGACCACCCCGCAGCGAAGCCGGTGCGAAACCGGCGCTGTCCCGCAACTGTGATGCCCCGCACACGGCGTCGGCCCCGGCCGGCGCCGACACCTGTGGGGGGACGAGTCAGGTCGCCTGCGGCACGGTCGCGACTCGCGCTCTCGAGGAAGGGCGCCTCGCGGACGGGCCCGCCCAGGTCCCTGTCGGCGAAGCACCACGCTCCTCGACCGACAGGAGGACCGATGTCCAGACGTACCCCCCGGCTCTTCGCCGCCGCCCTCGCGGTCGGCGCGCTGCTCCTCGGCGGCTGCGCCGAGAAGACCGCGAACGACACCCCCGCCGCCGGCGGCAGCGGCTCGGCGGCGGCCGCCTTCCCGGTCTCCGTCGGCAGGCTGACCCTGGAGAAGCGCCCCGAGAAGATCGTCTCGCTGTCGCCGTCGACGACGGAGATGCTCTTCGCCATCGGCGCCGGCAAGCAGGTCACCGCCGTCGACGACCAGTCCAACTACCCGGCCGAGGCGCCGAAGAGCGACCTCTCCGGCTTCCAGCCGAACGCCGAGGCGATCGCCGCCAAGGCGCCCGACCTGGTGGTGCTGGCCAACGACCTCAACAAGATCGTCGACCAGCTCACCACGCTGAAGATCCCGGTGCTGCTCACCCCGGCGGCGACCACCCTCGACGACACGTACCAGCAGCTCACCGACCTGGGCAAGCTCACCGGCCACCCCGCCGAGGCGGACGCCGTCACGAAGAAGATGAAGGACGACATCGCGGCGCTCACCAAGGACCTGCCGCAGCGGGCGAAGAAGCTCACCTACTACCACGAGCTCGGCCCGGAGCTGTACAGCGCGACCAGCAAGACCTTCATCGGCTCGATCTACACGCTCGCCGGCCTGGAGAACATCGCCGACCCGGCGGACGCCGACGGCAAGAGCGCCGGCTACCCGCAGCTCTCCCAGGAGGTCATCGTCAAGGCGAACCCCGACTTCGTCTTCCTGGCCGACACCAAGTGCTGCAAGCAGACCCCGGAGACCGTCAAGGCGCGCAGCGGCTGGGCCGGCGTCACCGCCGTGAAGAACAACCAGATCGTCGGCCTGGACGACGACGTCGCCTCGCGCTGGGGCCCGCGGGTCGTCGACCTGCTCAAGGCGATCATCGACGCCACCGCCAAGGTCCCGGCCTGACGGTGACCGTGCGATCGGCGGACAACCCTCACCGGCCGGCCGGGACGCCCCGCGCGTCCCGGCCCGCCGGCGTGCCCGGCACGCCCCGGCCCGCGCCTGGTGACCCGGCCGAGCGGGGTACGTCCGCGGCGGGCGGCGGCGAGCCCCCGGCCGGACCGGGTGCGGCGGTCCGGCCGGCCGGGCTGCGCACCCGCTGGCTGCTCGCCGGCATCGGCGCCGTGCTGGTGGCGCTGGTGGCCGGCGTCTCGCTCGGCCCGGTCAGCCTGCCGCCGGGCAGCGTCGCCGCCGAACTGCTCAACCTGCTGCCCGGGGTGCACCTCGACAGCGGGCTCACCGAGCGGGAGATCGCCATCGTCACCGAGCTGCGGCTGCCCCGGGTCGTGCTCGGCCTGCTCGTCGGCGCCCTGCTCGCCCTGGCCGGCGGCTGCTACCAGGGCGTCTTCCGCAACCCGCTGGCCGACCCGTACCTGCTGGGCGTGGCGGCCGGGGCGGGGCTCGCGGTGACCGCCGCGATCGCGCTCGGCGCCGGGGCCGGCGGGGCGCTCACCGGGATGCCGCTCACCATCCCCCTGGCCGCGTTCGTCGGCTCGCTCGGCGCGGTCGTCATGACGTACCTGCTCGGCGCGGCCGGCGGGCGCGACCGGTCACCGGCCACGCTGATCCTGGCCGGGGTGGCGGTCTCGGCGTTCCTCGCCGCCGGACAGACCTACCTGCTGCAACGGAACTCCGACAGCATCCAGCAGGTCTACTCCTGGCTGCTCGGGCGGCTGGCCACCGCCGGCTGGCACGACGTCCGGCTGGTCCTGCCCTACTTCGTGCTCACCGCCGTGGTGGTGCTGCTGCACCGGCGCGAGCTGGACGTGCTCTCCGTCGGCGACGACGAGGCCACCAGCCTCGGCCTGCACCCGCAGCGCTCCCGCTACCTGCTGATCGCCGCCGCCTCGCTGGGCACCGCCGCCGCGGTCTCCGCCTCCGGCCTGATCGGCTTCGTCGGCATCATCGTGCCGCACACCGTACGGCTGCTCGCCGGGTCGAGCTACCGGGTGATCCTGCCGCTGTCGATGCTCTTCGGCGGCGCGTTCCTGGCGCTGACCGACGTGGTCGCCCGCACCGCCGCCGCGCCCGCCGAGGTCCCCATCGGCGTGGTCACCGCCCTGCTCGGCGGCCCGTTCTTCGTGCTGGTCCTGCGCACCGCCCGCCGGGTGCTGACATGAGCGCGCCCGCCGTCGAGCTGCGCGGCCTCCGGGTCGAGCTGGGTGGCACGCCCATCCTGGCCGGCGTGGACCTGTCGGTCGCGGTGGGCGAGTGGGTCACCGTGATCGGCCCGAACGGCGCCGGCAAGTCCACCCTGCTGCGCGCCGTCGGCGGCCTGCTGCCCGCCCCGAACGCGGTCTCCCTCTTCGGTACGCCGATCAACTCCCTCCGCCGCCGCGACCGGGCCCGGGTGGTGGCCACCGTGGCGCAGTCCCCGGTGGTGCCGGCCGGCATGCCGGTCCTCGACTACGTGCTGCTGGGGCGCACCCCGTACATCCCGGCGCTGGGTCGGGAGTCCGCCGCCGACCTGGCCGCCGTGCACGAGGTGCTGGACCGGCTCGACCTGGGCGCGTTCGGGCGCCGCGAGCTGGCCACCCTCTCCGGCGGCGAGCGGCAGCGGGTCTTCCTGGCCCGGGCGCTGGCCCAGGGCGCCACCCTGCTGCTGCTCGACGAGCCGACCAGCGCGCTGGACATCGGGCACCAGCAGGAGGTGCTTGAGCTGGTCGACCAGCTTCGCCGGGAGCACGACCTGACCGTGCTCGCCACCATGCACGACCTCTCCATCGCCGGCGAGTACGCCGACCGCCTGGTCCTGCTCGCCGAAGGGCGGGTGGCCGCCGCGGGCCCACCGCAGGAGGTCCTCACCGAGGCCCTGCTGGCCCGCCACTACCGCGCCAACGTCCGCGTCATCCCCGGCGACCACGGCCCCCTGGTGGTCCCCGTCCGCCCCCGCTGACGGGGGTTGCTCAGCGGAGGGCCGTGACCGAGAAGAGCGCGCCCTGGGGGTCGCGGAGCGCGGCGCTGCGGCCGACCGGGTTGTCCCGGGGTGGGACGAGGATGGTGCCGCCCAGCTCGGCGGCCCGGGCCGCGGTGGCGTCCGCGTCCTCGACCGCGAAGTAGACCGTCCAGTAGGCCGGCAGGTCCTCGGGCAGCGGCTCCAGCTGCGGCATCATGCCGGCGACGATCCGGGCGCCGCACCGCCATCCCGTGTAGGTGACCGGGCCGGACGGCTGCTCCTCGGGGTGCCAGCCGAAGACCAGCGCGTAGAAGTCCTTCGCCCGCTCGGGTTCGGGCGTGACCAGCTCGTTCCAGCACATCGAGCCGGGGGCGTTGAACAACTCCGCCCCGCGCATGGCCATCGGCTGCCAGACGCTGAACACCGCGCCGGCCGGGTCGGCGAGGACCGCCATCCGGCCCTGGTCGAGGACGTCGAACGGGGAGACCACCACCTGGCCGCCGGCCGCCTCCACCCGGGTGGCGACCAGGTCCGCGTCGTCGGTGGCCACGTACGTCGACCAGACCGGCACCTGGTCCGGCGCGGCGGGCGGCCCCGCCCCGGCGACGGCCCGGCCGTCCTTGAGGAACGTGGTGTAGCCGCCGGCGGCGGGCTCCGCCGCCACCCGGCCGGTCCAGCCGAACAGCTCCGGGTAGAACCGTTTCGCGTCGTCCAACCCGGGCGTGGCCAGGTCGGCCCAGCAGGGCGTGCCGGGCTCCACGCCGTCCACGCTGACCCCTCTCGCCGGGAGCGGCCCCGCTGGCACGCCCTGCCGGCATCGTGGCACCGTCCCGCCGGCCACCGGGCCGGATTCGGACAAAAGGTCAGGTGAAGCGGCGTCCCTCGTCCCGGCGGTACGCCCACCCGGCGACCGCCGCGAGCGCCACCACCCAGACGACCAGCATCACGAGGGCCCGGGGGTCGGGCCGCCAGTCGGTGACGGCCGCCCACATGAGCTCGACCGCGCCGCGGGTCGGCAGGTAGGGGGCGATCGCCTGGATGAAGCCGGGCGCGTCGTCCGGGCCGGAGAGCAGGCCGCCGCCGAAGGCCAGCGGGAAGAACACCACCTGGGCCACCACGATGGCCGCCTTGCTCGGCAGCGAGTAGCCGATGGCCATGCCCAGCAGGGTGAACGGCACCGAGATCACCGCCACGCCGGCGAGGCCCAGCAGGAACTGCACCGGCGTCACGTGGGCCGCGGTGGCGACCGCGGCGATCACCACCACGGGGATCATCGAGAAGTAGGTCAGCACCAGGCCGGCCAGGATCCGCCCGGCCAGGCGTGGCCCGGGACCAGCCGGGAGGGTGCGCGTGTACGGGTTCCAGGGCTGGTCGCGGTCCTCGGCCACGCCGATGCCGTACTGGAAGATGTTGGCGCTCATCACCGCGAAGGTGACCATGGCGGCGGTGGCGTAGGTGGCGCTGGCGGCGTCGTCACCGGCGAACGGCACCACGAAGAAGAGCATGGCGGCGGCGGGGAAGAAGGCGCTGCCGACCACCGCGACCGGGATCCGGACGATCTCCAGGAGCTGGTAGCGGGCGTGGACCAGGGCGAGCGGCACGGCGGTCTCCTAGGCGGGGGTGGGTGCGGGCCGGTCGCCGGCGGTCAGGGTGAGGAACGCCTCCTCCAGCGAGGTGGGCCGGACCTCCAGGTCACGGAACGCCGCGCCGGCGGTGACCAGGTCCCGGACGAGCTGGTCGGCGTCGGTGGTGAGCAGGTGGGTGCGCCCTTCGGCGTGCTCGGTGGCCACCACGCCGGGCAGCGGCGGCAGGTCGTCGGCGACCAGGCTGACCCGGCGTACGCCGACGATGCCGCGGATCGCCGCCACCGAGTCGTCCGCGAGGACGCGGCCGTGCCCGATCACCACCACCCGCTCGGCCAGCGCCTCCACCTCCTCCAGGTAGTGGCTGCTCAGCAGCACCGTGCCGCCCTCGGCGTGGAAGGCCCGGACGGCCTCCCACAGGGTGCGCCGGGCCTCCACGTCCAGCCCGGTGGTGGGCTCGTCGAGGACCACGAGCCGGGGCCGGCCGACGAAGGCGAGCGCCACGGCCAGCCGGCGGCGCTGCCCGCCGGAGAGCCCGCCGGTCTGCCGGCGCACCTGGTCGCTGAGGCCGAACCGGTCGAGCAGCTCGTCCCGGGGCACCGGGTCGGGGAAGTGCGCGGAGACGAAGTCGACCACCTCGCCGACCCGCAGCGTGCCGGGCAGGCCGGTCTCCTGCGGGGTCACCCCGAGCTGCCGGCGGCTCGCCGGGTCGCGTGGGTCGCCGCCGAGCAGCTCGACCCGGCCGGCCGTTGGGCGGCGCAACCCGACCAGCAGGTTGAGCAGGGTGCTCTTACCGGCACCGTTCGGGCCGAGCAGGCCCACCAGCTCCCCGGCGTGGACGGTCAGGTCGACCCGGTCCAGTGCCAGCACCTCGCCGTAGCGGCGGCTGACCTGGGCGGCGCGGGCCAGGATCATCTTCGGGCTCCTCAGGGGTTGCGGTCCCGGGCGGGGCATGCAATCACCTGTGTACCGTGCCGGTGCGAGTTGCACTGCCCCGCGCGGACGGGTGCCGATCGCCTACTGTGGTAATCCCGTTGTCCGGCCGCGCCGGCGACGGGTGACTGTCGACTGGACACTGGGGAGGGTCCGTGACGAGTCCGAGCAGGAACCTCGAGGTCCAGCCGGAGGCGTTGACCGCCTTCGCCGCCGCGTCCCGGGAGCGGGCCGGCCGCTTCCGCGAGCTGCGCCGGGTCTTCCACGACGGGCACGTGCCCCGGCACGCCTTCGGCATCATGCCGGCGTCGTTCAGCCTGGCCGCCGCGTACGCCGAGCAGTTCGAGGCGTGCCTGCAGGGGCTGGAGGACGGCGCCGAGGTGATGGCCGACATCGCCGAGGGGATCAGCGACACCGCCGATGCCTACACCGGGACCGACGTGGCGACCACCGACATGTTCACGCCGGGCGGCTGAGGGAGCCTGATGAGCACCGAGGCGTTGCAGCGCAACAAGACCTACTTCGAGCAGATCGTGTCGGGCACGCCCGACCCGTTCAAGCCGCTCTCCAACGCGGTGCTCTGGCCGTTCGAACAGCTGCTGGAGCTGGTCGCCGGCGAGCCCGACGACCTCATGCAGGCGGCCCAGCTCGCCCTCACCACCGGCGAGGCGGTTCGGCAGATCGCCGGCGACCAGGTCGCCGACCGGGCCCGGCTGCGCGGCGCGTGGGACGGCGACGCGGCGGAGAAGTTCCACGCCTCGATGGAGTCCGTCGAGGAGGCGATCGAGGAGCTGGCCAAGGGGCTGGACGGCACCAAGGAGGTGCTGGTCGACGCGGCGAACGCCGCGGTCGACGCGTTCAACCTGCTGGTCGAGCTGATCCTGGAGTTCCTGCTCTGGTTCCTGACCGAGGTGATCATCGCCGCGGTGGCCGCCGTGCTCAGCGCGGGCGTGACGCTGGCCGCCACGGTCGTCCGGGTGCTGGCCCGGCTGGCCACCACGGTCGGCCGCATGGTCAAGATCGTGGCCCGGTTCGCGGAGATCCTCACCAAGCTGGTCACCAAGCTGGAAAAGGTCGCCGAGCTGCTCACCCGCTACCGCAAGGTCGTGATGGAGCTGCGCAAGGCCAAGAAGGCGTACCGGGCGTGGAACAAGTCCGGCTACACCAAGGAGGCGTTCGCGTTCAAGATCCAGCGGGCCGCCATCCTGTTCCCCGGCAAGTTCGCCATCAACCAGGCGTCCCCGGTCAACATCCCGGGCATCGGCGGCGCGCTGCTCGACACGGGGGTCGGCCTGCACGACGTCTCCGACGGCCACAAGGACCGCAACTACCTGGTCGACGGCACCTACTCGGAGGACCTGGGGCCGTACACCAACGGTGTGCAGAACGTCTTCGACTCGATCGTGAACTGAGAGGCAGCCATGACCTTCCCGGCCCTGGACCGGATCGAGGCGCTGGCCCGCAACCTCGACGGGTGGCAGCGCGAACTCGGCGCGCGGATGGCCGAGCTGGAGCAGAGCAGCGCCGAGGGGGTGAGCGACTCCGGCCTGGTCACCGTCACGGCGGCCGCCGACGGCAGGATCCTCTCCACCGAGATCAACGCGCGGGCCATGCGGCTCGACTCCTACACGCTCGCCGAGGAGTTCACCGCCGCGGCGAACCGGGCCCAGGAGGCCGCCGCCGCCCGGGTCCGGGAGATCGTCGGCGAGGTGATGGGCAACGCGCCGGCCGCGGAGCGCCGCACCGACGACGGCTACGGCCACGACCGATACTGAGCCGATGGACCAGACCGGATACCGGGACCGCATCGGCCAGCTCGTCGAGCCGGGCGAGCGGGTGCTGGCGTACGCGAAGGCCGAGGCGGCACACGGGGCATCGCCACCGCCGCCGCCCGAGGCGGCGGAGCCGGAGGCGCCCGCCGGCCGGGTGAGCGTCGGCGCCGTGCTGCTCAACCTGATCTCGCCGCTGGTCAGTTGGGCGTGGGGCGATCGGCTGGTGGACCGGGTGGTCTGGGGGATCGCCGGTCGCGGTGCCCCCGGTTCGGCGGCCTCGCGCCTGCGCCACGCGCTGCGCTCGCCCGGGCCGGACCTGGCGGTGCGGGACACCCTGCTGGTGGCCACCGACCGGCGGCTGCTGGTGTGTGTGAGCGGGCCCATGAAGGTGCTGTCCAGCCGGGCGGACGACGAGCGGTCCGTGGCGCAGACCGGGATCGCCTGGTCGGCGTCGCGGGCGGAGGTGGCGTCGGCCCGGGTGGGTTGGCACCGGCTCAACCCGAAGCGCCTGCGCCTCGACTTCGCCGACGGCTCGTGGCTGGCCTTCACCGTGCCGATCGCCGAGTCCGGCCGCCCGCTACGGGACGTTGCCGCCGCCCTGTCCGCCTGAGCCGCCGCCGCGTTTGCCGCCGGTTGGTCGCCGGCGACCGTCCATCGCGTCGCGCGACCGGTCAGCCGGCCGCCGGCGCGTCCGGCGGCACCGGTCAGCCGGCCAGCGGGGCGGGCAGCGGCTCGCGGTGCAGCACGGCCAGGCGGGACACCGCCCGGGTCAGCACCACGTAGAGGCGGTGCAGGCCGCGCGGCTCGGCGGCCACGATCGCGGCCGGCTCGACGACCACCACGTGGTCGTACTCCAGGCCCTTGACCAGGGTCGCCGGGACGACCGTGACCCGCGCCGCGGCCTCCACGTCGTCGGCGGTCGCGGTGTCGACGCCCGCCTCGGCGAGGGCCGCACGGAGCCGGTCCACGGTGTCGTCGGCGGCGATCACGCCGACCGATCCGTCGTGCGCGAGCGCCGTCCGCACCTCGGCCACCGCCGCGGCCGTCAGATCCTCGACGGTACGCACGTCGAGCGTCCCGTCGCGGCGCAGCGACTGCGCCGGGGGCACGTCGACGGCGAGCGCCGGCAGCAGCTGGTTGGCGAAGGCGACCACCGCGGCCGGCACCCGGAAGCCGATGCTCAGCGGCACCACGGCCGCGTCCGGCTTGCCCAGGTGGGCGAGGGATTCCCGCCAGTCGGTGGCCGCCCAGGGCGCGGTGCCTTGGGCCAGGTCGCCGAGGAGCGTGATCGAGCCGTGCTCGCTGCGCCGGGCGATGGCCCGGCACTGCATCGGGGAAAGGTCCTGCGCCTCGTCGACGACCACGTGCCCGAAGCCGGCGGGCCGCTCCAGCAGCCCGGCGGCCTCGTCGATGAGCACCGCGTCGGCGGCGGTCCACCGGGTCGCCTTCGGGGTGCGCCCGGCCGGGCCCGACCGGAACAGGTCCTGCTCCTCGGCCGTGAGCAGGCCGTCGGCGGCGGCGGCGAGCGCGGCGGCGTCGGTCCGCAGCCGGTGCAGCAGCCCGTCGGGGGTGAGCGCCGGCCAGACCGTGTCGAGGAACTCGGTGACCGGCTTCGCCCTGCTCATCCGGCGCAACCAGGCGTCGCTGGGCGACTCGGCCCGGCGGGCCTCGGACTGGCGTTGCAGCAGCCCCACGACGCGGGCCCGGACCCGGTCCCGGCCGGTCGCGTACGGCAGGTCCTCGCGGCGGGTCTCCTCGACGAGCCGGTGCAGCGGGTCGAGGCCGATCCGCCAGCGGAACGAGCCGTCCGAGACCATGATCGGCTCGGTGGGGGTGCCGATGTGCGCGTCGACCGCGCGGCGCAGCACCTCGGCCATCCGGACGTCGTGCTTGAGGGCGGCCACCGCCGGGTCGTCGACCGCGCGGACCGGCACCCGGACGACCAGGTCCTCCACCGTGGCCTGCTCGACCTCGACCTCGCCCAGCGCCGGCAGCACCGCCGCGATGTAGGACAGGAATGCCCGGTTCGGCCCGACGATCAGCACGCCCGACCGGCGCAGCCGCTCGCGGTGCAGGTAGAGCAGGTACGCGGCGCGGTGCAGCCCGACCGCCGTCTTTCCGGTGCCCGGCGCGCCCTGGACGCAGATCGAGTCGGCGAGGTCGGCGCGGACCAGCTCGTCCTGCTCGGGCTGGATGGTGGCGACGATGTCCCGCATCGGGCCGACGCGGGGGCGCTCGATCTCGGCGGTGAGGATGCGGCTGGCCGTCCCCAGCTCCTCGCCGCGGTCCAGGCGCTCGTCCTCGAAGCTGGTCAGCACGCCCGAGCTGAACCCGAACCGGCGCCGGACCGCCACGCCCTGCGGGTCCCGGGCGCTGGCCCGGTAGAACGACCGGGAGACCGGCGCCCGCCAGTCCAGCACGAGCGGCTCGCCCAGGTCGTCGGTGACGTGCCGGCGGCCGACGTGGTAGTCGCGCCCCGCATGGTCGGGATCGATGTCACCGAAGTCGAGCCGGCCGAAGAAGAGCGGCGTGGTCGGGTCGTCGGCGAGTTCCTTCACCCGCCGGGCCATGTGCCGGCCGAGCTGCTCGGCGGTGTACGCGTCCCCGGCCACCTTGTCGCCGGTGGCGAAGAGGGACTCGGCGCGCTCGCGCATCCGGCGCAGCGCCGCGCGGGAGGTGTCCAGGTGGGCGCGCTCGGCCACGAGCTCGGCGTCCAGGGTCTGTTCTTGGGCGTGCAGGGTCATCCACGTACTCCTCGTCACGGGGAACAACGCTGCCGCTCGCGTCTCCGACCTCGGGTCGGCGCGGGACGTCCTGTGCGGTGCTACTCACCACGGCCGTCAGGCGGGACAGGAAGCCTACTCCGGCCGGGCCGGTGGGCAACCGAATTTCCCCGGGCCCCGCCCGAGGCGGGATCATGGGTGGCATGACCGAGGCGCGTCCGGAGCAGCGCCGGGTGACGATCAGCGACCCGCAGGTGATGCGGGCCCTGGCCCACCCGGCCCGTATGGCGATCATGGAGCATCTCAGCACGGTGGAGGGCGGTGCGACCGCCACCGAGTGTGCCGAGATCGCCGGGCTCTCGCCGAGCGCGACGAGCTACCACCTCCGGGAGCTGGCGAAGTTCGGCCTGATCGAGGAGGCCCCGAGCCGGGGGGACGCCCGGGAGCGGGTCTGGCGGTCGTTCAGCCCGTCCTACCACGTCGAGTCGGGGCAGGACGCGGACTCCGAGGCCCGCGCCGCCGAGTTGGCCCTCGTCGACGCGCACCTGGCGCGGGACGGTCAGCGGGCCCGGGACTGGATCCGGCGCGCACCGGACGAACCGAGCGACTGGTATCGGGCGGCCTGGTTCAGCGACAGCCTGCTCCAGGTCACCGCCGAGGAGTTGACCGAGCTGAACGAGGCCGTCCAGGCGCTGCTGAACCCCTATCGGCGCCGGCTGCGGAAGGACCCCCCGGAGGGCGCGCGCACGGTCGCCGTGCAGTACCGCACGCTGCCGATCGACTGATCCGGGGTTGCGCCGACCAGGTGTGAAGGATTATTTTCGAAATATGTCTTTCGCATCTGGTCCGTCGCGCTGGCCGGACGTCTGGCTCGCCACCGCCACCCGGGGCGTCTCCAGCTGCGGGGACTTCCTCGCCGCGAGCGCGCTGACCCTGGCGCTCCAGTCCGCCGGGGCCGGCGGCCTCGCCGTCTCCGGCCTGCTCCTCGCCGCCACGCTGCCGCTGGTCGCGCTCGCCCCGCTGACCGGCCGGCTCGCCGACCGGGTGGACAGCCGGGTCCTGCTGGTGACCGCCGGGCTCGCCCAGGCCGCGATCTGCCTGGCGCTCGCGTACACCGGGCACCCGGCCCTGGTCATCGCGCTGGTGGCGCTGCTCGCGGCCGGGCTCGCGGTCACCCAACCGGTGCTCTCCGCGCTGGTGCCGGTCATGGTCCGGGCCGAGGACCTGCCCCGCGCCGGCGCGCTGAACCAGACGGCCGGCACGCTGGGCGCGCTCGCCGGGCCGGCGCTCGCCGGGCTGCTCGTCGGCCAGTTCGGCACCCGGGTGCCCCTGCTCGTCGACGCCGTCAGCTACCTCGCGCTGGTGGTGGCCGGCCTGCTCATCGGTACCCGGCGAGGTGGCCGGCGGACGACGGCGCCGGCCGCCAACGGTGCCACCCCGCCGCCCGCGTGGCGGTTCCGGCGCGATCCGCTGCTCATGGTGATGGTGGGCAGCCTCGCCGCGGTGATCGCCGCGGTCGGCGCCATCAACGTCATCGAGGTCTTCTTCATCCGGGAGACCCTGCACAGCACCACGACGGTCTACGGCCTGGTCACGGGCGCCTGGCCGCTGGGCATCGTGGTCGGCGGCTGGCTGTTCGCCCGGCTCGCCCGCCGGCTCACCGACGACGGGGCGCTGCTCGGCGCCGGGCTGGTCCTCCTCGGCGGCTGCTGCCTTGCGGTGCTGGCCTCGGCCGCGGTGCCGTCGGCCTGGCTGCTCGTGCCGATCTGGCTGGTCGGCGGGGTGGGCAACGGCGGCGACAACGTCTTCAACAACCTGCTGCTGGCCCGGCGGGTGCCCGAGGCGGCCCGCGGCCGGGCCTACGCGATCTTCGGCGCCGCGGCCCAGGGGGCCGGGATGGCCGGCTACCTGATCGGCGGCCTCCTGCTGGAGGTGGCCGCGCCCCGGCCGCTGGTCGCCGGCTGCGGGGTGGCCGGGGTGCTGGTGGTCGTCGCGGCGGCCTGGCCGGTGTGGCGGGCGGTCCGTGCCGAGCGCTCCGCGCCCGCCGCCGGGCTCGGGAGCGAGCCGCGTGGGGAGTTGGCCACTTCGACCCCCTCCCGCTGAACCGGCCCGGTGCGGCAGGGATACGGTCGGGTCATGTCCGAGCGCACCGCCCGCCCCCGCGTGGGGCACATCCAGTTCCTCAACTGCCTGCCCATCTACTGGGGGCTGATGCGGTCCGGCGCGCTGATCGACGTCGACCTGCACAAGGACTCGCCGGACCGGTTGAACGCCGGACTGGTCGCCGGCGACCTGGACATCGG
Source organism: Micromonospora sp. AMSO31t (assembly GCF_008868175.1). Lineage (GTDB taxonomy): Bacteria > Actinomycetota > Actinomycetes > Mycobacteriales > Micromonosporaceae > Micromonospora. Next base: position 20,756 of record NZ_WBKT01000016.1, read on the forward strand.
CCCGATCTCGCTCGTGGAATACCTGCGGCACGCCGACGAGCTGCTGCTCCTGCCGGACCTGGCGGTCGGCAGCGACGGCCCGGTGCTGTCGGTCAACGTGGTCTCCACCCGGCCCCTCACCGAGCTGGACGGCGCCCGGGTGGCGCTCGGCTCCACCTCGCGTACCGGGGTGCTCCTGGCCCAGTTGCTGCTCGGCGAGCGCTACGGGGTCCGGCCCGAATACTTCCGCTGCCCGCCCGACCTGACCCAGATGCTGCTGGAGGCCGACGCCGGGGTGCTGATCGGCGACGTGGCGCTGCGCGCGCTCTACGAGGCGCCGCGCAAGGGCCTGGCGGTGACCGACCTCGGGCAGGCCTGGCGCGAGTGGACCGGGCTGCCCATGGTCTTCGCCGTCTGGGCGGTCCGCCGTGAGTTCGCCGCCGCGCACCCCGGGCTGGTCAAGGAGGTGCACGAGGCGTTCCTGCGCTCGCGTGACCTGTGCCTGGCCGAGCTGGACCAGGTGGCCGAGGCGGGGGCCCGCTGGGAGCCGTTCGACGCCGACACCCTGGCGACCTACTTCCGTACCCTCGACTTCTCGCTGGGCGAGCGGCAGGTGGCCGGCCTGCGCGAGTTCGCGCGCCGCGCCGCGGCGATCGGCGAGGTCCCGGCGCTGCCCGCGGGCGGCCCCGAGTTCTTCCAGGGCTGACCCGCCCACAACAGCGATGTGGCGGTGTCCCGGGGTCGGGACACCGCCACATCGGCGAGCGGGGGACGCGCGGGTCAGGTCGCCGGGCGAAGCAGCGCCTCGGTGATCTTCTCGCAGTTCTGCATGCCGTAGTCGTAGCCCATGTCGATCGGGTAGCGGACCATCACGCCCATCGTCCAGGTGTCGCCGATCGCCAGGCAGTTGACGTGCATCTCCTGCTCCTTGGTCCGGTCGATCCAGCCGTTCTTGATGGCGATGGTCTTCCGCACCGTGGTCGGGAACGCCTTGCGGATGCCGAAGTCACCGGCGCCGCGGACCAGCCGCATCTCGTTCAGCAGCCACTTGGTCCACTTCGGCCCGGCCGCGCGGCCGTCGTCGATGCAGCGGCCGAGCCGGGCGGTGTCGCGGGGGGACAGCTCCGTCCGGCTCCAGCCGCCGTCGGTCGCCACCTTGCTGTCGGTGAGGTCGCACATCTCGATGAGGCGCTTGATCGAGGCCGACCGGCCGACACCGTTGTAGAACTGCTCGGCCCGGGTGTTGTCGCTGTCCCGGATGATCTTCGTGGCGTCGGCCAGCTTGGCGTCGCTCGGCGTCTGCCCGGCGTCGGCCGCCCGGCGCAGGTAGTCGGCGACGATCCACGACTTGATCATCGAGGCCGTGGTGCTGGTCTCGGCCATGTTCTTCGAGCCGATGATCTCGCCGGTCCGCTTGTCCAGCACGCTCCAGGCGTACCAGCCCTTGATGTTCAGATCGAGGTTCTTCGCCTCGAACGGCAGCGGCGCGAGCGAGGGCGACGGGGACGGCTCGGGACGCGCGTTGCGGTCGGTCGGCGTGCCCGTGGACCGGCCGGCGCTGGTGGCGGCCGGGTGCGAGGCGGCCGTCGGCCGCAGCGGCGAGCCGGGGACCAGCCGGAGCGAGACGAGCACCAGGCCCACCAGGATCACGGCGACGGCGCTGTAGAGCAGCGGCCGTCGGTCGCTGCCCGGCCGGCGCCGGCTGCCCGCCATCAGAGCTTCCCGACCGGCTGCGGCACCTTGAGCGCGGCGCCCGGCTGCGGGGTGACCAGTTGGGTGGCGACGCTGGCGCAGACCTTCGCGCCGTACGAGGGGGTCTTCGTGTTGCCGGCGCCGGGATAACGCATCATCACGGCCAGCGTCCAGTCGTCGGTCACCGCGAGGCAGTTGACGTGCCACTGACCGTCGGCCCAGAGCATGGTGAAGCCGTTCTTGATGCTGACCGGCCCCTGCGATGTGATCGACTCGGGCAGGCCGTCGACGATGCCCCAGTGACCGCCCTGGACGGTGGTGGACTTCTGGTCCTTGACGCTGCCGCGCACGTTGGCCATCTCGTTCAACACCCACTTCGTCCACTTCGGCCCGGCGGCGGTGCCGTCGCCGATGCAGTCGCCCATGCGCACCGCGTCGCGCGGCGACATCTGGGTGTACGCCCACTTGGCCTTGGCGGGTTCAATCTTCGTGTCGGTCAGCTTGCACATCTTGATCAGCCGTTCCAGCACCGGCTTGCGCCCGCCGGCGTTGTAGAGCGCCTCGGCCGAGATGTCGTTGCTGTCCCGGATGGCGGTCTCGGCCTGCTTCTTCCGCGTCGCGCTGGGCGCCTTGTCGCGGAGGTTACGCAGGTAGTCCGAGACGATCCACGCCTTGATCATCGACTCGGTCGAGTTGGTCGAGGTCATGTTCGGCGCACCGTTGATCTTGCCGGTCTTCCGGTCCATCAGCGCCCAGGAGAAGAACTTGCCCTTGAAGTCCACCGAGACCGGCCCGGCGGCCAGCGTCGGCTCCGGGGGCGCGCTGGGGGCAGGCGCGGGAACCTGCGCCACGCCGCCGCCGATGCCGCCCAGGCCGTCTCCGTCGGAGAACTTGGCGTACGCGGCGGGGACGAGCATGACGCCGCCGATGAGGACCGCCACGATGGCGAGCACCATGGTCACGCGAGGTCGCATGAGTGGGTGAACTCCAGGTTGTCTGGCCGGGGGGACCGGCGCTTCCGAATGTGTTTCGGCCTGATCGCCGGGGCCGGGGGAGCGGGCCTGGAGCCGTGGCGATCGTCAGCAGCCGATCGGTGTGCCGGGCGAAGTCTACTTCCGGACACGCCGGATGCCAGGTCCCCAGGGCCGGCAACTCGCCGTGAAGGCGGGACATTGGACCGCTATGCCGCCCTTGTGAGGATTCATCTTCATGGCGTGGTCGAGGTCACACGGTTTGCGCAGGTCAGGCCTTGTCACAGGAAGCGGTCGTCCGGTGACAGAAGGTGGGTCGGGAAACCTGTTACACCCTCTGGTGTCATCGCGCGCGAGCTGTAACACTGGCCTCATGTATGGCAATGACTTCGCCCCGCCCGAGGACGGCCCGGGCGGCGGCCTGCTCGGCGAGGTGGAGGCCGCGGAGGCCGCGCTGCGCGAGGCGGCGGCACGCGCCCGGCGCGGCGGGCCGGCGCCCGACGAGGACTTCGCGGCGTACTTCACGGACGTGATCGACGCCGACCAGAAGATCGAGCCGCGCGACTGGATGCCGGAGGCGTACCGGAAGACGCTGATCCGGCAGATCGCCCAGCACGCGCACTCCGAGATCATCGGCATGCAGCCGGAGGGGAACTGGATCAGCCGGGCCCCGTCGCTCAAGCGCAAGGCGATCCTGCTGGCCAAGGTGCAGGACGAGGCCGGCCACGGCCTCTACCTCTACGCCGCGGCGGAGACGCTCGGCGTCAGCCGGGACGAGCTGGTCGAGCTGCTGATCGACGGCCGGCAGAAGTACAGCTCGATCTTCAACTACCCGACGCTGACCTGGGCCGACGTGGGCGCGATCGGCTGGCTGGTGGACGGCGCGGCGATCGTCAACCAGGTGCCGCTGTGCCGCTGCTCCTACGGCCCGTACGCCCGCGCCATGATCCGGGTCTGCAAGGAGGAGTCGTTCCACCAGCGCCAGGGCTACGAGATCCTGCACACCATGGCCCACGGCACCCCGGACCAGAAGGCCATGGCCCAGGACGCGGTGGACCGCTGGTGGTACCCGTCACTGGCCATGTTCGGCCCGCCGGACGGAGACTCGACGCACAGCGCCCAGTCGATGGCCTGGAAGATCAAGCGCTTCTCCAACGACGAGCTGCGCCAGCGCTTCGTCGACATGTGCGTGCAGCAGGCGGAGATCCTCGGGCTCACCATCCCCGACCCGGACCTGCGCTGGAACGAGCAGCGGCAGGCCCACGACTACACCCAGCCCGACTACGACGAGCTGATGCAGGTGATCAAGGGCAACGGGCCGTGCAACCGGCAGCGGATGGAGCACCGGCGCCGGGCCCACTCCGACGGCGCCTGGGTGCGGGAGGCCGCCTCGGCGTACGCGGCGAAGCAGCGGAACAAGGAGAAGGTGGCGGCATGAGCATGGATCACTCACCGCTGTGGGAGGTGTTCGTGCGGGCCCGGCGCGGGTTGTCGCACACCCACGTCGGCAGCCTGCACGCCCCCGACGCCGAGCTGGCCCTGCGCAACGCCCGTGACCTCTACACCCGGCGCCAGGAGGGCGTCTCGATCTGGGTGGTGCCGGCGAGCGCGATCACCGCGTCCAGCCCGGACGAGAAGGACGCCTTCTTCGACCCGGCGGCCGACAAGGTCTACCGCCACCCCACCTTCTACGAGGTGCCGGACGGGGTGGCCCACCTGTGAGCGAGCGGAGCGAGCGAACCATTCGGCTCAGCAGCGTGGCGCGAAGCGCCGCCGCCGAGCGGAGCGAGGTGGCGGCGTGAGCGAGCTGTTCGATTTCACGCTCGGGCTGGGCGACGACGCGCTCATCGCGGCGCAGCGGCTCGGCGAGTGGACCTCCCGTGCGCCGGAGATGGAGGAGGACATCGCGCTGGCCAACATCGCCCTCGACCAGCTCGGCGCGGCCCGCCTCCTGCTCACGTACGCGGGCGAGCTGGAGGGGGCCGGCCGGGACGAGGACGCGCTGGCCTACCTGCGCGGCGACCGGGAGTTCCGCAACTGCCTCCTGGTCGAGCTGCCCAACGGCGACTTCGGCGTGACCATGGCGAAGCTGTTCCTCCTGGCCGGCTACCAGCTCCCGCTCTACACCGCGCTGAGCGGGTGCGCCGACGAGCGGCTGGCCGCGATCGGGGCGAAGGCCCGCAAGGAGTCGGCGTACCACCTGGACCACGCCTCGCTCTGGGTGAAGCGGCTCGGCGACGGCACCGAGGAGTCGCACCGGCGCATGCAGGACGCGGTCGACCAGGTGTGGCCGTACACCCATGAGCTGTTCACCGCGGACCCGGCGGCGCCGGTCGACCCGGCCACCCTGCGGGCCGACTTCGACGCCGTCGTGTCCGCGGTGCTCGACGAGGCGACGCTGACCCGGCCGGCCGACGGCTGGGCACCGGGCGGCGGCCGCGACGGCGTCCACACCGAACACCTCTCCTACCTGCTGGCCGAGATGCAGGTGCTGCACCGCGCGCACCCCGGAGCGCGCTGGTGAGCGCGAGGAGCGCAGCGGAGCGGAGCCCCGCAGTCGCGAACGAAAGGTGGCACTGGTGACCGATCCCAGGGCGGCCGTGGCGGCGGTGGTGGACCCGGAGATCCGGGTCGTCACCATCGACGAGCTGGGCATCCTGCGGTCGGTCGACGAGGACCCGGGCACCGGCCGGGTCGTCGTCACCATCACCCCCACCTACACGGGCTGCCCGGCCATGGACGTGATCCGGGCGGACATCCGCCGCGCGCTCACCGCCGCCGGCCACCCGGACGCCGAGGTCCGGACGGTCTACGCCCCGGCGTGGAGCACCGACTGGATCTCCGAGGGCGGCCGGGCCAAGCTGTCCGCCGCCGGCATCGCCCCGCCCGCGCCGGCCGCGCGGGACGGCGGCGTCGTCGCGCTGACCCTGTCCGTCCGCTGCCCGCGCTGCGGCTCCCCGGAGACCGAGCAGGTCAGCCGGTTCGGGTCCACCGCGTGCAAGGCCCTGTGGCGCTGCCGCTCCTGCTCCGAACCCTTCGACCACCTGAAGGCGCTGTGACTGTCACGATCACCCGCCCGGTCCGCCGCCGGCCGGCCTTCCACCCGCTGCCCGTCGCCGCCGTCGACCGGCTCACCGACGACGCCGTGGCGATCACGTTCGCCGTGCCCGAGGAGCTGCGGGAGATGTTCGCGTTCTCCGCCGGCCAGCACCTCACCGTGCGGCTTCCCGCCGGAGGCGGGCTCACCGGCTCCGCCGGTGACGGCGGGGCGGACGTGCGGCGGTCGTACTCGATCTGCTCGACTCCCGACGAGCTGGCCCGGCACGGCCGGCTGCGGATCGGGGTGCGGGAGGTTCCCGGCGGCGCCTTCTCCGCGTACGCGTGCGGCGCCCTGCGCGGCGGCGACACCGTCGAGGTGCTGCCCCCGCTCGGGAACTTCACCTCCGCGTTCACCCCGGACCGGGTCCGCCACTACGGCGCGGTGGTCGCCGGCTCCGGCATCACCCCGGTGCTCTCGCTGGTCGCGACCGCGCTGTCCGTCGAGCCGGCCAGCACCTTCACCCTGGTGTACGGCAACCGCACGGCGAACACGGTGATGTTCGCCGAGGAGCTGGCCGACCTGAAGGACCGGTGGCCGACCCGGCTGCACCTGGTCCACGTGCTCTCCCGGGAGATGGGCGAGTCCGCGCTGCTCTCCGGGCGGATCGACGCCGACCGGCTGACCCGGCTGCTCGACACCGTCGTCCCCGGCGAGGCGATCGAGGAGTGGTTCCTCTGCGGCCCGTACGGGATGGTGGTCGACGCCAAGGCGGTCTTCGCCGACCGGGGCGTGGCCGACTCGGCCGTGCACGCCGAGCTGTTCCACGTCGACGCCCCGCCGGAGCCGGTCCGCCGCCCGTCCGACGAGCCCGGCACCGGCGCCGAGGTGACGATCGTGCTGGACGGGCGCTCGTCGAGCTTCACGATGGGCCACGACGAGCGGGTGCTGGACGCCGCCCTCAAGGTCCGGGGCGAACTGCCCTACGCCTGCAAGGGCGGGGTCTGCTCGACCTGCAAGGCCAAGGTGGTCGCCGGCGAGGTGACCATGGCCCGCAACTACGCGCTGGAGCCGGACGAGGTGGCCGCCGGCTACGTCCTGACCTGCCAGTCCAGCCCGGTCACCGACAAGCTCACGGTCGACTACGACGCCTGACGGCACGCCGGGTGCCGGTCCCCGCCCGCACGCGAGGACCGGCACGCCGCGGTGACCGTCAGCGGTTCGCGCCGAGGCAGAGCACCAGTTCCTGCGATCCGTCCCGCTGGGTGTAGGCGGCGACCGCGCCGGAGAACCGCTCGCACCGGGCGTCGTCCGTGGTGTCCTCGATCTTGCCGACGACGACGTAGGCGGCCGACTGGTCGCCGCAGTCGACGACGTTGACGAACGGGTCGGTGCTCAGGCCGGAGGCGCTGACGCAGGCGCCGACATCGGCGTAGGACGGGTCGGTGGAGATCGACCAGCCCACGGCGAAGGCGATCGCCACGGGTATGCCGAGACCCAGCACCGCCGCCCGCCGGAACACCGGCTTGCCCGGCGTCGCGGGCGTGCCCGGAGCGCCCGGCACCGGCTCGCCGAGTCGGCCGAGCCGGACCCGGGTCACGAGGTTCCCGATGAGGAGCAGCGGCGTGATGATCATGGAGATGGGGCCCCACCAGCCCTGCCAGAGCGTCTTCGCGCTCAGGTCCCGGCAGAGGGCGATGCCGCACGACCGGCAGAACGGGCCGCGCTGGGTGAGGGTGCGCATGAGGAGGAGGAAGCCCTGGTGCCCGTGAAGGGTCCCCTTGATCGCGGGGACCGAGCCACAGCAGCGGCAGGTGAGGGTGGCGCCGGGCCAGGCCGCCGGCTGGGGCGCGGGCGGGACCTGTGGGGGATTGGCGAACGGTGCGGTCACGATTCTTCCTTGATCGAAGTCTGAGAGCACCGCACGATAAGCCAGGACCGGCACATTCGTTGTCCCGCCGATGCGACCCGTAGAACCAATCGTTCTACACTTGGAGCATGGAGCAGATCCCGGTCCGGGAACTGAACCAGCACACGAGCCGGGTGCTGGCTCGGGTGCGCGCGGGGGAGACGGTCGAGGTGACCGATCGTGGGCAGCCGATCGCCCGCCTCGTCCCGGTGCTGGCCGGCGACGCGCTCCTCGGCCGCCTGGTTGCCGAGGGGCGGGCGACTGCACCGACCGCGGCCGGGCCGATTCCGATGCCGCCGGTGCTCGGCGATCCCGCGGTGGACGTCGCGGCCGTCCTGGCGGACGCGCGGGACGAGGAGCGCTGGTGATCTATCTCGACTCGGCGGCGGTCATCAAGATGCTCAGACGCGAGGATGAGACGCCTGACCTGATCGCCTGGCTCAACGACCACGCCGGAGCGCCGCTCGTCTCGTCGGCGCTGGTCGAGGTCGAGGTACCGCGAGCGTTGCGTCGTGCCGCGCCGCAGGCGCTGGTCGGCGTCCCGTCGGTGCTGGGGCGGCTCTACCGGGTCGAGATCGACGCGGCGGTCCGGGCGGCGGCCGGTGCGTATGTTGAACCTCTGTTGCGCAGCCTGGACGCCATTCACCTCGCCACGGCGCAGGCCCTGGCCCGCCAGGCCGGGGCCGACTTCGTCGCGTTCGTCACCTACGACCGCCGACTGTTGGACGCCGCGAAGTCGGTCGGTCTTGCGGTGGCCAGTCCAGGAATGAACTGAGCCGGGCGGAGGCGTCACATCGGCGAACACCCCCGGTGGGGCCGGCGTCATACCGGCGTACCCTCGGGGACGTGACGGTGAGCCGGGAGATCGACGACATCCTGCAGCGCGGCGCGGACGGCGGGCGGATCACGCCCGAGGAGGCCCTGCTGCTCTACACCGAGGCGCCCTTCCACCCGCTGGGCGAGGCGGCGGACGCGGTGCGCCGGCGGCGCTACCCGGACAACATCGTCACGTACCTGATCGACCGCAACATCAACTACACGAACGTCTGCGTGACGGCGTGCAAGTTCTGCGCCTTCTACCGTGCCCCGAAGCACAAGGAGGGCTGGACCCACCCGACCGAGGAGATCCTGCGCCGCTGCGGCGAGGCGGTCGAGCTGGGCGCCACCCAGGTGATGCTCCAGGGCGGCCACCACCCGGACTACGGCGTGGCGTACTACGAGGAGCTGTTCTCCTCGGTGAAGCAGGCGTACCCGCAGCTCGTCATCCACTCGATCGGCCCGAGCGAGATCCTGCACATGGCCAAGGTCTCCGGAGTGAGCCTGGACGAGGCGATCGCCCGGATCAAGGCCGCCGGGCTGGACTCGATCGCCGGCGCGGGCGCCGAGATGCTGCCGGACCGGCCGCGCCGGGCCATCGCGCCACTCAAGGAGTCGGGTGCGCGCTGGCTGGAGGTCATGGAGCTGGCACACCGGCAGGGCCTCGAATCGACCGCGACCATGATGATGGGCACCGGCGAGACCCACGCCGAGCGGATCGAGCACCTGCGGATGATCCGCGACGTGCAGGACCGCACCGGCGGCTTCCGCGCGTTCATCCCCTGGACGTACCAGCCGGAGAACAACCACCTGAAGGGCCGCACCCAGGCGACCACGCTGGAATACCTGCGGCTGGTCGCGGTGGCCCGGCTCTTCTTCGAGACGGTGCCGCACCTGCAGGCGTCGTGGCTGACCACCGGCAAGGACGTCGGCCAGCTCGCCCTGCACATGGGGGTGGACGACCTGGGCTCGATCATGCTGGAGGAGAACGTCATCTCCTCGGCCGGCGCCCGGCACCGTTCGAACCTGCACGAGCTGATCTCGATGATCCGCACCGCGGACCGCATCCCCGCCCAGCGGGACACCCTCTACAACCGGCTCGCGGTGCACCGGACCCCGGCCGACGACCCGAGCGACGACCGGGTGGTCTCGCACTTCTCCTCCATCGCCCTGCCGGGCGGCGGCGTCGGGAAGTCCCTCCCGCTGGTCGAGGCCAACTGACGCCGGTTCCATCGGGCGGGCGACCGGGTCGCCGGCCTCGGAGATAACAGGACGGCGGCGACCAGCGCGACCTCGGCCCGCGCGACGAGGCTGCCGGTTACGCTGTCGTCGTCCGCCGGACGGCGTCCTCCATCGGCCCGCGAGGGTCGTTCACATAACGCACAGCAGCAGGGGCGGGATGGGTCACCATCCCGCCCCTGCTGTCTCTGTCTCTGCAGGGGACGGACGAATTGATCGATCAGGTTCTGGCGTGTCCCGACGTCGCTCCGGTAGCGTCCGTTCGTTCCGCAATCATCGGCACGTCCCGAGGTGGACAACACCGGCGGCGCCGCCGACGCCAAGGACGTCCGGGTCACCGTGGAGACCAAGGGTCTCAAGCCGCGGAAGGTCGGCGTGGTGGTCCCCGAGGGCTGCGAGGTCGACGGCACCCGGTTCTCCTGCCTGCTCGGCGACCTGGCCGCCGGCACCACCGAGGACTTCGGCATCCCGCTCTTCTCCACGGGCGGCAAGGGCGCCGCGGGCACGCTGACGGTCAGCATCAGCGCGGCCACCGGGGATCCCGACCCGGAGAACAACACCGTCGAGCACGACATCACCGTCACCGCGCCCGGCTACGACCTCACCACGTGGGTGCAGGACGTGTACGCGGACGTGCAGGTCGACGGCGACGAGGCCGGGGAGTCCGGCCTGAAGGCGGTCAAGCCGGGGGAGACCGCCCCGCTGGACTGGGCCGTCTACAACGACGGCAGCCGCCGCGCCACGGGCATCGCGTACGGGATCACGCTGCCGGCCGGCGTCACCTTCGCCGAGCTGCCCGAGGGCTGCGTCGAGCAGGACCTGGGTGGCCTGCCCACGGCGTACTGCGAGGACGGTGGCGCGGTGCTGAAGCCGGGTGACTACTACACCGCCGGCGTCCGGGTGAAGGTCGGCGCGGACGTCACCGAGTCGGTGCTCCGCCCCGGCTTCGTGTTCGCCTCCGGGCTCGACGCCGCGTCCGGCGCGCCCGAGGAGGAGCCCCGAGTGGCCAGCTCGACGCAGCGGCGCACGTTCACCGAGACCGACGACGGCGACAACACGGCCCAGTTCGACGTCTTCGTCGACCAGACCACGCAGCCCACGCCGACCCCGACTCCGACCGCCGAGCCGACCCCGACCGGTGGCGCGACGGCGAGTCCCGCGCCGACCGAGGGTGGCGGTGCCGGCGGCGGCCTGCCGGTGACCGGTGTGCAGGTCGGCCTCATCGGCGGCGTCGGTGGAGCCATCCTGCTGGCCGGCGGGGCGCTGCTGGTGCTCTCCCGCCGCCGGAAGGTGGTCCTGGTCACGCCGGCCGACGAGCGGACCGGGGACTGACCGACCGACCTGGACAGCGAGCGGGCGGGGTGGGCGACCACCCCGCCCTTTCGCGTACCCGGGAGGAGTCGGGCGCGGGTCGGCTGGCAGAGTGGAGGCGTGAGCCGTACCCCCCAGGGCCAGCGCGCCAGCCTGGACAAGCAGCCGCACGAGGTCGCCGCCATGTTCGACGGCGTGGCCGCCCGCTACGACCTGACCAACACCGTGCTCTCCTTCGGGCAGGACCGGTTCTGGCGGCGGGCCACCCGGGCGGCGTTGGGGCTGCGTCCGGGCGAGCGGGTGCTGGACGTGGGCGCCGGCACCGGCGTCTCGACCGAGGAACTGGCGCACTCCGGGGCGTACGCGGTGGGCGCGGACCTGTCGCTCGGCATGCTGCACGCCGGCAAGCGCACCCGGCCGGGGGTGCCGCTGCTGGCCGGGGACGCCCTGCGGCTGCCCTTCGCCGACGCCAGCTTCGACGCGGTCACCATCTCCTTCGCGCTGCGCAACGTCAACGACACCGAGGCGGCGCTGCGTGAGCTGGCGCGGGTGACCCGGCCGGGCGGCCGGCTGGTGGTCTGCGAGTTCAGCACCCCGGTCAACCCGGCCTTCCGCACCGTCTACCTGTCGTACCTCATGCGGTCGCTGCCGGCGGTGGCGCGCACGGTGTCGAGCAATCCCGACGCCTACGTCTACCTGGCCGAGTCCATCCGGGCCTGGCCGGACCAGGCGGCGCTGGCCGCCCGGATCGGCGCGTCCGGCTGGGGCCGGGTGGCCTGGCGCAACCTGACCGGCGGCGTCGTGGCGCTGCACCGCGCGACCCGGGAGTGACCTCCGGGCCGGCAAACCGGCCTTTTCGTGAATATCCGTTTTAGGTCTACTTTGTCCCGTAAGCTCGCCCCCATGACGGGACCAGACCGAGCGACCACCGACGACGACGCGGCGGAACTGATCGCGCAGCTCCGGGATCTGGCCGGCGCGGATCCCGCCGACGTCCGCCAGGTGGTCGCCGAGGTGCTGGCCGCACTCGACCGCGCGGCCGGCGGCGCGCTGCGCGACCACCTGCCGGAGGCGATCCGGCTCGACGCCGGCCTGGGGCCGGCCACCGCCGCCCGCTCCTGACCGCCGCACGGGCTCCGGCCCGGCCTGTTTCCGCGAGTTAGGCCCCCCTCAGCGCATACAGGTGTAACGCCGGTCATAGACTCCAACCCGATCGGCTTGTGAAGCATTTCACGAGCATGCGGGAGGAGGCGCGGATGACCGCGGTGGAGAACGACGCCGACGTCATCGTCGTGGGCGCCGGTCCCGGAGGATCGGCGACGGCGTACCACTTGGCGCGGCACGGCGTACGCGTGCTGCTGCTGGAGAAGACCGAATTTCCCCGGGAGAAGGTCTGCGGCGACGGGCTCACGCCCCGGGCCGTGCGGCAGCTCATCCGGATGGGCGTGGACACCTCGCCCGAGGCCGGCTGGCTGCACAACAAGGGCCTCCGGGTGATCGGCGGCGGGGTACGCCTGGAACTGGACTGGCCCGACCTGGCCAGCTTCCCCAACTACGGCCTGGTCCGGACGCGGCTCGACTTCGACGACCTGCTCGCGCAGCGGGCCGTCGCCGCCGGGGCGAAGCTGCGGACCAGCGTCAACGTGCTGACTCCGGTGCTCGACGCGGACGACCGCGTGATCGGGGTGCAGGCCGAGGTGGGCCCGGACAAGGAGCCGGCCACCTTCCACGCGCCGCTCGTGGTCGCCGCCGACGGCGTATCCGGCCGCTTCCCCCTCGCCCTCGGGCTGGCCAAGCGGGAGGACCGGCCGATCGGCGTGGCGGTCCGCCGCTACTACCGCTCGCCCGCCAAGCACGACGACGACTACCTGGAGTCCTGGCTGGAGCTGCGGGCCAAGGGCAACGACGCGCTGCTGCCCGGCTACGGCTGGATCTTCGGCCTCGGCGACGGCCGGGTGAACGTCGGCCTTGGCGTGCTCAATTCCTCGTCGGCGTTCGGCAAGACGAACTACCGGCGGCTGCTCACCGACTGGCTGGCCAACACCCCCGAGGACTGGGGGATGACCGACGAGGCCAATGCGGAGGGGCCGATCCTCGGCGCCGCGCTGCCCATGGGCTTCAACCGGGTCCCGCACTACACCCGCGGGGTCCTGCTGGTCGGCGACTCCGGCGGCATGGTCAACCCGTTCAACGGCGAGGGCATCGCGTACGCCATGGAGTCCGGCGAGCTGGCCGCCGAGGTGGCGGTGCAGGCGCTGGCCCGACCGGCCGGCGCGGAGCGGGAGCGGGCGCTGCTGGCGTACCCGCAGGAGCTGAAGGCCCGCTTCGGCGGCTACTACCGGCTCGGCGGGATCTTCGTGAAGCTCATCGGCCGGCCCGAGGTCATGCGGATGGCCACGAAGCACGGCATGCCGCACCCGATGCTCATGCGCTTCGTGCTCAAGCTGCTGGCCAACCTGACCGACCCCCGGGGCGGGGACGCCATGGACCGGGTCATCAACGCGATGACGAGGGTGGCACCCGCCGTGTAGACCACCGGTCCCGGCCCCCGGGACCGACAAAGATCGACCCCCGCCGTCGAGGTCGTGAGGGACGTGAATAGTGTGATTTTCGCCAACCACCGAGGTCAGGGAAGGACGAGCAGGAGACAACGATGACGCTCTCTCCTTACGCACCGATCATCGGGCTGTTCGCCCTCGCCGCGGGGTTCGCGCTGTTCTCCGTGGCCGCCGCCCGATTCGCCGGCCCCCGGCGTCTGAACAAGGCCAAGCTCGAGGCGTACGAGTGCGGCATCGAACCGAGCCCGCAGCCGGTCGGCGGAGGCCGGTTCCCGATCAAGTTCTACCTGACGGCGATGCTCTTCATCGTCTTCGACATCGAGATCATCTTCCTCTACCCCTGGGCGGTCTCCTTCGACGCCCTGCCGATCTTCGGCTTCGTGGAGATGGTCCTGTTCATCGTCGCGGTCTTCGTCGCCTACGCCTACGTCTGGCGGCGCGGCGGCCTGGACTGGGACTGAGGGAGGTACGTCAGATGGGCATCGAGGAGAAGCTCCCCGCCGGCGTCCTGCTCACCTCCGTGGAGAAGCTGGTCAACTGGTCGCGGAAGTCGTCCGTCTGGGGCGCCACCTTCGGCCTGGCCTGCTGCGCCATCGAGATGATGGCCGCCGGTGGTCCGCACTACGACATGGGCCGCTGGGGCATGGAGGTCTTCCGGGCCTCGCCGCGGCAGGCGGACCTCATGATCGTGGCCGGCCGGGTGAGCCAGAAGATGGCCCCGGTGCTGCGCCAGATCTACGACCAGATGGCCGAACCCCGCTGGGTCATCTCGATGGGCGTCTGCGCCAGCAGCGGCGGCATGTTCAACAACTACGCCATCGTGCAGGGCGTCGACCACATCGTGCCGGTCGACATGTACCTCCCGGGCTGCCCGCCCCGGCCCGAGATGCTCATCGACGCGGTGCTCAAGCTCCGCGAGAAGATCATGTACGAGCCGCTGGGCGCGAACGGCCGCAAGATGCTGGAGGCCCGCAAGCAGCGCGGTGACGTGCCCGTGGTGCCGTACGGCTCGATGCCGTCGTCGTACCGCAACGACAAGGCCCGCCGCGCCGAGTGGACCCAGGCGGTCCGCGAGGGGCGCGAGGAGCAGCTGCGGATCGAGAACTGGATGAAGGCGCAGAACCACCTCGGCGTGCAGCGGGGCCCCAAGTGAGCGCGAGGAGTGCAGCGAAGCGGAGCCCCGCAGTCGCGAACGAAGGGCAGGCGCAGTGACGGCACCGAACGACAGGAACAACGACGGCGGCGTGCCGGTTCCCACGACGCCGGCCGGCGCCAGCAGCACCGCACCGGCCGAGTATCCGCCGGCCAGCCCGGCCGGGCGCGGCATGTTCGGCAACCAGGGCAGCGGCGACGTCTCCGGCTTCGGCGGCCTGGTCCGCCAGCGCAAGCCGATCGAGGAGGCATCCCGGCCGTACGGGGGCTACTTCGACGAGGTCCGCGACGCGCTGGAGGAGGCGTACCCCGCGTTCGGCGACGCGATCGAGAAGGTCGTGGTCGACCGGGGCGAGCTGACCCTGCACGTCCGCCCGGAGCGGATCGCCGAGGTCTGCCAGGTGCTGCGCGACGACCTGGCGCTCCGCTTCGAGCTCTGCTCCTCGGTGTCCGGGGTGGACTACCTGGGCGCCGACGAGCGCCGGCTGCACGTGGTCTACCAGCTCACCTCGATGACCTACCGGCGGCGGGTCCGGCTGGAAGCCGCGGTCTCCGTCGAAGACCCGCACCTGCCGAGCGTCACCGGCGTCTACCCGACCGCCGACTGGCAGGAGCGGGAGGCGTACGACATGTTCGGCGTCGTCTTCGACGGCCACCCCAGCCTGACCCGGATCCTCATGCCGGACGACTGGGAGGGGCACCCGCAGCGCAAGGACTACCCGCTGGGTGGCGTCCCGGTGGAGTACAAGGGCGCCGAGATCCCGCCGCCGGACCGGAGGAGGTCATACCAGTGACGACGTCGAACTACGCGACCGAGCGCGAGACCACCGAGGGCAAGGTCTTCACCGTCACCGGTGGGGACTGGGACCAGGTCGTCTCCGGCACGGACCCGATCAACGACGAGCGGATCGTCGTCAACATGGGTCCGCAGCACCCGTCCACGCACGGCGTGCTCCGGCTGATCCTGGAGCTGGAGGGCGAGACGGTCCGCGAGGCCCGCTCGGTCATCGGCTACCTGCACACCGGCATCGAGAAGAACCTCGAATACCGGAACTGGGTTCAGGGCTCGACCTTCGTGACCCGGATGGACTACCTCTCCCCGCTGTTCAACGAGACGGCGTACGCGCTCGCGGTGGAGAAGCTGCTCGGCATCACCGACGAGGTCACCGAGCGGGCCACCACCATCCGGGTGCTGATGATGGAGCTCAACCGGATCTCGTCGCACCTCGTCTGGCTGGCCACCACCGGCATGGAGCTGGGCGCGATCAACATGATGTTGTACGGCTTCCGCGAGCGGGAGTACATCCTCGACATCTTCGAGACCATCACCGGCCTGCGCATGAACCACGCGTACGTGCGGCCGGGCGGGGTGGCGCAGGACGTGCCGGACGAGGCGATCGCCAAGATCCGCGACTTCCTGAAGCTGATGCCGAAGAAGCTCAAGGAGTACGAGGACCTGCTCTCCGGCCAGCCGATCTGGATCGAGCGCACCAAGAACGTGGCCGTGCTCGACGTGACCGCCTGCCTCGCGCTCGGGGTGACCGGCCCGGTGCTCCGCTCCGCCGGTCTCGCCTGGGACCTGCGCAAGACCATGCCGTACTGCGGTTACGAGACGTACGAGTTCGACGTCCCGACCCACACCGACGGCGACGTCTGGGGCCGCTACCTGGTCCGGCTCGCCGAGATCCGGGAGTCGCTGAAGCTGGTCGAGCAGGCCCTCGACCGGCTCAAGCCGGGCCCGGTGATGGTCGCCGACCGCAAGATCGCCTGGCCGGCCCAGCTCGCCATCGGCGTCGACGGCATGGGCAACTCGCTGGAGCACGTCGCCAAGATCATGGGTCAGTCGATGGAGTCGCTGATCCACCACTTCAAGCTCGTCACCGAGGGCTTCCGGGTCCCGCCGGGCCAGGTGTACGTCGGCATCGAGTCGCCCCGCGGCGAGCTGGGCGTGCACGCGGTCTCCGACGGCGGCACCCGGCCCTACCGGGTGCACTACCGGGAGCCGAGCTTCGTGAACCTGCAGGCCCTCCCGGCGATGGCCGAGGGTGGCCTGATCGCCGACGTGATCGCCGGTGGCGCCTCGCTGGACCCCGTGATGGGTGGTTGTGACCGATGACCGTTTTCACTGAAGAGACCCGGGAGCGGGCGCGCGAGATTATCGCCCGCTACCCGGCGGACCGGTCCCGCTCGGCGCTGCTGCCGCTGCTGCATCTGGTCCAGTCCGAGGAGGGTTACGTCTCCCCGGCCGGGGTCGAGTTCTGCGCCGAGGTGCTCGGCCTGAACAAGGCCCAGGTCGGCGCGGTCGCCACCTTCTACACGATGTACAAGCGCAAGCCGACCGGTGACTACCTGGTCAGCGTCTGCACGAACACGATGTGCAACGTCCTCGGCGGCCAGGAGGTCTACGACACCCTCGCCGAGCACCTGGGCGTCGGGCACGACGAGACCACCGGCGACGGGAAGATCACGCTGGAGCACGCCGAGTGCCTGGCGGCGTGCGACTACGGCCCGGTCATGACGGTCAACTACGACTTCTTCGACAACGTCGACCCGCAGGGCGCGCTCGGCGTGGTGGAGGAGCTGCGCGCCGGTGGGCGGCCGATGCCGACCCGGGGTGCCCGGCTGTGCACCCTCAAGGAGATGGCCGTCCAGCTCGCCGGTTTCGCCGACGAGCGGGACGGCGCGGTCGGCGACGGCGGGCCGGGCGAGCCGACCCTGCGCGGCCTGCGCCTGGCCGAGCAGCACGGCATCGCGGTGCCGGGCTTCGACCCGAACACCCCGATCCGCAGCAAGGCCGAGGCCGACAAGGCCGCCGCCGAGGCGAAGGCCAGGGCCGAGGCCGCCAAGCCGACCCCGGCGGCCGAGCCGGTGAAGCCGGAGGCCGCCACCGGCAGCACCGCGCCGGACGTGAAGGCGCCGGACGACAAGTCGCCGCAGGTGCGTACCGCCGAGACCCGGCAGCCGGACGCGGCCACCGCGGTGGCCGACGCCCCCGGCACCAAGGTCCCGACGGACACCACCGCCCCGGCGCCGCGCGACGCGCAGGCGGCGGAGGCCGCCGGTGCGGCGGCGAACCCGCCGGCCGGTGACGGCAAGCCCGCCGGCGACGAGGCCGGGGCGCAGCAGCGCAACCTCAAGGAAGCGGAGGCCGGGGCGGGCGCCAACGGCGCGGGCCCGGCGGTCGCGAGCGAAACGGGGGTCCAGAAGTGACCGCTCCTCGGCCGGAGACGCTGGCCAAGCTGACGCCGGTGCTCACCAAGCGCTGGCTGTCGCCGGACGCCTGGCGGATCGGCACCTACGAGAAGCTGGACGGCTACGCCGCCCTGCGCAAGGCGCTCAAGGCGCACCCGGACGACCTGATCCAGCTGATCAAGGACTCCGGGCTGCGCGGCCGCGGTGGCGCGGGCTTCCCGACCGGTCTCAAGTGGGGCTTCATCCCGCAGGGCGACGGCAAGCCGCACTACCTGGTGGTGAACGCCGACGAGGGCGAGCCGGGCACCTGCAAGGACCTGCCGCTGATGACCCACGACCCCCACGCGCTGGTCGAGGGCGTCATCATCGCCTCGTACGCGATCCGCGCCAACCGGGCGTACATCTACATCCGCGGCGAGGCCGTGCACGCCGCCCGCCGGCTGCGCAACGCCGTGCAGGAGGCGTACGCCAAGGGCTACCTCGGCCGGAACATCCAGGGCAGCGGCTTCGACCTCGACCTGGTGGTGCACTCCGGCGCCGGGGCGTACATCTGCGGCGAGGAGACCGCGCTGCTGGACTCGCTGGAGGGCTTCCGCGGCCAGCCCCGGCTGCGCCCGCCGTTCCCGGCGACCCACGGCCTGTACGCCAGCCCGACCGTGGTGAACAACGTCGGCACCATCGCCAGCGTGCCGTACATCGTGCTGGGCGGCGCCGACTGGTGGAAGACCATGGGCACGGAGAAGTCGTCCGGCCCGATGATCTACTCGCTCTCCGGCCGGATCGCCAACCCGGGCCAGTTCGAGTGCTCGATGGGGATCACCCTGCGCGAGCTGATCGAGCTGGCCGGCGGCATGCAGCCCGGGCACAACCTGAAGTTCTGGACCCCGGGCGGCTCGTCGACGCCGCTGCTCACCGCCGAGCACCTGGACGTGCCGCTGGACTTCGAGGGGGTGGCGGCGGCCGGCTCGATCCTGGGCACCACGGCCACGCAGATCTTCTCCGACCAGGACTGCCCGGTGTACGCGACCTACCGGTGGCTGGAGTTCTACCACCACGAGTCGTGCGGCAAGTGCACCCCGTGCCGCGAGGGCAACTACTGGATGGTCCGGGTCTACCGGCGGATCCTCGCCGGCCAGGGCACCCACGAGGACCTGGACACCCTGCTCGACACCTGCGACAACATCCTCGGCCGTTCGTTCTGCGGTCTGGGTGACGGTGCGACCAGTCCGGTGACCTCGTCGCTGAAGTACTTCAAGCAGGACTACCTCGACTACATCGAGGGACGTACCGCGCCGAAGCTCTCCGAGAAGCAGCTGGTGGGAGCCCACTGATGACCGACGTAGCCAAGCAGATCGAGACCGTCACCCTGACCATCGACGGCGTCCAGGTCACCGCCCCCAAGGGGGCGCTGCTGATCCGGGTCGCCGAGCAGTTGGGCACCGAGATCCCGCGGTTCTGCGACCACCCGCTGCTGGCCCCGGCCGGCGCCTGCCGGCAGTGCCTGGTGGAGGTGGAGGGCCAGCGCAAGCCGGTCGCCTCCTGCACCCAGACCGTGGCCGACGGCATGGTGGTCCGGACCCAGCTCACCTCGCCGGTCGCCAAGAAGGCCCAGGAGGGGGTGATGGAGCTGCTGCTCCTCAACCACCCCCTGGACTGCCCGATGTGCGACAAGGGCGGCGAGTGCCCGCTGCAGAACCAGGCCATGTCCACCGGCCGCACGGACTCCCGGTTCCACGAGCACAAGCGGGAGTACCCGAAGCCGCTGCCGATCAGCACCCAGGTGCTGCTCGACCGCGAGCGCTGCGTGCTGTGCCAGCGCTGCACCCGGTTCTCCGAGGAGATCGCCGGCGACAAGTTCATCGACCTGATGGGCCGGTCGTCCGCCGAGGAGATCAATATCTACCGCGACGACGCTTATGGGGAGGAGGGAGACGAGGGTGATGTCCCCTTCAACTCCTACTTCTCCGGCAACACCGTGCAGATCTGCCCGGTGGGCGCGCTGACCGGCGCGCAGTACCGGTTCCGCGCCCGCCCCTTCGACCTGGTCTCCACCCCCAGCGCCTGCGAGCACTGCGCGGCCGGCTGCGCCCAGCGCACGGACTGGCGGCGCGGCAAGGTGCAGCGCCGGCTGGCCGGCGATGACCCGGCCGTGAACGAGGAGTGGAACTGCGACAAGGGCCGCTGGGGCTTCCAGTACGCCCGCGCGTTCGACCGGCTCACCACCCCGCTGGTGCGGGACGGGAAGACCGGGGAGCTGCGCGAGGCGTCCTGGAGCGAGGCGCTCACCCGGGCCGCCGAGGGGCTGCGCGCCGCCCGGGACGGCGGGCAGGGCACGGCGGTGCTGACCGGCGGCCGGCTCACCGTCGAGGACGCCTACGCGTACGCGAAGTTCGCCCGGGTCGCGCTGCACACCAACGACATCGACTTCCGGGCCCGCCCGGTCTCCCGCGAGGAGGCCGACTTCCTGGCCAGCAGCGTCGCCGGGGTCACCGACGTGACCTACGCCGACGTGGAGAACGCGCCCGCCGTGGTGCTGGTCGGCCTGGAGCCGGAGGAGGAGTGCCCGATCCTCTTCCTGCGGCTGCGCAAGGCGTACCTCAAGAAGAAGCTCACCGTGTACGCGCTCGCGCCGTTCGCGACCCGCGGCCTGGAGAAGCTCGGGGCCAAGCTGGCCCGGGTGGTGCCGGGCGAGGAGGCCAGCGTGCTGGCCGAGCACACCACGGTGGCCGAGGCCCTGAGCCAGCCGGGTGCCGTCCTGATCGTCGGCGAGCGGCTGGGCGCGGTGCCCGGCGGCCTCTCCGCCGCGGCGGACGTGGCCCGGCGTACCGGGGCCAAGCTGGCCTGGGTGCCGCGGCGTGCGGGTGACCGCGGCGCGGTCGACGCGGGCTGCCTGCCCAACCTGCTCCCCGGCGGCCGCATGGTCACCGAGCCGGCCGCCCGCGCCGAGCTGGGCGAGGCGTGGGACATCCCGGCCGGGGTGATCCCGAGTCAGGCCGGGCGCGACACCGACGGCATCCTCACCGCCACGGCCAACGGTCAGGTCGGCGCCCTCGTGGTGGCCGGCGTCGACCCGGCCGACCTGGCCGACCCGCGCCTGGCCGAGCAGGCCTTGGACGCGGTGCCGTTCCTGGTCAGCCTGGAGCTGCGGATGAGCGCCGTGTCCCGCCGGGCCGACGTGGTCCTCCCGGTCGCCCCGGTGGTCGAGAAGGCCGGCAGCTTCCTGGACTGGGAGGGCCGGCTGCGCACCTTCGAGAAGGTGCTGGACACCGGCGCGATGACCGACGGCCGGGTGCTCGACGCGATCGCCGCACAGCTCGACGTGCGGCTCGGCACCGGCGACGTGCAGAGCGTCCGCCGCGAGTTGGGGGCGCTGCCGCCGACCCGGGTGGACCGGCCGTCCGCCCCGTCGGTCGAGCCGGTCGCCGTGCCGCAGCCCGGCGCCGGCGAGGCCGTCCTGGCGACCTGGCACCAGCTCATCGACCTGGGCAGCCTCACCGACGGCGACGAGCACCTCGCCGGCACCGCCCGCCCGCCGGTGGTCCGGCTGGGCAAGGGCACGGCCGAGGCGCTCGGCGTCGCGGACGGCGACCCGGTGACCGTCGGCACCGACCGCGGCGCGCTCACCCTGCCGACCGCGATCACCGAGATGCCGGACGGCGTCGTCTGGCTGCCGACCAACTCACCCGGCTCGACCGTCCGGCGCAGCCTCGGCGCGACGTCCGGCGAGGTCGTCAAGGTCTCGGCCGCGCCCGTCGCCGCGGACGCGGCCGGTCGTCCGGGTCCGCTCCTCAACACCGGGAGTGCCCAGTGAGCGCGAGGAGTGAACGAGCGGAGCGAGTGAGCCCCGCAGTCGCGAACGAAAGGTGGGTGCAGTGAACACCGTCATCCTCGCGGCGCAGGACCCGACGCTTGCCGACTTCGGCAAGGACCCGTGGTGGCTGGTCCTCATCAAGATCGTCTTTGCGTTCGCCTTCGGCCTGGTGGCCACCCTGCTCGGCGTCTGGTTCGAGCGCCGGGTGGTCGGCCGCATGGCCGTCCGGCCCGGCCCGAACCAGGTCGGCCCGTTCGGCCTGCTGCAGACCCTGGCGGACGGCCTGAAGATGGCGTTCAAGGAGGACATCCTCCCGCGCGCCGCCGACAAGGTGGTCTTCTTCTTCGCGCCGACCATCTCTGTGATTTCCGCGGTCACCGCGCTGTCGGTGGTGCCGTTCGGCCCGAAGGTGAGCATCTTCGGCCACTGGACGCCCCTGCAGGTCACCGACGTGTCGGTGGCGGTGCTGGTGATCCTCGCCTGCTCCTCGATGGGCATCTACGGCATCGTGCTCGGCGGTTGGGCCTCCGGCTCGACGTACCCGCTGCTCGGCGGTCTCCGGTCCAGCGCCCAGATGATCTCGTACGAGGTCGCCATGGGGCTGAGCATCGTGGCGGTGTTCATGACCGCCGGCACGATGTCGACCAGCGGGATCGTCGCCGCGCAGGGGGACGCCACCCAGCTCACCATCGCCGGCCAGCAGATCCCGGCCCCCGGCTGGTACGCGATCCTGCTGCTGCCCAGCTTCGTCATCTTCTTCATCGCCATGGTCGGTGAGACCAACCGGGCGCCGTTCGACCTGCCCGAGGCGGAGTCGGAGCTGGTCGCGGGCTTCATGACCGAGTACAGCTCGCTCAAGTTCGCGCTCTTCATGCTCTCCGAGTACGTCTCGATGGTGACCATGTCCGCGGTCACCACCACGCTCTTCCTCGGCGGCTGGCGGGCACCCTGGCCGATCACCCTCTGGGCCGGCGCCAACTCGGGTTGGTGGCCGATGCTCTGGTTCTTCGGCAAGGTCATCGTTCTCGTCTTCGTCTTCGTCTGGCTGCGGGGCACCCTGCCCCGGCTCCGCTACGACCAGTTCATGCGGTTCGGCTGGAAGGTCCTGCTGCCGATCAACCTGGTCTGGATCCTGGTGCTGAGCGGGCTCCGCTCGATCGAGGACTGGCAGACCAAGGACCGGCTGGTCGCCACCGGCATCGGTGCGGGCGTGCTCCTGCTGGCCACGCTCTTCTGGCCGAGCCGGAAGAAGGCGCCGAAGCCGCCGCTGCAGGAGCAGGTGAACAGCCGTCCACACGGCAGCTTCCCGCTGCCGCCGATGGATCTTCAAGTTCCGCCGAGCCCGCGTACCAAGCGCGTGGTCGCCGAGCGGGAGCCGGCCAACGTCGTCGCCGGCTCGGAGTCAGGGGAGGTGTGACGTGGGCGCGATCACCGGAACGTTCAAGGGCTTCGGGGTCACCTTCTCGCACATGTTCAAGAAGGTCGTCACGACCGACTACCCGTTCAAGCCGCCGGTCTCGGCGCCGCGCTACCACGGGCGGCACATCCTCAACCGGCACCCGGACGGGCTGGAGAAGTGCATCGGCTGCGAGCTGTGCGCGTGGGCCTGCCCGGCGGACGCGATCTACGTCGAGGGTGGCGACAACTCCGAGGAGCAGCGCTTCTCCCCGGGTGAGCGGTACGCCAGCGTCTACCAGATCAACTACGCCCGGTGCATCTTCTGCGGGCTCTGCATCGAGGCCTGCCCGACCCGCTCGCTCACCATGAGCAACGAGTACGAGCTGGCCCGGGACAACCGGCAGGATCTGATCTTCACGAAGGAGCAGCTGCTCGCGCCGCTGCTGCCGGGCATGGAGCAGCCGCCGCACCCGATGCGGCTGGGTGACAGCGAGAAGGACTACTACGTCGGCGGGCTGACCAACCCGGGCACCTCGGCCGGCGCCGAGCACTCGCCGATGGGCCCGGGCCGGTACCAGGTGGAGGAGCACCCCGGTGTGACCTTCCCCGGCGCCGAGCAGGCCGCGCAGCGGGCCGAGGCGGGCAAGGGAGCAGGGGCATGACCACGCAGACGGTGCTCGCCGCGGCGGGCCAGGTGTCCGGGGGCGAGGAGGTCACCTTCTGGATCCTCGCCCCGCTGGCCCTGATCGGGGCCATCGGCATGGTCTGGGCGCGCAACGCGGTGCACTCGGCGCTCTGGCTGGTGCTGACCATGCTCTGCCTGGGCGTGTTCTACGTGCTCCAGGCCGGGCCGTTCATCGGCATGGTGCAGATCATCGTCTACACCGGCGCGATCATGATGCTGTTCCTGTTCGTGCTCATGCTGGTCGGCCGGGACGCCTCGGACTCGCTCATCGAGACGCTGCGCGGCCAGCGGGTCGCCGCGGTCGTGCTCGGGCTCGGCTTCGCCGGCCTGGTCGGCTCCGGGCTCTACCGGGCGCTGGAGGGCGTGCAGGCGGCCGGCCTGGACCAGGCGAACGCCGAGGGCAACGTGCAGGGCATCGCCCGGCTGCTCTTCACCAAGTACGTCTTCGCCTTCGAGCTGACGTCCGCGCTGCTCATCACGGCCGCGGTGGGCGCGATGGTGCTGGCGCACGTGGAGCGGCGCAAGGAGGACCGGATGGACCAGATCGCCACCATGAAGGCCCGGTTCCGTCCCGGCAACTACCCCGGCCCGAAGCCCGGGCCGGGTGTCTTCGCCACGTCGTCGTCGGTGGCCACCCCGGCCCGTCTGCCCGACGGCCGGCTGACCGACCGCAGCATCCCGGAGATCCTGCCGGTGCGCGAGCTGACGGCCGAGGACACCGCACTGAAGGGGACCGACAAATGACCCCGGACTACTACCTGATCCTCGCGGCGGTGCTGTTCACCATCGGCGCCGTCGGCGTGCTGATCCGGCGCAACGCGATCGTGCTGTTCATGTGCGTCGAGCTGATGCTCAACGCGGCCAACCTGACGCTTGTCACGTTCAGCCGCATCAACGGCGACCTGAACGGCCAGATCATGGCGTTCTTCGTGATGGTGGTGGCCGCGGCCGAGGTCGTGGTCGGGCTCGCCATCATCATGTCGATCTTCCGGACCCGGCGCTCGGCGAGCGTCGACGACGCCAACCTGCTGAAGTACTGAGGGGCTCGTGGTGGAGAAGATTCTGACGTTCGCCCAGGCCGAACCGGCCGGGACCGTCGCCTTCGCGACGGCGGATGGGCTCTTGGGCAGTGTCTGGCTGCTGGTGGCCATCCCGCTGGTGAGCGCGGCGATCCTGCTGCTGCTCGGCAAGCGGGCGGACCGCTGGGGTCACTGGCTGGGCGTGGCGGCCATCGGCGCCGCGTTCGTGCTCGGCCTGACCTACTTCTTCCAGCTGCGTGGCCTGGAGAACAAGCAGGTCGAGCAGAGCCTCTGGCAGTTCATCACGGTCGGCGACCTCAAGGTGGACTTCGGTCTGCTCTTCGACCCGCTGGCCGCGGTCTTCGTGCTGCTGATCACCGGGGTGGGTTTCCTCATCCACCTCTACGCGGTCGAGTACATGGCGCACGACGAGGGCCGGCGGCGGTTCTTCGGGTACTTCAACCTGTTCGTCGCCGCGATGCTGCTGCTGGTGCTCGGCAACAACTACGTGATGCTCTACTTCGGCTGGGAGGGCGTCGGTCTGGCGTCGTACCTGCTGATCTCCTTCTGGTACGGCCGGCCGAGCGCGGCCACCGCCGGCAAGAAGGCGTTCCTCATGAACCGGGTCGGCGACGCCGGCCTGGCCATCGGCATCTTCGTCATGTTCGCCATGCTCGGCACCACCCAGTACGACGAGGTGTTCAACGGCGTCGGCGCGCTGAGCAGCACCACCGTGCTGGTGCTGGGCCTGCTGCTCCTGCTCGGCGCGACGGGCAAGTCCGGCCAGTTCCCGCTCCAGGCGTGGCTGCCGGACGCCATGGAGGGCCCGACCCCGGTCTCCGCGCTCATCCACGCGGCGACCATGGTCACCGCGGGCGTCTACCTGATCGCCCGCTCCAACCCGATCTTCTCGGCCGACCACACCCTCCAGCTCGTGGTGGTCAGCGTCGGCGCGATCACCCTGCTCATGGGGTGCATCATCGGCGCGGCCAAGGACGACATCAAGCGGGTGCTGGCCTGGTCCACGGTGAGCCAGATCGGCTACATGTTCCTCGGCGTCGGCCTGGGCGGCGCGGCGTACGCGCTGGCCATCGTGCACCTGCTGGCGCACGGCTTCTTCAAGGCCAACATGTTCCTCGGCGCCGGCTCGGTCATGCACGGCATGAACGACCAGGTGGACATCCGGCGCTTCGGCAACCTGTCGAAGTACATGAAGGTCACCTGGCTGACCTTCATGGCGGGCTGGCTGGCCATCATCGGCATGTTCCCGTTCTCCGGCTTCTTCTCCAAGGAGCCGATCATCGTGGCCGCGTTCGAGCGGGAGGGCTGGACGGCCTGGCTGTTCGGGCTGGCCGCGCTGCTCGGCGCCGGGCTCACCGCGTTCTACATGACCCGGCTGTTCGTGCTCACCTTCCACGGCCCGAAGCGGTGGACCGAGGACATCGAGCACCCGCACGAGTCGCCGAAGCTCATGACCATCCCGCTGATCCTGCTGGCGATCGGCTCGGTCGCGGCGGGCTTCCTGCTCGCCACGTCGGTGCCGGACTGGCTGGAGGCGACCGCCGGCCTGGGCGGCCAGGAGGAGGGCCACGAGGCCGTCCTCGCGCACTGGCTGATCACCGCGCTCTCCCTGCTGGTGACCGTGCTCGGCGCCGGGCTGGCCTGGTTCCTGTTCCGCAACGGCACGGCCACCGAGCCGCAGCCGGCCGGTGTGCTGGTCACCGCCGCCCGCCGGAACCTCTACACGGACGCCGTCAACGAGGCGGTCTTCGAGAAGCCGGGCATCTTCCTCACCCGGGCGCTGGTCTTCCTCGACAACCGGGGCGTCGACGGGCTGGTCAACGGCCTGGCCGCCGCGGTGGGCGGGGGCTCGGGCCGGCTCCGGCGGCTGCAGACCGGTTTCGTGCGGTCGTACGCGACCTCGATCCTGACCGGCGCGCTGCTCGTGGTGGCGGCCTTCCTGGCGGTGCAGGCGGGGTGGCTGGCGTGATCGACCTCAACGCGGCCGCCCCCGCCGGCGGGCCACGCAGTCACGACGGAGGTAAGGCCGAATAATGTCCAACTTCCCGTTCCTCTCGGTGCTGACCGTGGCACCGCTGGTCGGCGCCCTCGTGGTGGCCCTGCTGCCGCGGCGCAACCCGGACCTGGCCAAGCTGGTGGCGTTCGGCTGGTCGCTGCTGGTGCTGGTGCTCTCGGTGGCCATGTGGATCGCCTTCCAGGCCGACGGTGACCGGTTCCAGTTCCGCGAGTCGTACGCGTGGATCCCGAACTGGGGCGTCAACTTCACCTTCGAGGTGGACGGCATCGCGCTGGTCATGCTGATGCTCATCGCGATCCTGGTGCCGCTGGTGATCCTGGCGTCGTGGCACGACGCCGAGTCGTCCCGGCGCTCGGTGCCGGTCTACTTCGCGCTGCTGCTCGTCCTCGAGTGCACGATGATCGGCGTCTTCGCCGCCGCCGACGTCTTCCTGTTCTACGTGTTCTTCGAGGTCATGCTGGTGCCGATGTACTTCCTCATCGGCAGCTACGGCGGCCACCAGCGGCAGTACGCGGCGGTGAAGTTCTTCCTCTACTCCCTGGTCGGCGGCCTGTTCATGCTGGCCGCGGTGATCGGCCTCTGGGTGGTCGGCGGGAAGACCTTCGACTGGCAGGCGCTCAGCCAGGCCGAGTTCGCCACCGACACGGCCCGCTGGCTGTTCCTCGGCTTCTTCCTCGCGTTCGCGATCAAGGCGCCGTTCTTCCCGTTCCACACCTGGCTGCCGGACGCCGGTGGCGCGGCCCCGGCCGGCGCGGCGGCACTGCTCGTCGGCGTGCTCGACAAGGTCGGCACCTTCGGGATCCTGCGGTACTGCCTGCCGCTCTTCCCCGAGGCGTCGAGGTGGTTCGCCCCGTGGGCGCTGGCGCTCGGCGTCATCGGCATCATCTACGCCGCGCTGCTGGCGGTCGGGCAGAACGACCTCAAGCGGCTGGTGTCGTACACCTCGATCGCGCACTTCGGCTTCATCGGGGTCGGCATCTTCGCCTTCACCACCCAGGCCGGCACCGGCGCGGTCCTCTACATGCTCAACCACGGCCTGGCCACCGGCCTGCTCTTCCTCGTGGTGGGCATGCTGATCGCCCGCCGGGGCTCGGCGCTGATCAGCGACTTCGGCGGCGCGGGCAAGCTCGTGCCGGTGCTCGCCGGGGTGCTCTTCTTCGCCGGTCTCGCCTCGCTGGCGCTGCCCGGCACCGCGCCGTTCGTCTCCGAGTTCCTGGTGCTGATCGGCACGTTCACCACGAACAAGCCGGTCGCGGTGATCGCCACGCTCGGCATCATCCTGGCCGCGGCCTACGTGCTCTGGATGGTGCAGCGCACCACCCAGGGCACCCTCAACCCGGCCCTGACCGAGGTCGACGGCATGCGCCGGGACCTCACCCTGCGCGAGAAGGTCGTGGTCGCTCCGCTGATCGCGCTGATCGTGCTGCTCGGCTTCTATCCCAAGCCGGTCACCGATGTCATCAACCCCGCCGTCCAGGCGACCATGCAGGACGTCGGCAAGACCGATCCCGCCCCTGAGATCGGCAGTGTCCAGGAGGCCGCGAAGTGAGTGAACTGAAGCTGCCGTCGATCGACTACGCGGCGCTCGCTCCCATCCTGATCATGTTGGGCGCCGCCCTGGTCGGCGTCCTGGTCGAGGCGTTCGTGCCGCGCCGCCTGCGCAACGCGGTGCAGCTCACGCTCGCCCTGCTGGCGGTGCTGGCCGCCCTGACCATGGTGATCCTGAACGCCGACGACCGGCTGATCACCGCCGGTCAGGCCATCGCCGTGGACGGGCCGACGCTCTTCCTGCAGGGCGCCATCCTGATCCTGGCCGCCATGGCGCTGCTGCTCGTCGGGGAGCGCACGGTGGAGCGCGGTGGGGCCTTCGTGGCCCAGGCCGCGGTCACCGCCGAGTCCGACGACGACCGGCGGCAGGCCGACGGGATGGGCGGCACCACCGAGGTGTACCCGCTGGTCACCTTCGCGATCGGCGGCATGCTGATCTTCGTGGCGGCGAACGACCTGCTGACCATGTTCATCGCGCTCGAGGTCTTCTCGCTGCCGCTCTACCTGCTCTGCGCGCTGGCCCGCCGCCGGCGGCTGCTGAGCCAGGAGGCCGCGCTGAAGTACTTCATGCTCGGCGCGTACGCCTCGGCGTTCTTCCTCTTCGGTGTGGCCCTCATCTACGGCTTCACCTCCGGGATCCCGAACCGCGGCGCCGGCGTCGACTTCGCCACCGTGCACGCCGCGGTGGCCGAGTCCTCGTCCAGCCCGGTGCTGCTCTTCGCCGGCATGGCGCTGCTCGCCATCGGCCTGCTCTTCAAGGCCGCGGCCGCCCCGTTCCACGTCTGGACCCCGGACGTCTACCAGGGCGCCCCGACGCCGGTGACCGGCTTCATGGCCGCCTGCACCAAGGTCGCCGCGTTCGGCGCCCTGCTGCGGGTCTTCCACGTCGCCTTCGCCGGGGCCTCCTGGGACTTCACCCCGGTGCTCGGCGCGGTGGCCGTGCTGACCATGCTGGTCGGCGCGGTGCTGGCGGTCACCCAGACGGACATCAAGCGGCTGCTGGCGTACTCGTCGATCGCGAACGCCGGCTACCTGCTGGTGGGCGTGCTGGCGCCCAGCAAGGACGGCCTCTCCGGCACGATGTTCTACCTGGTCGCGTACGGCTTCTCGGTGCTCGCCGCGTTCGCCGTGGTGACCCTGGTCCGGGACGCCGACGGGGAGGCCACCCACCTGTCCCGCTGGGCCGGGCTGGGCCGCCGGTCGCCGTTCTTCGCGGCCATCTTCACGTTCATCCTGCTGGCCTTCGCCGGTATCCCGCTCACCAGCGGGTTCACCAGCAAGTTCGCCGTCTTCGCCCCGGCGCTGGACGCGAACCAGGCCTGGCTCGTGATCGCCGGCGTGCTGACCAGCATGGTGCTGGCCTTCCCGTACCTGCGGGTCGTGGTGATGATGTGGCTCTCCGAGCCGGGCGACGCCACCCCGACGGTCACCGTGCCGGGCGCGCTCACCTCGGCCGCCCTGGTCATCGGCGTGCTCGCCACGCTGGTCCTGGGTGTCGCCCCGGCACCCCTGCTCGACCTGGCCAACGGTGCCGCCGAATTCGTGCGATGACCCAGGTACCCCCCGGGGGCCGGTACGCCGTGGCGTACCGGCCCCCGGTCCGTATCCCCCTCGCTGGGCAGGTCGAACGGGTGTGGCATGGTTGATGGCGTGGTGATTCCGGCTGGCGAGCGTTCAGGTGCCACCGGGCCGGGCGGTCGTCCGGGCCCGGAGAGCACGGGTCAGTTCGGCGCGCTCGGGCTGCACCTCGCCGATCCGCGCGTCGAGGCGTCCGTGCTGGGCCTCCTGGATCGGGTCGAGGTCGACCTGCGGGCCAGCGTGGCCAGCGCCGACCCACTCGTCACCGAGGCGGCCCGGCACCTGGTCGAGGCCGGCGGCAAGCGGTTCCGCCCGCTGCTCGTGGCGCTCGGCGCCCAGTTCGGCGACCCGGACGACGCGCACGTCGTCCCCGCCGCCGTGGTGATGGAGCTCACCCACCTGGCGACGCTCTACCACGACGACGTCATGGACGAGGCGGCCGTGCGCCGGGGCGCCCCGAGCGCCAACTCCCGCTGGACCAACTCGGTGGCCATCCTGGTCGGCGACTACCTCTTCGCCCGGGCCGCCGACATCGCGGCCAGCCTGGGCCCGGAGGCCGTCCGCCTGCAGGCGCGCACCTTCGCCCGGCTGGTGCACGGGCAGATCGCCGAGACGGTCGGCCCGCGGGGCACCGACCCGGTCGCGCACTACCTGCACGTGATCGCCGAGAAGACCGGTTCGCTGATCGCCACCTCGGCCCGCTTCGGCGGCATGTTCGGCGGGGCGTCCGCCGAGCACATCGAGGCCCTGGCCGGCTACGGCGAGGTCATCGGGGTGGCCTTCCAGCTCTCCGACGACCTGCTGGACATCGCCAGCGAGTCGGTGCAGTCGGGCAAGACGCCCGGCACCGACCTGCGGGAGGGCGTGCCGACCCTGCCGGTGCTCTACGCGCTCGCCTCCGACGACTCCGACGCGGCGAGCGTCCGGCTGCGGGAGATCCTGGCCACCGGGCCGCTGGTCGACGACGCGCTGCACGCCGAGGCCCTCGGCCTGCTCCGCGAGTCCCCGGCGCTCAAGCGCGCCCGGGAGACCGTCCGCAGCTACGCCGAGGACGCCCGCGCCCGCCTGGCCCCGCTGCCCGAGGGCCCGGCCCGCCGCGCCCTCGAATCCCTCTGCGACTACATCGCCGACCGCACCAGCTGACCCCCCGGCCGGGCACCGCGCCGTCCCTCCACGGCGCTGATCATGAAGTTATTGCCACGACACGCCGTGCCCGATGGCCATAACTTCATGATCAACGAGACGGGGACGGGGAGCGGGACAGGAGGCGGGCGCCCGCCAGCATGAACGCGGCGGCCAGGAGCATGGCGGCCGCCGCGGTGCCCCACATGGTCGGGTAGCCTGCCGCGTCGGCGATCGTGCCGAGGCCGAGTGGGCCGAGGCAGCCGCCCGCGTACACCCCGGTCTGGGTGATCGAGGTGGCGGCGGCCGGGGCCTGCGGGTGGAGCCGGACCACCGCGAAGTTCATCAGCCCGGGCCACGCCCAGCCGAGGCCGAAGCCGAGCACCACGCCGGCGACCAGCGGCACCGGGCCGGCCACCGCGAGCAGGACCAGCCCCACGGCGCCCACCACCAGCATCCCGGCGATCACCGCGACGTGCCCGGTTTTCCGGCGGTCGGCCAGCCAGCCGGCGCCCACCCGGGCCGCCACGCAGACCGCGCTGCCCAGGGTGAGGGTGAGCCCCGCCAGTGCCGGGGACAGGCCCCGGCCGGCCGCCGAGTCGACCACGAAGGTGCCCAGCGCGTTCGCCGCGGCGGCCGCCAGGGTCGCCGCCACGCCGACCACCACGAGCGCCGTCGTGGCCCGGCCCGCCCGGGCGGAGGCGGTCCGGGCCCGGTCCCGCTCGGCCGGGGGTACGGCCGGCAGCGCGGCCAGCGCCGCGAGGGCGGCCACCACGAACGCCCAGCGCCAGCCGGCGGTCAGCGCGACGGTCGGCACCGCCGCGCCGGCCAGCAGGGTGGAGATCGGGATGGCGGCCTGCTTCACGCCGAAGGAGAGCCCCTGCCTGTGGGCGGGCACATGGCGGGCCAGCGCGGCGTTGCTGGCGAGCTGGCCGAGGGCGTTGGCGGCGGCGCTGAGCGCGAGCAGCGCCACCAGGACCGGGTACGACCGGGCCAGCCCCGCCACGGCCAGCAGCGAGCCGGCGGAGAGCACGATGCCGGCGCGGGCCACCACGGCCGGCCCGTACCGCTCGACCAGGGCGCCGGAGGGCACCGAGGCGAGGGCGCTGACGCCGAAGTAGACCGAGACGGCCAGGCCGAGCCCGGCGGGGGTGAAGTCGAGGTCGTCGCCCATCTGCACGGCGAGGCCGCCGACCAGGAAGACGGGCAGGACGCAGGCGATCGTGGTGGCGATCGCGCCCGCGTTGATCCGGACGGTACGCCGGGACGCGGGCGGAGCGGGGTGCAGCGCGGTGTCGGTCATGGTCCGGCAAACCTACGCCGGTCACGTTTCGGCAGCTGATCGTGTCTGTCGGTGCACTGTCTGTGCCCGGTGATCTGGCATCCTCGATCCGAACAGGCATTTCGCACTCGGCCTGTTTTTCATATGGTGTAAGTCCCCGGCGGCGGAGGTGGTTGTGCGTGACCCCTTGGCGGAACCTTCGGACCTGATCCGAAGTGTCTCCCGCGCGCTACGAGTGCTCGAGTCGGTCGGCCGTGCGCCGAAGGGGCTCACCGTCAAGCAGATCGCCCGCCGCTGCGAGCTGACCGTCGCCACCACCTACCACCTGGTGCGCACGCTGGCCTACGAGGGTTACGTGATCCGCCGGGAGGACGGCACGTACATCGTCGGGCTGGAGGTCGCCGACCGCTACCGCGAGCTGGTCACCGCGTTCCGGGGGCCGCCGCCGGTCGGGGAGGCGCTGCGGCGGGCCGCCGCGGACACCGGCTGGAGCCACTACCTGGGCCGGTTCGTGGGCGGCCAGGTGGCCGTCACGGCGGTGTCCGAGGGGCCGCGCTCGCCGTACCTGGAGGACCTGGTGCCGGGCTTCGACGAGGGCGCGCACGCCACCGCGCTCGGCAAGAGCCTGCTGGCCACCCTCACGGCCGAGCAGCGCTTCCGCTACCTGCGGGAATACGGCATGCGCCCGTTCACCGGCGCCACCCTCACCACCACCGAGGCCTTCGAGGCCGACCTGGCCGCCGGCGACCGGCGCGGCATGCAGTTGGAGCTGGGTCAGTTCCGGCAGGGAGTGGCATGCGCGGCGGTGCTGGTCACCCCCGACAAGGACATCGAGCGACGGGTCGTGCTGGCCTGCGCGCTGCCGGCCAGCGAGATGATGACCTCCGCCCGGGTGGTCCGGGCCAAGCTGCTCACCGTCGCCCGCGCGGTCGCCGACGGCATCGCCGCGGACACCTGAGCCGGGACGGCCGGAGGGCCGCCACCCAGGCGGGGTGGCGGCCCTCCGGGGGGCGGTCCAGCGCCGGACCGCCCGGGGTGGGGTCAGCTGCCGACCGGGCGGCCGTCGAGACGCCAGGTGACGACCACGCCCGGCTTGGCGAAGTCGCCGTCCGGCCAGGTCGAGGCCGGGTTCTCCACGGAGGCGCCGGTGATCTCGCCCGGGTGCTGCACGGCCACGAAGACCGAGCGGTTGTCCTTCGTGATGAACGGGCCGCAGGTCTCCGCGCCGAGCGGCACGGTGAGGAACTGCTTCAGGTGACCGCGCTCGGGGCCCTCGACGGCGGTGGCGAAGAGCCCGTCGTTGCTGCCCAGCGCGTTGCCGTCGGTCGAGATCCAGAGGTTGCCGGTGGCGTCGAAGGCGACGTTGTCCGGGCAGGAGATCGGGGAGACCTTCGTCCTGTCGTACCCGGCGAAGTGGGTCGACGGGTCGGTCGGGTCGCCGCAGACGATCGGCAGCGACCAGGCGAACGTTTCGGCGGTGTTGTCGCCGCGGTCCTCGACCAGCTCCAGGATCTGCCCGTGCTTGTTGAGGTTGCGTGGGTTCGCCTCGTCGGCCGCCGCCTTCCCGGCCTTGCCCCGGTCGGTGTTGTTGGTCAGCGCCACGTAGACCTTGCCGGTGAGGTGGCTCGGCTCGACGTCCTCCGGGCGGTCCATCTTGGTCGCGCCGACCTTGTCCCCGGCGAGGCGGGTGAAGGTCAGCACGTCGGCGGCCGTCATCCCGTCGACGTACGAGCGGTTGCCGCTGACCAGCTTGATCCAGCGGCCCCGGCCGTCGAACGCCCCGTCGGCCGGGAGCTTGCCGGTGCCGTCGATCTCGGCGGTGCTGCTGCCCTCCAGGGCGGCCACGTAGAGCGTGCCGGACTCCAGCAGGGTGAGGTTGTGCTTGCGCGCCACCCACGAGTTGCCCGGCATGAACTTCTTGTCCGAGACGAACTTGTAGAGGTAGTCGAAGCGCTCGTCGTCGCCCATGTACGCGACGACGCGCCCGTCCCGGGCGACGATCACGTTCGCGCCCTCGTGCTTCACCCGGCCCAGCGCGGTGTGCTTGCGGGGGCGGCTCTCCGGGTCGAACGGGTCGATCTCGACCACCCAGCCGTAGCGGTGCGCCTCGTTCGGGTGCTTCGCCAGGTCGAAGCGCTCGTCGGCGCGCTCCCACTTGCGGCTGCCGCTCGGGTACCGCACGTCGGTCGGGATGCCGTAGCGGGTCAGCTTGGGCTTCAGCTCCTCGGGCGCGCCGTCGCCGCCGACGAAGTACTGGTTGAAGTTCTCCTCGCCGGAGAGCACCGTGCCCCACGGGGTGACCCCGCCGGCGCAGTTGTTCAGCGTGCCGACCACCGTACGACCCTTCGGGTCGGCGGCGGTGCGCAGCCAGGCCGAGCCGGCGGCCGGGCCGGTCAGCTCGAACTTCGTGGCCAGCGCCGTGATCCGCCGGTTGTACTGCCGGCGGCCGCTGCGTACCGGCCGCCACTGCCCGGTGGCGTCGACCCGCTCCAGCTCGACCACGGACATGCCGTGCGCGGCCATGGCCACCCGCAGCTGCTCCACCGAGAGCGCTTCCTGGCTGGTGAAGCCGGGGAACATGAGGTCCTCGTTGGTGTACTCGTGGTTGACCACCAGCAGGGCGCGCCTGCGGTCGATGGGCAGCACCCCGACGAAGTCGTTGTTGTAGCCGAACTGCTTCGACTGGGCGGCGGCGGTCTGCGCGTGCACGTCGAACGCGGGCGCGCCCGGCACGACCGGGTCACCCCACTTGATCACCACCGAGTGGTCGTACCCGTTCGGCACGACCAGGGCGTCGAGCTTGTTCGGCGGGATCGGCTTGAAGGTCAGCGCGCCGCTGCCCACGCCGCCGGCCGCCACGGCGGCCTCGCCCACGCCGGGCACGGCCGGGGCGGCGGGGGCGGCGGCGGCCGGGGCCGCGCCGGCGAGGGCGCCCGCCACGGCCCCGCCGAAGCCGAGCACCAGGGCGCCGGCGGCGCCGGCCCGGACCACACCCCGCCGGGAGACCTCGGCGTCGACCAGGTCCCCGAAGTACGGGTTGTCGGAACGGTTCGGCACCGGGTGGTCGCAGGCGTTGCCGCACCGGTACTGGCAGGTCATGGCGTCCCGGGCGCCGTGGCGGGTGGCGCCCAGCAGCGGGAGCAGCCGAGGACGGTCGCTCATGGGGTGGAGCCTCCTGATCGGACGTCGGTGGCGCGCCCGGTCCGCCCGGTCGCGCGTACCGGCCGGACGCTGCCAGGGCCCGGTGAGCGGGCACCGGCGGGAAGCTGAACCCGACGTGAACAAGCGCAGCGTGACCTGGGGCTGAACCGTTCGGCGTCACGGCACGTATCAAGGGGCGAAGATCGCCGGTCTCCCCGCCGCCGGAAGCGAGGTACCGCCATCAGCGACCACGACGCCCAACTGCTGCGCGCGCTGCACGACGAGCATGCCGACGCGCTCTTCGCGCACGCCCTCCGGCTGGTCAACGGCGACCGGTCGCGAGCCGAGGACCTGGTGCAGGAGACGCTGCTCAGGGCCTGGCGGCATCCCGAGTCGCTGGACCCGCGGCGCGGTTCCGTCCGCGCCTGGCTCTTCACCACCGCCCGGAACCTGGCCATCGACGCCTGGCGCCGGCGGTCCACCCGGGTCGGCGAGGTCTACACCGACGAGCTGCCCGAACCCGCCGAGACGGTCGACGAGACGGAGCGCGCGGTGGAGGCGTGGACCGTGGCCGAGGCACTGAACCGGCTCAGCACGACCCATCGCGAGGTGCTGGTCGAGTGCTTCTACCAGGGGCGGTCGGTGGCCGAGGCGGCCGCCCGGCTCGGGGTGCCGCCCGGCACGGTGAAGTCGCGGACCCACTACGCGCTGCGCTCACTACGGTTGGTGCTGGCCGAAATGGGGGTGACCGGATGACCCGCTGCGAGTTCGAGCACGACGACGGCGCGTACGTCCTGGGCGCCCTCGCCCCCGCCGACCGCGCCGCCTACGAGCGGCACCTGGGCGGGTGCGCGTCCTGCCGGGAGGCGGTGGCCGAGATCGCCGTGCTGCCCGGCCTGCTGGGCCGGCTCGACCCGGCGGGGCTGGAGCAGTTCCTGCCGTCCGCCACCGAGGCGTCCCGGGTGCCTGCGCTGCTCGACGCCGCGCGGGAGCGCCGGCGCCGCGAGCGGTCCCGGTCCCGGCGGCGGTACGCCCTGACCGCGCTCGCCGCGGCCGCGCTGGCGGTGCTGGCGGGCGTCGGGGTCTCCCTGGTCCGCCCGCCGGCCGCACCGCCGCCCACGGCGTTGCCCACGGCCACCGCTGCGCCGGTGACCATGACGGCCATGCGGCCGGTCGCCGGCGCCGCGCCGCTGCACGCCGAGGTCGGCCTGACCGACAAGAGGTGGGGCACCGAGGTCACCATGCGCTGCGGGTACGACCAGCGCGCCGGTCACCGGGAGGCGTACACCTTCCGGCTGGTGGCGCACGGCCCGGACGGCGCGACGGAGCAGGTCGGCACCTGGCTGGCCGCGCCCGGCGACAACGTCCGCGTGGTCGGCGCCACCCATTTCACCCACGGCGAGCTGGTGCGGCTGGAACTGGTCCGCGCCGACGGCACCCCGGTCCTCGCCTTCGACGCCCGCTGAGGCGCGGTCAGCGGGCCTCGGCGGGCACCAGGGCGGCGGCCCGCGCCTGCGCCCGGGTCCGGCGGGTGTGACGGAGGGCGTCCACCGTGAACACCACGAGGGCCACCCAGACCAGGCCGAACCCGGCCAGCCGGGCCGGCGGCATCGGCTCGTGGAAGACCAGCACGCCGCAGCCGAGCTGGAGGATCGGCGCCAGGTACTGCAGCATGCCCAACCCGGTCAGCGGCAGGCGGTTGGCCGCCCCGGCGAAGAGGAGCAGCGGGATCGCGGTGGCCGCGCCGGCCAGCACCAGCAGCGCCGTGTGCCCCGCCGAGCCGTGCCCGAAGGTGGCGTCGCCCTGCCGGCCCAACCAGCCGAGGTAGGCCAGCGCGGGCAGGGCCAGCACCGCCGACTCGACGAAGAGGCCCTCCGCGGCGGGCAGCCCGAGCCGCTTCTTGACCAGCCCGTACCCCGCGAAGCTGAAGGCCAGCACGAGGGCCAGCCAGGGCAGCCGCCCGTAGTCGACGGTCAGCACCGCCACGGCGAGGCCGCCCACGCCGAGCGCCGCCCACTGGGCCGGGCGCAGCCGCTCGCGGAGCACGAAGACCCCGATCAGCACCACGACCAGGGGGTTGATGAAGTAGCCGAGGGCCGTCTCCACCACCCGGTCCGAGTTCACCCCGTAGATGTAGGTGCCCCAGTTGACCGCGATGAGCGCGGCGGCGGCCGCGATGGCGGCCAGCGCCCGGGGCCGCCGGGCCAGCGCCCGCAGGAAGCCGATGTTGCGCATGGCCGCCAGCAGCAGCGCCACGAAGACCACCGACCAGACGATCCGGTGCGCGAGGATCTCCACCGGGCCGGCCGGGCGGAGCAGCTTCAGGTAGATCGGGAAGAAACCCCAGATCAGGTACGCGCCGAAGCCGTAGAGGTAGCCGAGACGGGTCTGGTTCACGCCTCTACCGTAAGTGGTGAAGCGGGGCTTTGCTCCTTTCCGGTGAGCTGGGTCACGCGCTGGTCGTACTCCATCCAGCGGCCCGGCTCGACCGGCGTGAAGCCGACCTTCGCATAGACACCGTGCGCGTCGTTCGTGGCCAGCACGATCCGCCGTACGCCCCACTCGGCCAGGTGGTCGCGGGCCGCTCCGGCCAGCCAGGTGCCCAGCCCCCGGCCCCGCTCGGACCGGTCGACGTAGACGTCGCACAGCCAGGCGAAGGTCGCCCGGTCGGTGACCACCCGGGCCACCGCCACCTGCCGACCGTCGCCG
The DNA here is from genome assembly GCF_008868175.1 of Micromonospora sp. AMSO31t. GTDB lineage: Bacteria > Actinomycetota > Actinomycetes > Mycobacteriales > Micromonosporaceae > Micromonospora. Next base: position 58,943 of record NZ_WBKT01000016.1, read on the forward strand.
GGCCGGTAGACGCCGAAGCCGATCGACCCGGCGAAGGCCCGCCCGACGGTGTCCCGGTCCCGCCCGAGCGCCCAGTACGCGTCCGTGGAAAGCCAGTGGTGCACCCGGTCCAGGTCGAGCCGGTCCGGATCGGTGCTGAGCAGGTAGCCCTCGGCGTGGGTCAGGGTGAACACCCCTCCGACCCTAGTGGCGACCCGACCGGGCCTCACCAGCCAATTCCCGCCCGCTGGCCTGGGCCGGCGGGCGGGAACCGGCGGGTGGTGCGGGCTCAGTCGCGGTCGAGGACGGCGCCCAGGATCCAGGTGACGATGCCGACGAAGAGGGCGCCCAGCACCGCGGCCGGCCAGAAACCGTCCACGTGGAACGGCAGCCCGGCCTCACCGGCGATCCAGCTGGTGAGGAGGAACAGCAGGCCGTTGACCACCAGCGCGATCAGGCCGAGGGTCAGCAGGTAGAAACCGCAGCCGACGGTCTTGATGATCGGCTGGAGCACCGCGTTGACCACTCCGAAGATCACCGCGACGAGCACCAGCGTGGTCACCGTCTCGGTGGCCGAATCCGAGTCCAGCGTGATGCCCGGGATGAGCAGCGTGGCCAACCAGAACGCCACGGCCGTCGTGCCCAGCCGGATCAGGAGACCCTTCAGAAAATCCATGGCCGGGATCGTGCCACGCCGCGTCGACTCGCGGAACCCGTGCCGGCTCAGCCGCGGCCCGGGCGACCGACCAGTTGCGACTCGATCGGCGTCGGCGAGAGCAGCGCCCAGCGCAGCGCCCGCCGGTTCACCACCGCCACCATGTCGTCCCGGATCCGGGTCAGCCACTCCGCCGAGCCGCCCAGGCCGAGGGCCGCGCCGGCCAGCGCCGCCTCGCCGGGGTCGAGCGGTTGCAGGATCGCCAGGTCGGCGCGGGCCAGCGCGGCCGTGTCGGCCGGGGTCAGCTCGTCGCGGACCACGAGGACCGACTGCCAGGCCACCGCCGGGCCGACCTCCGGCGGCACCGGGCCGGCGTCGACCACCAGCAGCAGGGGGCGCAGCGGGGAGCCGGGCATGCCCCCGACCGGCCGCCCCGGTGGGACCAGTGGCACCGCGCCGCCCGGCCCGCCGACCCCGCGGACGAACGGCTCCCAGACCCGGGGCCGCGCCGTCTGCACCGCCACCCGTGCGCCGAGCGCCAGCGCCCGCAGGGTCAGCAGCTGGGCGGCCCGCACCCCACCCACCAGCAACAGCCGGGTCGTCGTGGGCCGGAACAGGCGTACGGTCACCGCGCCCCCGTGCCGGTTGGCGCCCACCATCAGCCCGGACTCGCCGAGGGTGAACTCCAGGGCGGCCAGCTCGGGCCCGACCGGGGGCGCGTCCGGCCGGGCCACCGCCAGCGGCAGGGTGGCGGCCAGCCCGCTCAGGTGCTCGCCGTCCAGCCGGCGCAGCTCGGCGCCGAGATCCCCGGCGAGCCGGCGCAGCGCCCGCTCGGCCACCGACAGCTCGGCCGCGGTGTGGGCGGCCAGGCGTACGGTCAGCTCGGCCGGAGCGGGCGCCGAGTCCGCCCCGGACCGCGGACCCACGCAGAGCGAGACGGTGGTGGCGGTCGCCGGCAGCGCCAGCAGCCGGGGAACCAGCCGCCGCGCGGCATCGGTGCGCGGATCCGGCCAGCGGCGCAGCCGCCAGGTGGTCTGCGGGAGCCCGCCCACGGTCACGGCCGGCCAGCTCTCCCGGACCGGCGCCCCGGGGTCGTGGTGGGCCAGTTCGGCCACCACGCGCAGCGCCGCGGGACCGCCGAGGGGGCGACCAGTGAGCGGCCCGAGCCGGCGCACGATCCGCCGGACGGTGCCGGACAGCGCCCGGCGCAGCTCGTCGTCGGACCAACCGTCGGCCCGCAGCGCCCGGACGGCGAGCACCACCCGGGCCCGGGCGGCCAGCCGCCCGTCGGTGAGCTGCCGGTACGACGTGCCGGCCGCGCCCGCCCCGGCGGCGGGTGCCGGCGCGGGGGACGCGGAGAACAGCAGCTGGATCCGGACCGGCGGACTCTCCGGACCCGCCGGGGGCAGCAGGCCGAGCGGCGGCGGCAGCTCCCGCGGGCCGTCGCCGAGCAGGTCGTCCGGGTCACCGATCTCCAGCAGCGCCGTCATCCCGGCGGTGTCCTCCAGCACCGCCGCCGGGCCGCCGGCCAGCTCGGCCGCGTGCACCGCCGCGCCGGGGCGGGCCAGCTCCAGCAGCGCCGCCGGCCCGGAGGTGGCCGGGAGGGCCCGCCGCCGGGTGAGGTGGGCCGCGCCGACGGCGAGCCACTCGAAGAGCCAACGGCCCCGGAGCCGGACCCAGGCGGCGGGCAGCAGCACCGCCGCCAGCAGCAGGGCGGCCGCGGTCACCAGGACGCCCCGGCCGACGGCCGCGACCAGCGCGGCGACCGCCACCTGCGCGGTCACCACCTGCCCGGCCCGGACGGGCGGCGCCGGGCGCCGGGTCCGCTGTGGAGGGTCGGCGGACGCCGGTGGGACGCTGGTGGTCGCGGTCACCGCACCTCCCCCGCCCGTTCGCCGAGTGACGCCGCCGTGGCTCATCGTAGAGCTTCGCCGTCCACAGGGGAGCCCGAGGGGGTAGCAGAACCGGAGTCGGACGGCTACCGTCAGCGACGAGTTCCGTCGAGCGCGCCCGCCGTCCCCTTCCCCCTTCTCCGGTGGCGCGCTCCGGCGAGTCCACGGTGGTCGCTCCTGCGGCCAGCCACGACCGAGGAGACGAGGTGACGTCCGGGGTGTCCCAGACTCAGGCAGAAGCCGCGGTGATGCAGCACACCGCCGCGAAGTTCGAGCAGGTCGACCAGTCGTTGCAAACCATGCTCAGCGGCCTCATGGCCGAGCTGGAGGTGTTGCAGCAGGCCTGGCGGGGTGCCGGCGGGCGCTCCTTCGAGCAGGTCAAGCAGCAGTGGGCGCAGGACCAGAAGGCCCTGCAGCGGGCGCTGCGGGAGACCGCCACGGCCATCCGCAGCGCCGGCCGGCAGTACGACGTGTCCGACACCGAGGCCGCCGGCCGCGTGGCGGGCACCAACCGCGGCATCCAGCTGCCCCTCTGACGCACGGGAAGGACCGATCGATGGACCACGGTGTGCTGGTCGTCAACTTCGCCGCCCTGCAACAGGCCGGCGCCGACATCCAGAGGGCGCTGACCACCCTCGAGAGCCAGCTCGGGCAGCTCGAACGCGACGCCGCCCCGCTGGTCGGGAGCTGGTCCGGTGAGGCGCGCGAGGCGTACGAGCAGCGGCAGGCCCGCTGGCGGGCCGCCTCACAGGACCTCCAGACCATGCTGCGCGACATCAAGCTGGCCGTGGAGGACTCCGCGGCCGACTACCTCGACACCGAGAAGCGCAACGTCAACCTGTTCCAGTGACCGCCGCGGGGCGGCACGGGCGTTCCCGCCCGTGCCGCCCTGTCGCTTCCCTCCGACAGGACGCCGGTGCGGTGCGGGTCAGGCCCGGTCGGCCGGGTGCCAGCGGCGGCGCGCCCCGCGGGGCAGCACGAGGGCGAGCAGCACCACCGCCACGGCCGAGGCCCCGGTCGCGGCGGCCACCAGCAGCGCCCGGTCCCGGGCCGACGTGCGGCGGGCCTCCCGGGCCAGCTCCGCCGCGTCCGGCCCGTCGACCGGCAGCGCCGCCCCGGCCCGGGGGCGAGCCGCCGCGACGGCCGGCGACTCGGTCACCGCCCGGTACGGGTTCAGCACCCCGGCGCCGTACCCGTCACCCCGTCCCGGGGCCGGGTCGGCGCCGGCCACGATCCGCCGGGCGACCTCCGCCGCGCCCAGGTCGGGGTGATACTGCCGGAGCAGCGCCGCGGTGCCGGCCACGAAGGGCGCCGCGTAGCTCGTCCCCTCCGCCCGGCGGTGGCCCTGGCGGGGCGCCGCCATCAGCACGTCGGCGCCGGGGGCGACCAGGTCGACGTACGGGCCGGCCTGGGAGAAGGCGGCGCGGGTGCCGTCCGCCCCGATCGCACCCACCCCGAGCACCCCGTCGTACGCGGCCGGATACGGCCGGGGATCGCCGCTGTCGTGCAGGTTGCCGGCGGCGGCCACCACCACGACGTCCCGCCGCACCGCGTAGGCGACCGCGGCGCGGACGGCGGGGTGGTCCGCGTACAGCACGACGGAGAGGTTGACCACGTCGGCGTCGTGGTCCACCGCCCAGCGGATGGCCCGGGCGAAGTCGCCCGCCCCGACCGTGCGCCCCGACTCCCGCCCGTCGACGACCTGCTGTTCGCTGACGCGTACGGGCAGGATGCGGGCCCCAGGGGCGATCCCCCGGAAGGCCACGCCCGGCCGGGGCGCGGCGGCGATCAGGCTCGCCACGCCGGTGCCGTGCCCGGCGCAGTCGCGGGTGCCGTCGCCGCCCGGGTCGAGGAAGTCGGCGCCGTCGAGGACCCGGCCGGTGAGCTGCGGGTGGGACCGGTCCACCCCCGAGTCGACCACCGCGACCACCACGCCGGCGCCGGTGGCGAGCGGGGTGAGCCGGTCCGGCGCGTACCGTTGCTGGGGCCACGGCTGCTCCGCGACAGGGCGGGCCGGCGCGGTCGGTGCGGCGCAGGCCGAGGGCGCGCGGGCCGAGGCCGGGGCGGCCGGCAACCCGGCGACGAGGAGGGCCGCCAGGACGGCCAGGGCCGGGCGCGCGGTGGGCCGGGACATCGACGGCCTCCGTATCGTGTCGACTCCGGAACGGGATGTTAGCGCCTCGCCGGGCGACCCGGCCGACCGTCGACAACCAGGCATTTGTGATCTTGTTACCACCTTGTAGGTTGTAGGCGATGCCTGTGGCCTGTTCGCGGAAGGAGACGTGGCCGTGACCGGATGGGAACCGGCCACCGAGGCCGAGGTGGCGATGCGCGATGCGCTGCGCGCGCAGGACCAGCAGCTCTACTTCCGCATCCTGACCCGCCTCGAGCTGCTCCTGCCGGTCGCCGCGGAGACGCTCGCCGAGGCGGGCCCGGCGGGCTGGGGCACCTGGACCACCGGGGGCCGCACACACGTGCTGGCCTTCACCTCCGCCACCGCGCTGCGCGCCTGCCTGGGCGAGAACGCCGGTGCCACCCGCCGCATCCCCTATGCCGACCTGGCCGCGGGCTGGCCCAACCACGAGTGGTGGCTGTCGGTCAATCCCGGGCTGCCCATCGAGGGCTACCTGCCGGCCTGGTTCGTCGCGCAACTCGCCCGCGGTGACGTCCGGCTGCCGGGCCGGACCATGGGCGCCCGGGCCCGCCTGGAGCGGGTGGAGAGCGCCACCCGGGCCGCCCGGGCTGCCCCGTCCGCGCCCGGCCGGGACATCCCGCCGCCGGTGCCCGGACGGCGGGTCCCGCCCGACCCGGTCCCGGCTGGACGCGGTCCGGCCGTCCCCGAGCCGTCGACCGTCCCGATCCCGACCGTTCCCGCACCGAGC
>NZ_WBKT01000017.1 GCF_008868175.1 Micromonospora sp. AMSO31t
GTCTACGGCGGTGGCCGGCCGCAGGGCGGCGGTCGCGGGGGCGCGGTCTACGGCGGCGGCCCCCAGGGTGGTGGCGGCCAGGGCGGCGGCCGCCCGCCGGGTGGTGGGGTCTACGGCGGCTCGCCGGGCGGCGGTGGCGGCTACGGCGGCGGCCGGCCGGGTGGCGGCGGAGGCTACGGCCCGGCCCGGGCCGAACCACCGCGCCGGGAGCCCGACCGCCGGGACCCGCGTGACGGCCGCCGCGACGGCGGCTACGGCGGCGGGGGCCAGCAGTACGGCCAGGTCTCCGGCGGCGGCCGGGACTACCGGGGCGACCGCTACTAGCGCAGGAAAAAGGGGGGTGACCGCCGGTCACCCCCCTTTCTCGTCGGCTCAGATGCGGCGGAGCACGGCGACCACGCGGCCCATGATGGTGGCGTCGTCGCCGGGGATCGGGTCGAAGGCCGGGTTCTGCGGCATCAGCCAGACGTGTCCGTCGCGCCGCCGGTAGGTCTTCACGGTCGCCTCGCCGTCGAGCATGGCCGCCACGATGTCGCCGACCTCGGCGGTCGGCTGCTGCCGGACCACCACCCAGTCGCCGTCGCAGATCGCCGCGTCGAGCATCGAGTCGCCCTTGACCTGCAGCATGAAGACCTCGCCCTCACCGACCAGCTCGCGGGGGAGGGGGAAGATGTCCTCCACCGCCTGCTCGGCGAGGATCGGACCACCGGCGGCGATCCGGCCCAGCATCGGCACGTACGCCGGGGCGGGGCGCTGGGCGCGGGCCGCCTCGTCGTCGACGTCGCTGGGGGCCCGGACGTCCACGGCGCGGGGCCGGTTGGGGTCGCGGCGCAGGAAGCCCTTCTTCTCCAGCTCCTTGAGCTGGTAGGCGACGCTCGACGGGGAGACCAGGCCGACGGCCTCGCCGATCTCGCGCACGCTCGGCGGGTAGCCGTGGCGCTCCACCCAGGTGCGGATGAACTCCAGGATGCGGCGCTGCCGGGCCGTGAGGTCGACCGTCGCCGGGTCGGGGAAGCTGCTGACCACCGGGGTGACCGCACGCACGGCGGGCTGGGCCGCCCGGCTGCGCGCGGTGCGGGGTCGACGGGTCGCCGGCGGACCCGCCCCGTCGATCGGCTGCGGGTTCTTCTGCCGGCTGGCCCGGTCCTCGGTCACGTCCGTCCTCCCTGGTCGGCGCTGGGTGCCTCGTCGGCTCGTGGTGCGTGCTCCTGTGGTGCTGTCGACCGGCCCGGCGCAATACGCCGCGCCCGGTCGTTGTTGACCGTATAGGTGAGATCGGCCATTTTCAAACATCTGTACGACCTGCCGTCGGCGTGTCGCGGCAAAATCCTGGATTTCCGAACGCCTGTTCTGATAAATGGTACGTCGCTCTCGAACGACTGTTCTATCCCCGCGTCCCATGACCCCGGCGGCCGACGTCCGTTGGGTTCCTCGGAACGCCGGGGACGGGGTGGCACGGGTGAGTGATTCTGATGACGCGCCGGACACGCCGGCCAACTTGACCTCGCTAGTACGACGGCATACGGTCGACCCCTAGATGTTGTGGTTACATGGGCGTAAGTCGCCTACAGGTTGGGTCCGGTTACCGACCGCACTCCCGTACGCCGACCCCGGCGGCGGCCGTCGAGAGACGGTGCCGCCGTGGTGACGCGTGCCCGGAGGCGGCCGGCGGGCCGCGGTCGATGAAGGAGGTCAGGCGATGCGGTGTCCGTACTGCCGACACGCCGACTCCCGGGTGGTCGACTCGCGGGAGGCCGACGACGGCCAGCTCATCCGGCGGCGGCGGTCCTGCCCGGAGTGCGGCAAGCGGTTCACCACCGTCGAGGAGGCGGTGCTCGCGGTGGTCAAGCGCAGCGGGGTGACCGAGCCGTTCAGCCGCACCAAGATCATCGGCGGGGTGCGCAAGGCGTGCCAGGGCCGGCCGGTCGACGACGACTCCATCGCGCTGCTCGCGCAGAAGGTCGAGGAGACCGTCCGGGCCAAGGGGGCCGCCGAGATCCCCAGCCACGAGGTCGGGCTGGCCATCCTCGGGCCGCTGCGCGACCTCGACGAGGTGGCCTACCTGCGGTTCGCGAGCGTCTACCGCTCCTTCGACTCGCTCGCCGACTTCGAGCGCGAGATCGAGACGCTGCGGGCCGCCGCGCGGGCGCGGGAGGGTGCCGGGGCCGTCGAGGCCGCCGGCGCGACCAGTTGAGTTTCACGGATTTCTGACAGTTTGACGACGCGCGGTGGGTGACCGCGCTGACGAGGGGGGCGAGGGCGTGACGACCAGCAAGTCACGGAACAAGGCCGGGACAGGGCTGAAGATCGAGCGCGTCTGGACGACCGAGGGGGTGCATCCCTACGACGAAGTCACCTGGGAGCGCCGCGACGTCGTGATGACGAACTGGCGGGACGGTTCGATCAACTTCGAGCAGCGCGGGGTGGAGTTCCCCGAGTCCTGGTCGGTCAACGCGGCCAACATCGTGACCACCAAGTACTTCCGGGGCGCGGTGGGGACCCCGGAACGGGAGTGGTCGCTCAAGCAGCTGATCGACCGGGTGGTCGGCACCTACCGCACCGCCGGTGAGGAGTACGGCTACTTCGCCACCCCGGCCGACGCCGAGGTGTTCGCGCACGAGCTGACCTGGATGCTGCTGCACCAGGTGTTCAGCTTCAACTCGCCGGTCTGGTTCAACGTCGGCACGCCGTCGCCGCAGCAGGTCAGCGCCTGCTTCATCCTGGCCGTCGACGACTCGATGGACTCGATCCTCGACTGGTACAAGGAGGAGGGGCTGATCTTCAAGGGCGGCTCCGGCTCCGGCGTCAACCTGTCCCGGATCCGCTCCTCCCGCGAACTGCTGTCCTCCGGCGGCAACGCCTCCGGCCCGGTCAGCTTCATGCGCGGCGCGGACGCCTCCGCCGGCACCATCAAGTCCGGCGGCGCCACCCGGCGGGCGGCCAAGATGGTCATCCTCGACGTGGACCACCCGGACATCCAGGAGTTCGTGGTCACCAAGGCGCGCGAGGAGGACAAGATCCGCGCGCTGCGGGACGCCGGCTTCGACATGGACCTGGGCGGCGCCGACATCGTCAGCGTGCAGTACCAGAACGCCAACAACTCGGTCCGGGTCTCCGACGAGTTCATGACCGCGGTGGAGAACGGCGGCGGCTTCGACCTGCGCGGCCGGCTCGACGGCCAGGTCATCGAGACGATCGACGCCAAGAAGCTTTTCCGCGGCATCTCCCAGGCGGCCTGGGAGTGCGCCGACCCCGGCCTCCAGTACGACGACACCATCAACGACTGGCACACCTGCCCGGAGACCGGGCGGATCACCGCGTCGAACCCCTGCTCGGAATACCTGCACCTGGACAACTCCTCGTGCAACCTGGCCTCGCTGAACCTCATGAAGTTCATGCGCGCCGACGGCGGCTTCGAGGTGGAGAAGTTCGTCAAGTCGGTCGAGTTCGTCATCACCGCGATGGACATCTCGATCTGCTTCGCCGACTTCCCGACCGAGAAGATCGGTGAGACCAGCCGCGCCTACCGGCAGCTCGGCATCGGCTACGCCAACCTCGGCGCGCTGCTGATGGCCTCGGGCCTGCCGTACGACTCGGAGCAGGGCCGGGAGGTCGCCGCGGCGATCACCTCGCTGATGACCGGCACCGCCTACCGCCGCTCCGCCGAGCTGGCCGGCGTCGTCGGCCCGTACGACGGCTACGCCCGCAACGCGGAGCCGCACAAGCGGGTCATGCGCAAGCACGCCGCCGCCAACGACGCGATCAAGCCGACCGGCACCGTGGCCACCGCCGTCCAGCGCGAGGCCACCAGGCAGTGGACGCTCGGCAACAAGATCGGTGACAAGAACGGCTGGCGCAACTCGCAGGCCAGCGTCCTCGCGCCGACCGGCACCATCGGCTTCATGATGGACTGCGACACGACCGGCGTGGAGCCGGACCTGGCGCTGGTCAAGTTCAAGAAGCTGGTCGGCGGCGGCTCGATGCAGATCGTCAACCAGACCGTGCCGCGCGCCCTGCGCAGCCTCGGCTACCCCGAGGAGCAGGTCGAGGCGATCGTCGAGCACATCGCCGACCACGGCCACGTGGTGGACGCCCCGGGCCTCAAGCCGGAGCACTACCCGGTCTTCGACTGCGCCATGGGGGAGCGGTCGATCGCCCCGATGGGCCACGTGCGGATGATGGCGGCGATCCAGCCGTTCGTCTCCGGCGCGATCTCCAAGACGGTCAACATGCCCGAGCAGGCCACCGTCGAGGACGTCGAGAAGATCTACTTTGAGGGCTGGAAGCTCGGCCTCAAGGCGCTGGCGATCTACCGGGACAACTGCAAGGTCGGCCAGCCGCTCTCGGTGGCCAAGTCCAACAAGACCGCCGCCGAGACCCAGGCCCCGGCCGCCGAGGTCCAGAAGGTCGTGGAGAAGGTCGTCGAGTACCGGCCGGTCCGCAAGCGGCTGCCGAAGAAGCGCCCGTCGGAGACCATCTCGTTCTCGGTCGGCGGCGCGGAGGGCTACCTCACCGCCTCGTCGTACCCGGACGACGGCCTCGGCGAGGTCTTCCTCAAGATGTCGAAGCAGGGCTCGACCCTGGCCGGCGTGATGGACGCCTTCTCGGTGGCCATCTCCATCGGTCTCCAGTACGGCGTCCCGCTGGAGACGTACGTCAGCAAGTTCACCAACATGCGCTTCGAGCCGGCCGGCATGACCGACGACCCGGACGTGCGGATGGCGGCCTCGGTGATGGATTACATCTTCCGTCGCCTGGCCCTGGACTTCCTGCCGTACGAGCGCCGCGCGGAGCTGGGCATCTTCACGGCCAAGGAGCGGGCCGCCCAGCTCGCGGCCGAGGCGGAGGCGGAGGCGAGCGGTGCGGACCTCACCGCGATGGCCGCCTCCGCCCCGGTCGAAGCGCCCGAGCCGAAGGCGGTCGTCCAGCCGAAGCAGGAGGTCGCGGACGTCGCCGCCGTCAAGCCGGCGCCGTCGGTGGGCTCCAGCACCGAACTGCTGGAGGCCGTGATCGGCAAGGCCGCGGACGCGCCGCTCTGCTTCACCTGCGGCACGAAGATGCGGCCGGCCGGCAGCTGCTACGTCTGCGAGGGCTGCGGCTCCACCAGCGGCTGCAGCTGACGCACGACCGCTCGCGAGCGCGGCAGGGATTCCCCTGCCGCGCTCGCGGCTTTCAGGACACGGCCCGCTGAAGCGACGCAGCTCACGCCGTCGGCGCCACCCCGGCACGGTGTCCGGCTGCGATGCTCGGGCCATGACCACTGCGGACCGCTACACCGCCTTCGTCCGGGAGGTGCGCGGGATGTCGCCGGCGTACGAGCGGCTGTCGGAGGCGGTCGCCCGCGACGACGAGCTGCTGGCCCGGCTCGACACCCTCCCGCCGGCCAAGCGCCAGCCGAACCTGCTCTTCGCCGCCGTCCGGCTGCTCGGCGGCCCGGTCACCGATCCGGCCACCTTTCGCGGGTACGCGCTGGCGAACTGGCCGGTGGTCGAGGCGGAGATGCGGGTCCGGGCCACGCAGACGAACGAGCCGGGCCGGTGTGCCGTACTCCTGCCGGTGCTGGCGTCGCTGCCCCAGCCGCTCGCCCTGCTGGAGGTCGGCGCCTCCGCGGGCCTGTGTCTCTACCCCGACCGGTACGCCTACCGCTACGGCGACCGTCAGCTCGGCGACGGTGAGCCGGTCCTCGACTGCGCGATCAGCGGCACGGCGCCGCCGGCCCGCCGGCCCGAGGTGGTGTGGCGGGCCGGCCTGGACCTCAACCCGCTGGACGTGACCGACCCGGCCGACGTGGCGTGGCTGGACGCGCTCATCTGGCCGGAGCACGGGCACCGCCGCGAGCGGCTGCGGGCCGCGGCGGCCGTCGCCCGGGCCGAGCCGCCGAGGCTCGTCCGGGGCGACCTGGTGGACGACCTGCCGGCGCTGGCCGCGCGGGCACCCCGGGACGCGACCCTGGTGGTCTTCCACACCTCGGTGCTGTACCAGGTGCCGCCGGCGCGGAGGGACGCGTTCGCCGAGCTGGTCCGGGAGTTGCCCGGGCACTGGATCGCCAACGAGGACCCGGACGTGCTGCGGTACCCCGCGTTGCCCGAGCCGCCGGCCGACGGGTTCTACAACGTGCTGGCCCTCGACGGGAAGCCGCTGGCCTGGACCCGGGGCCACGGCCAGGCGATCACGTGGTTCGGGTAGGCCCGCACGCCGCGCGGACACGGCCGTCGCGGTCGCAGCGCCAGATCTTGGAGACTTACCGTTCGTCAGGAACGGACAGTGTCCAAGATTCACCGCGGAGGCGAGACTGGGGCCATGGTGACGCTGCCGGCCGTTGAGGAGTTTGCGAGCGTCCTCGCGGCGCTCGGCTGGGTCACCGACCTGCTGGTGGCGGGATCGCTGGCGACCGGCGACCACCGCCCCGGCGTGAGCGATCTTGACCCGGTGGCCCTGACGGATGGGTCGGTCGACGCCGCGCGGGAGGCCGCGCTCGTTGCCGTGCACCGCCGCCTGGACGCGGGCAACGCCGCCGGGCTGCACCTGGGCTGCGTCTACGTCGACAGCGCCACCATGGTCGAGGTCGAGCGGAAGCATCCGACGTGGACGCACGGGCAGCTCGTCCAGCGCATCCTCTCCGGCGTCACCCGGGCCGAGCTGGTCCGTCACGGGTACGCCGTCCTCGGCCGCCCGCCCGGCGAGGTGTTCCCCGCCATGAGCGACGACGACGTGCGGGCCGCCGCCCGCGCCGAGCTCACCGGCTACTGGACCTGGGCGGCCCGGCGTCCGTGGCTGTGGCTGGATCCCGCCCTCGCCGACCTCGGCCTCACCTCGATGGCCCGCGGCCGGCACGCGCTCCACCACGGCGACCTGCTCACCAAGACCGCAGCGGTCGAGGCGGCCCACGCCCCGGCCTGGCTGATCGGTCAGCTGGCGGCTCGGCGCGGGGGAGAGCGGGTCACCTCGCCCCGGCTCCGCACGGCCCTGATCGCCTGGCGAGACGCCCGCCGCACCGTCCGCCAGGCCCACCGCGCGACGATCTGAGACGACGTTGATCATGAAGTTATTGTCCCGACACGCCGAAGCGGCGGGCGACAACTTCATGATCAACGGGGCGGGGTGACCTCCGTGAGGCGGGCGGTGAGGAAGGCATGTTCTGCCTCGTTGTCGACCAGGGCCAGCGCCGCGCGGTAGGCGTCCGCGGCTTCGGCAGGCCGGTCGAGGCGGCGGAGCAGGTCGGCGCGGATCGCCGGCAGGTAGTGGTAGCCGGCCAGGTGCGGATCGGCGGCCAGGGCGTCGACCTCGGCGAGGGCCGCGGCCGGTCCATCGACCATGGACACCGCGACCGCCCGGTTCAGCGCCACCACCGGCGACGACCAGCGCTTGAGCAGCTCGTCGTAGAGGCGGACGACCTGGGGCCAGTCGGTGGCGGCGTAGCTGGGGGCGATCGCGTGCAGCGAGGCGATGGCGGCCTGGAGGGCGTACCGGCCTACCCGGCCCGTGCGGAACGCGCCCAGGACCAGGTGGTTGCCCTCGGCGATGGCCGCCCGGTCCCAGCGGGACCGGTCCTGCTCCTCCAGCACCAGCAGCCGCCCCTCGGCGTCGAGGCGGGTGGCCCGGCGGGCGTCGGTGAGCAGCAGCAGGGCGAGCAGGCCACGGACCTCCGGCTCGTCGGGCATCAGGGCCAGCAGCATCCGGGTCAGGTGCACCGCCCGGTCGACCAGGTCGGCGCGGACCAGGTCGCCCCCGGTCGGCGCGGTGTGCCCGGTCGTGAAGAGCAGGTGGATCACGGTGAGCACCGCGTCGAGCCGTTCCGGCAACTCGGCGGCCTCCGGCACCCGGTAGGGGATCCGGGCGGCGGCGATCTTCTTCTTGGCCCGGGTCACCCGGGCCGCCATGGTCGTCTCGGTGACCAGGAACGCGCGGGCGATGTCGCCGGTGGCCACCCCGCAGACCAGGCGCAGGGTCAGCGCCACCTGGGCCTCCCGGGCCAGCGCCGGGTGGCAGCAGGTGAAGACCAGCCGCAGCCGGTCGTCGGGGACCGCGTCCCCGCCGGACTCCTCCGGCATCTCGGCCTCCGCCGGCTCGACGAGCAGGGGCATCTTCGACCGGAACACCTTGTCCCGGCGCAGCACGTCGAGCGCCTTGCGCTTCGCCGTGGCGGTCAGCCAGGCGCCCGGCTTGTCGGGTACGCCGTCGCGCGCCCACGCAGCCAGCGCGGCCAGGTAGGCGTCCTGCACGCACTCCTCGGCCACGTCGAGGTCGCCGGCGACGCGCGCCGTCGCGGCGAGCACGAAGGCCCACTCGCGACGGTGCGCGTCCGCCACCGCGCGTTCGGCGGCGACCGCGGCGGCGTCGCTCACTCGGCCGGCGGCTGGAAGAGCGGCCGGACCTCGACGCCGCCGTCGATGGTCGCCGGGTTCAGCTTGGCGATCTTCAGGGCCACGTCCAGGTCGGGCGCTTCCAGGATGTAGAACCCGGCGACGACCTCCTTGGCCTCGATGAACGGGCCGTCGGTGACCAGGTCGCCGCGGATCGCCGTGGCGGTGGTGCTCGGCTGGAGCGCGAACCCCGTGAGGATCTGCCCGCCCAGCTCGGTGACCTGGTCGCCGTACCGCTCCAGCAGGGCCACGTAGTCCGGGGTCAGGTCCATCGGGTCGGCCGGCGCGGGCGAGTAGACGAGGACTGCGTACTGGGCCATCGGTGTCTCCTTGGGTTGTCGTTTTCCTCTTCCGCCTCACCGACGGACGGGCGCGGCCGGATTCGACAGCGGTCCGGGAAAAATCCTGCCTCTTTTCAGGACGCCGCGAAGTCCCGCATGCGGCGCAGCGGCGAAAAGACCACGAACAGTGCCGCGCTCCACATGCCGAGCACGCAGACCAGCAGCGCCGGGCGCAGCCCGAGCCGGGTGCCGAGGGCGCCGCCGAGCAGGGCGCCGAGCGGGATGGCGCCGTAGCAGATCCACAGGAACGCGGCGTTGACCCGGCCGAGCAGCCGGGCCGGGGTGATCCGCTGCCGGTACGACATGGCGGCCACGTTGAACAGCACCGCGTTGGCCGCGAACGCGGCCGTGCCGACCGCGTAGAGCAGGGCGCCCCAGCCCGGCCGGGCCAGCGGCATGAGCAGGTAGAGCGGGCCGGGCACGGCCATCGACACCCAGATGGTCCGGGCGCCGCCGAGCAGCGCGGTCACCCGCCCGGCCAGCACGCCGGCCACCAGCCCGCCCACCGAGCCGAGGCTGAACAGGAGCCCGATGGTGGCCGGGCTGGCGTGCAGCACCCGCAATAGGTAGGGCACCTCGATGGCGCGGGTGGCCATGACGAAGAAGTTCGAGGTGGCGGTGCAGGCCAGGACCAGGGCGAGGATCCGCTGCCGGCGGATGAAACCGAGGCCCTCGGTGAGCGCCGCCCGGACCGGCACCCGGGCCTCGGCGCGGGGCGTCGGGCGGTGCCGCACCAGCAGCAGCGTGACCGCGCTGGCCAGGAAGCTCGCCGCGTCGGCGACGAAGGTGCGGGCCGCGCCGAGCAGGCCGACGAGCAGGCCGCCCGCGCTCGGCCCGGCCAGGTGGGCGAGGTTCTCGCTCACTTCGAGGCGCGCGTTGGCCGAGGTCAACTGCTCCGGCGCGACGAGGGCGGGCAGCAGGCTCCGGTACGCCACCGTGAACGCCACGGTCAGCACGCCGGAGAGCCCGACCACCGCGTACAGGAAGGCCAGCGTGAGGTGGCCGACCAGGGCGACCACCGGCACCGACAGCAGCAGCGCCGCGCGACCCAGGTCGCACGCGACCATCAGCCGCCGCTGGTCGACCCGGTCGGCCAGCATCCCGGCCGGCAGCGAGAAGATCAGGTACGGCAGCCAGGCCAGGACGGTGAGCAGGGAGACCTGGAGGACGGTGGCGTCGAGCACGTCCGCGGCGAGCAGCGGCACCGCCACCCCGGAGACCCGGGTGCCCACCTCGCTGACCGTCTGGCCGCTCCAGAGCAGCAGGAAGTTCCGGCTCCGCCACAGCGGGGTGCGGGTTCCGGGCATCGGGGGCGTCAGTTGCTGGGTCACCGGTCGGGCCTGTCCGTCGAGGTCATGCGTGTGCGACCCGGCACGGTATCCCGCCGGCCCGCTGCGGGGCGCGGCATTTCCCCGGCCGGAGACGGTCGTCGCCGAGCTGGGCGGGTACGGACGGACGCGGGGCCGGCCGGCGACTAGGGTCGTCTTTCATGATCGAACCGAACTGGCTCACCGAGACGCGCGCCGCCTACGACACGGTGGCCGTGGACTACGCACGGTTGATTCCCGACGTGCTGGAGGGCCCGCTCGACCGGGGGATGCTGGCCGCGTTCGCGGAGCTGGTGGGCCCCGGCCGGCCGGTGCTGGAGGCGGGCTGCGGGACCGGCCGGATCACCGCCCACCTGCGCGGTCTCGGGCTCGACATCTCCGGGGTCGACCTCTCCCCGGGCATGCTCGAGGTGGCCCGCCGGAACTATCCGGAGCTGCGCTTCGAGGTCGGCTCGATGACCGCGCTGGACATCCGCGACGCGGCGCTGGCCGGCCTCGTGGCCTGGTACTCGATCATCCACCTGCCGCCGGACCTGCTGCCCGGGGTGTTCGCCGAGTTCCACCGGGTGCTCGCCCCGGGCGGTCACCTGCTGATCGCGGTCAAGGCCGGCGACGAGCGGATCCGGCTGGAGCAGGCGTACGGCCACACCGTCTCGTACGACGTGTACTGGCTGCCGCCGGAACGGCTCGCCGAGCAGCTCACGGCGGCTGGGTTCGCCGTGCACGCCACGCTGGTCCGGGAAGCGGAGGAGCTGGACCGGGGGCCGCAGGCGTTCCTGCTCGCCCGGAAGGCCGACCGGTGACCGTCGCGCTCTTCACCCTGGGCGGCACGATCGCCATGGCGGGCACCGGTTCCGGGGGAGTGGTCAGCCGGCTCACCGGCGCCGACCTCACGGCCGCCGTACCGGGGCTCGCCGACATCCCGCTCGACGTGCGGGACGTCGAGGCGGTGCCCAGCGCCGCCCTGGCGTACCGGCAGATCCTGGACCTGGTGGACGCGGCGGGCGCGCCAATCGCCGACGGGGCGACCGGCGTGGTGGTGACCCAGGGCACCGACACCCTGGAGGAGAGCGCCTTCCTGGCCGACCTGGTCTGGCCGCACCCGGCGCCGCTGGTGTTCACCGGCGCGATGCGCAACCCCACCCTGGCCGGCCCGGACGGCCCGGCCAACCTGCTTGCCGCCGCCCGGGTCGCCGCCGCGCCGGCCGCGCGGGACCTGGGGGTGCTGGTGGCGTTCAACGACGAGATCCACGCGGCCCGCTTCGCCCGCAAGACCCACAGCACCAGCACGGCCACGTTCGCCTCGCCCAACGCCGGGCCGCTCGGGCACGTCATCGAGGGCGAGGTACGGCTGCTCACCCGCCCGCCCCGGCACGCCCCGCTGCCGCCGGTGGACGGCGACCGGCTGGCCGCCACCCGGGTGGCGCTGCACACCGTCACCCTCGACGACGACCCGGCGCTGCTCGACGCGCTCACCCCGGGCCTGGACGGCCTCGTGGTGGCCGGCTTCGGGGTGGGGCACGTGCCGCCGGACTTCGCCCCGGCGCTGGGCGAGCTGGCCGCGCGGATGCCGGTGGTGCTCGCCTCCCGGACCGGGGCCGGGTCGGTGCTGCGGAACACCTACGGCGCGGTCGGCTCGGAGACCGACCTGCGGCGGCGCGGGCTGGTCCGCGGTGGGCTGCTCGACCCGTACAAGGCGAAGGTGCTGCTCCGGCTGCTGCTGGCCGGCGGCGCGGACCGGGCGGCGGTCGCCGCGGCGTTCGACCGGCACGGCTGAGCCGGCGCCTCGGGGCAGCCTCCGTAGACTCGCGCGGTGACCGGAGAGCGACGACCCCTGGCGGACCGGCCGTTGGCCGAGCCGCACCCGTCGCGGCTGTCGCCCGACCACCCGGACCGGGCGCGGATCCTGGCCGCCCACGCCGCCGCCCTGGCCGCCGGTGAGGCCGGCTACCTCGACCCGGAGACCGGGCTGTTCGTGCTCAGCGCCGGTTTCCTGGCCCGCCGCGGCACGTGCTGCGGGCGAGGATGCCGGCACTGTCCGTACGTGGTCGATTGAGGACTTCCGTCCCGGCGGGGTTGCCCGTACGGTGGCCGACGGACATCCGGCGGGCGGTGCCCGCCGACGACTGCGGAGGTCTCCACGTGCGCGCCCGTACCTGGCTGGCCGCTTCGGCCGTACTGCTGACCGCCGGCTGCGCCAAGGAGGCCACGCGGGTGGCGGTGCCGGCGGCCGGGCCGAAGGCGGTCGAGGTGTCCGCCGCCTCGTCGGGCGGCGCGTGCCGGCTGCTCGACTTCGCGGTGATCGCCAAGCACACCGGCGGCACGTTCGACGTGGCCGCCGCCATGGACAAGGGCGACACGCACACCTGCGTGGTCCGGGCCGAGCAGGCGGTGCTGCCGGAGCTGACCCTCACGGTGACCGACACGTCGATCGACACGTCGACCTTCACCCTCGACGTGCTGCCCCGGGGCGCGAAGAAGGTCACCAAGCTCGGGAAGATCGCCTACCGGCACACGCTGCCGAAGACCGCGAAGAACGGCCCGGTGGCGGAGGTGGGCTGGCTGGCCGGCGAGGGGCGGCTGGTCACGCTGCGCTGGACCACCCCGCGTGGCACCGCCACGGCCGAGGCGGACAAGGCGGCCGGCAAGCTGGTCAACCTCGCCAGGGTGGTCGACACCCGGCAGCTCTGACCGCCGGGCGGCCCGGTCAGCGGGCCGCGACGAACACCCGGGAGGCCACCTCGCGGGGCAGCCGGACCCGGTCGCCGGAGCGGTCGATGGAGACGCCGTCGCGTTCCTGGGCCACGGTCACCGTGGCGCCCGGGTCGACGCCCGCCGCGTGCAGCTGCCGGAGCACGTCGGCGTCGGTCTGCACGCTTTCGCAGATCCGCCGCACCACGACCGGCCCGGACAGGCCCGGGAAGGCCAGGTTCCGCTCGCCCTCCGCGGTCTCGACCTCGCGCAGGCCCGGCTCGCCCAGCTCCTCGAGGCCGGGGATCGGGTTTCCGTAGGGGGAGCGGGTCGGGCGGTTGAGCAGGTCGTAGACCCGCTTCTCGACCGCGTCGCTCATCACGTGCTCCCAGCGGCAGGCCTCGTCGTGGGCCTCCTCGTAGGGCATCCCGATCACGTTGACGAGCAGCAGCTCGGCGAGCCGGTGCTTGCGCATGACCGAAACGGCCGAGGTGCGGCCCAGCGCGGTGAGCATCAGGTGGCGGTCGCCCTCGACGGTGAGCAGGCCGTCCCGCTCCATGCGGGCCACGGTCTGGCTGACGGTGGGACCACTCTGCTTCAGCCGCTCCGCGATCCGCGCGCGCAGCGGCGGCACCCCCTCCTCTTCCAGCTCGAGGATGGTGCGCAGGTACATCTCGGTCGTGTCGACCAGGTCATGCTTCACGTCAGCGTCCCTCCGGCGTTCGATGCTACCCCGGACCCCCGACGATCCACGCCCGCCGAACCGGGAGGTCGCTGCCCGGATGGTGTTGACTGGACCGCATGTCCGGAACCGAAGACCTGCTCGTCGAGCCCGACCGGCTCGCCGCCGAGCTCGACCGCGCCGATCCGCCCACCCTCCTGGACGTCCGCTGGCGGCTCGCCGGGCCGCCCGGCCGGGAGGACTACCGGGCCGGTCACCTGCCCGGCGCGGTCTTCGTCGACCTGGACACCGAGCTCTGTGGCCGGCCGGGCGCCGCCGGCCGGCACCCGCTGCCCGACCCCGCCGCGCTCCAGGCCGCGCTGCGGGCCGCCGGCGTCCGCGCCGGGCACCCCGTGGTGGTGTACGACGGCGGCGACGGCATGTCGGCCGCCCGCGCCTGGTGGACGCTGCGCTGGGCCGGTCACCGGGCGGTCCGGGTGCTGCACGGCGGCTTCCCGGCCTGGGCCGCGGCCGGCGGACCCGTCTCCACCGACGCGCCGGCGCCCGCGCCCGGGGACGTCACGGTCAGCCCGGGCGAGCTGCCGGTGCTGGACGCGGGGAAGGCCGCCCGGCTGGCCGCCGCCGACGCCGGGGTGCTGCTCGACGTGCGGGCCGCCCCCCGCTACCGGGGCGAGACCGAGCCGATCGACCGGGTCGCCGGGCATGTCCCGGGCGCGGTCAACCTGCCGGCCCCGGAGTACGTCACCGAGGGACGCTTCCCCGCCGCCGAGGCGCTGCGCGAGCGGTTCGCCGCCGCCGGGGTGGCCGAGGGCGCGCCGGTCGGCGCGTACTGCGGCTCGGGGGTGACCGCCGCCCAGGCGGTCCTGGCGCTGCACCTGGCCGGCCGCCCGGACGCCGCCCTGTACGTCGGCTCGTGGAGCAACTGGGTGGCCGACCCGGACCGTCCGGTCGCCACCGGGTAGACACCCGGGCCGCCGCGGAGTGCGTGCGGTGGGGCGGCCCCGGACCACGTGCGACGATGAGCCCATGGCCGACGACACGGTGGTGGTGTGGGACGAGGCCCTGCTCGGGTACGACATGGGCGACCATCCCCTGGACCCGGTGCGGGTCGAGTTGACCATGGCGCTCGCCCGCGAGCTGGGGGTGCTGGACCGGCCCGGGGTCCGGCTCGTGAAGCCGGAGCCGGCCGACGACGCGCTGCTCACCCGGGTGCACGACCCGCGCTACCTGGAGGCCGTGCGGGCCGCGCCCCGCGACCCGCTCTTCGCCGGCTTCGGTCTCGGCACCTCGGACAACCCCGTCTTCGACGGCATGCACGAGTCGAGCGCGCTGATCGCCGGGGCGAGCGTGGCCGCGGCCGAGGCGGTCTGGCGCGGCGAGGCCCGGCGGGCGGTCAACGTGGCCGGCGGGCTGCACCACGCCATGCCGGCCCGGGCCTCCGGCTTCTGCGTCTACAACGACCCGGCGGTGGCCATCGCCCGCCTGCTCGACCTGGGCGCGGAGCGCATCGCGTACGTGGACGTGGACGTGCACCACGGCGACGGGGTAGAGGAGATCTTCTACCGGGACCCGCGGGTGCTCACGGTCAGCCTGCACGAGACCCCGCTGGCGCTCTTCCCCGGCACCGGGTTCCCCGACGAGACCGGCGGCCCGGGCGCGGAGGGGTCGGCGGTCAACCTGCCGCTGCCGCCGGGCGCCGGCGACCCGGGCTGGCAGCGCGCGTTCCACGCCGTCGTGCCGTCGGTGCTGCGGGCGTTCCGGCCGCAGGTGTTGGTCACCCAGTGCGGGGCGGACGGGCACCGGCTGGACCCCCTGGCCGACCTGCACCTCTCCGTCGACGGGCAGCGGGCCACCTACCTGGCGCTGCGCGCGCTCGCCGACGAGCTCTGCGACGGCCGCTGGGTGGCCTTCGGCGGCGGCGGGTACGCGCTGGTCGAGGTGGTGCCGCGGGCCTGGACGCACCTGCTCGCGGTGGCCACCGGGGAGCCGCTCGACCCGGCCACCCTCACCCCGCCGGGCTGGCGGGAGCTGGCGGCGCGACGGCGGCCCGGGCACGAGATCCCGCTGCGGATGACCGACGACGTCGACCCGTCGTACCAGCCGTGGCAGCCGAGCGGCGAGCCGACCGCGGTGGACCGCGCGATCGCGGCGACCCGCAAGGCGGTCTTCCCGCTGCACGGGCTCGACCCGCACGATCCCCGCGACTGACCGGTGACCACCGTCGAGCAACCGGTGGACGTGCTGCTGAGCGACGGCACGACCGTCCAGCTGCGGCAGATCCGCCCGGACGACGCCGCGGCCGTCGTGGCCATGCACTCGCGCTTCTCCGAGCGCACCCGCTACCTGCGCTACTTCTCGCCGTACCCGCGCATCCCCGAGCGGGACCTGCAGCGGTTCGTCACCGTCGACCACCGCGACCGGGAGGCGTTCGTGGTGCTGGCCGGCGACCGGATCGTCGCCGTGGGCCGGTACGAGCGGCTCGGCCCCGGCTCCCCGGAGGCCGAGGTGGCCTTCGTGGTGGAGGACGCGTACCAGGGCCGGGGCATCGGGTCGGTGCTGCTGGAGCACCTGGCCGACGCGGCCCGGCGCTGGGGCATCGTGCACTTCGTCGCCGAGGTGCTGCCGGCCAACGGGACGATGCTGCGGGTCTTCTCCGACTTCGGCTACCAGGTCCAGCGCCAGTTCGCCGACGGCGTCGTGCACCTGAACTTCCCGATCGCCCCCACCGAGGCGACGCTGGAGGTGCAGCGCGGCCGGGAGCACCGCACCGAGGCCCGCTCGATCGCCCGGCTGCTCGCCCCGCGCGGCATCGCCGTCTACGGCGCCAGCACCACCGGCCAGGGCGTCGGCGCGGCCCTGCTGGGGCACCTGCGCGACGGCGGGTTCACCGGCGCGATCGTCCCCGTGCACCCGACCGCGGCGACCGTGGCCGGGCTGCCCGCGTACCCGTCGGCGGTCGACGCCGGCGCGGACGTGGACCTGGCCGTGGTGGCCGTCGCCCCGGAGGCGGTGACCGAGGTGGTCGCCGACGCCGCGCGGGCCGGCGCGCACGGACTGGTGGTGATCTCCGCCGGGTTCGCCGAGGCCGGCCCGGCGGGGGCGGCGGCCCAGCGCGCCCTGGTCCGCGCCGCGCACCTGGCCGGCATGCGCGTGGTCGGTCCGAACTGCCTGGGCGTCGCCAACACCGACCGTGCGGTACGCCTCAACGCCACCCTCGCCCCCGTGCTGCCCGCCCCCGGCCGGGTCGGCGTGTTCAGCCAGTCCGGCGCGTTCGGGGTGGCCCTGCTCGCCGAGGCGTCCCGGCGCGGCCTCGGCTTGTCCAGCTTCGTCTCGGCGGGCAACCGGGCCGACGTCTCCGGCAACGACCTGCTCCAGTACTGGCAGGACGATCCGGGCACCGACGTCATCACGCTCTACCTGGAGACGTTCGGCAACCCGCGCAAGTTCGCCCGGCTGGCCCGGCGCATCGGCCGGAGCAAGCCCGTCGTGGCGCTCGCCTCGCTGGCCCGCCCGCCGGGGGTCGGCGACGCGCCGGCCCTGGACGCCGCCGCGGTGAGCGCGCTGTTCGCCCAGTCCGGGGTGATCCGGGTGGACACCGTCGCCGAACTGCTCGACGTCGGTGTGCTCCTGGCCCACCAGCCGCTGCCGGCCGGCCGCCGGGTCGCTGTGGTCGGCAACTCCTCGGCGCTGACCGGGCTGGCCGCCACGGCCTGCGCCGCCCAGGGCCTCACCGTGGCCGACGGCTACCCGGACGACGTGGGCCCCCGGGCCACCGCCGCCGAGTACGCCGCCGCGCTCGCCGCGTCCGCCGCCGACGAGCGGGTGGACGCCGTCGTGGCGGTGTTCGCCCCACCACTGCCCGGCCAGCTCACCGACCCGGAGGCCGACTTCACCACCGCCCTGCCCGACGCGCGGACCACCGGCAAGCCCGTGGTGGCCACCTTCCTCGCCGGCCGGGTGCCCGCCGGGGTGCCCGCGTACCCGAGCGTGGAGGAGGCCGTCCGGGCCCTGGCCCGGGTCACCACGTACGCGGACTGGCTGCGCCGCCCGCCCGGCATGGTGCCCGAACTGGACCGGGTGGACCGGGCGGCCGGTCAGGCCGCGCTGCGCCCGGACGGCGCCGACCCGGCGGCGCTGCTGCGGGCGTACGGGATCGACGTGGTCGAGTCGGCGCCGGCGCAGTCGGCCGGGGAGGCGGTGGCGGCGGCGGAACGGCTCGGCTGGCCCGTCGCGCTCAAGGCGGCCGCCCCCGGGCTGCGGCACCGTCTCGACCTGGGTGCGGTCCGGCTCGACCTGCCCGACGCCGCCGCGCTGCGCCGCGCGTACGCCGACATGGCTGCGGTCTTCGGCGCGGACGTGCTGGTCCAGCCGATGGTCCCGCCGGGGGTGGCCTGCGTGGTGGAGCTGGTGGAGGATCCGGCGTTCGGGCCGGTGGTCGGCTTCGGCCTGGGCGGCGTGGCCACCGAGCTGCTCGGCGACCGGGCGTGGCGGGCGGTGCCGCTGACCGACCGGGACGCCGCCGAGCTGGTCGACGAACCGCGGGCCGCGCCGCTGCTGCGCGGCCACCGGGGCGCCGCGCCGGTGGACCGGGCGGCCCTGGTCGACCTGCTGCTGCGGGTGGGGCGGCTCGCCGACGAGCAGCCCCGGGTCCGGTCGCTCACCCTGAACCCGGTGCTGGCCCGGCCGGACGGCATCTCGGTGCTGCACGCCACCGTCCGCACCGGCGCCGAGGCGCCCCGCCCGGACACCGGCCCGCGCCGGCTGTGAGGCTCAGCCCCGGCTGGAGATCTGCTGCACCGCCCAGGCGTTGCCGTCGGGGTCGGTGAGGAAGACGAAGCCGACGTTGTCCAGCGGGTGCGGGACCGGGCGCGGGTTCTGCCCGATCACCTGGATCTCGCTGACCTCGACGCCCCGCTCGACCAGCTCCGCGCGGGCCTTCTCCAGGTCGGGCACGACCAGTTGCAGCCCCTTGAGCGAGCCCGGCGGCATCTCGGGCACGACGCCCCGGCCGAGGACGATCGAGCACCCGGAGCCCGGGGGCGTGAGTTGGACGATCCGCCCGACGCCCCCCAGGTCGGTGTCGTGGTCGACGACGAAGCCGAGCCGCTCGGCGTAGAACTCCTTGGCCCGGTCCACGTCGGAGACCGGCACCACCACCACTTCCAGTGTCCAGTTCATCGCCCCAGGGTGACGGCCGCCGGCCGCCGCTTCAAGCGCGACAGGCCCCGGCGCACCGCCGGGGCCTGTCGGGTGGGTCAGGATCAGCAGGCGTACGCCTCCAGCCGGGTGGCCCGCTCCGGGTCGCGCAGCTTCAGCAGCGTCACCTTCTCGATCTGCCGGATCCGCTCCCGGGACAGCCCGAACTCGCGGCCCACCTCGTCGAGGGTGCGCTGCCGGCCGTCGTCCAGGCCGAACCGCAGCCGGATGACCGCCTGCTCCCGCTGGGAGAGGGTGGCCAGCACGATGCGGACCTCGTTGCGCAGTTCGCCGTCGCCGGCGGCCTCGCCCGGCTCCGCGTTGGGGTCCACGGCGGCGACGAAGTCGCCGAGCGCGCTCTCGCCGTCCTCGCCGACGGTCTGGTCCAGGCTCACCGGCTCCCGGTCGTACGAGATCAGCTCGATCAC
Source organism: Micromonospora sp. AMSO31t (assembly GCF_008868175.1). Taxonomy (GTDB): domain Bacteria; phylum Actinomycetota; class Actinomycetes; order Mycobacteriales; family Micromonosporaceae; genus Micromonospora. The sequence continues at coordinate 19,030 of NZ_WBKT01000017.1, forward strand.
CTGGTACTCCGGGATCTCCAGCGCGGTGGCCACCTCGGCGACGGTGGGCTCCCGGCCCAGCGAGACCGACAGCTCGCGGCGGACCCGGACCATCCGGTTGACCTGCTCGACCATGTGCACTGGGATGCGGATGGTGCGGGCCTGGTCGGCCATGGCGCGGGTGATGGCCTGGCGGATCCACCAGGTGGCGTAGGTGGAGAACTTGTAGCCCTTGGTGTAGTCGAACTTCTCGACGGCGCGGATCAGGCCGAGGTTGCCCTCCTGGATGAGGTCGAGGAAGGCCATGCCCCGACCGGTGTAGCGCTTGGCGATGCTCACCACGAGCCGCAGGTTCGCCTCCAGCAGGTGGTCCTTGGCGGCGCGGCCCTCGGCCGCGATCAGCTCCAGGTCGGCGCGCAGCTCGCCGGAGACCGGGGTGCAGGTGGAGAGCTTCTCCTCGGCGAACAGGCCGGCCTCGATCCGCTTGCTCAGCTCGACCTCCTGCGCCGCGGTGAGCAGCTTGGTGCGGCCGATGCCGTTCAGGTACGCCCGAACCAGGTCCGTGGAGACGCCGCGCTCGTCGGTCGCGTCCAGGTCGGTCAGGGTGACGTCCATGTCCTGGTGCTCGATCATCTGCTGAGCCATCTCTGTCTCTCCCCGTGTCCGTCGTGCCGTACCGGTCCGTGCCGTCCGCCGGCGCGGTGGTGCCGGTGAGGAACAGCTTGGCGGGCTGGGCGTGAAACGGGAGTGAGGCGATCGGGGACCCGACAGCAATCCGGGCGGAACAGCGGCTGTGTCTTGCCGGGCCCGGTTACCGTGCCAGCGGCCGGCCAGCGAGGTTCGGCGACGCACAGGCGATCGGAGGACGTGGTGGTCTTCAAGCGGCTCATGCAGGCGATGGGTGTGGGTGGACCGTCGGTGGAGACGGTGCTGGCCAACCCGAACTGCCGGCCCGGCGGGCAGGTGGAGGGCCGCGTCCAGGTGGTCGGCGGGGACCACCCGGTGGATGTGAGCTACGTCGCGCTCGGCCTGGTCACCCGGGTCGAGGTGGAGAGCGGCGACTCGGAGTACGACACCACGCAGGAGTTCGGCCGCGCCCAGGTGACCGGCGCGTTCCGGCTGGACCCGGGTCAGCGGTACGAGGTGCCGTTCCGTTTCCAGGTGCCCTGGGAGACCCCGCTCACCGACCTGTACGGCCAGCACCTGCACGGGATGACGATGGGGCTGCGGACCGAGCTGGAGGTGGCCCGGGCCGTCGACAAGGGCGACCTGGACGCGGTGGCGGTGCATCCGCTGCCCGCGCAGGAGCGGCTGCTGGAGGCGTTGCTCCGGTTGGGTTTCCGGTTCGCCCGGGCCGACGTCGAGCGCGGCCACCTCTACGGCGTGCGGCAGAGCCTGCCGTTCTACCAGGAGATCGAGTTCCACCCGGCGCCGCAGTACGCGCGCGCCATGAACCAGCTCGAACTGACCTTCGTCACCGACCCGCAGCAGGTGCACGTGGTGCTGGAGCTGGACAAGCGCGGCGGCGTGTTCACCGAGGGCCGCGACGCGTTCGGCCGCTTCACGGTCGACCACGCGACGGCGGACCGCACCGACTGGGCCGCCCAGCTCGACGGCTGGCTGCGCCAGTCCCTGTCCCGCCGCGGCCTCTTCTTCTGACCGTCCCTTCCTCGTTGATCAAGAGATTTGCGTCTCGGCAGGGCCGATTCCTGACGCAAACCTCTTGATCGACAGGGCGGGGGTTACAGGTCCAGGAGGAGGGTGCGGGGGCCTACGTTGACGCTTTCCACCAGCATGTGGGTGCGGAAGCGGCCGGTTTCTACCTTGGCGCCGCGGGCGCGGAGGGTTTCCACCACGGCGTTCACCAGGGGTTCCGCCACCTCGGCGGGGGCGGCGGCGGTCCAGCTCGGTCTTCTGCCCTTGCGGGCGTCGCCGTAGAGGGTGAACTGGCTGACCACGAGGACGGGGGCGCCGGTGTCGGCGGCGCTGCGCTCGTCGTCCAGGATGCGCAGTTCGTGGATCTTGCGGGCCATGGTGGCGGCCACCTGCGGGGTGTCCGTGTGGGTCACGCCCAGCAGCACCAGCAGGCCGTCGGCGATCTCGCCGACCACCTCCCCGTCGACCGTCACGGCGGCCCGCCCGACGGTCTGCACCACCGCCCGCATCAGTCCGCCACCGGCTCGACCAGGCCGCGCTCGACCAGGTGCGCCACGATCGGCCCGGCCGCCTCGGCCAGCTCGTCCGGTGCGACGTCGTGCGCGGCGGCGAGCAGGGCGAGCTGGTCGCGCAGCGGCAGCCGTCCGTCCGCGCCGCCGACCAGGGCGAGCACCAGCGGATCGATCTCCTCGGACCAGCGCAGCCCGCGCGGCATGGCGAGGACCTGGCGGTCCACCGCCCAGCCCTCCTCACCCATGGTGGCCTCCTGGCGCAGCTGGAGCCCGTCGGCGGCCCGGTAGCGGGCGGCGAGGAGGCCGTCGGCGCCCCGGGCGCGCAGCCAGTCCTGCCGACCGAACCACTCGTCCACGCGGTCGCCCAGCGGCGGCTCCACCCGCTGGCGCAGGTCCTCCACCCGGACGATCGGCTCGTCGTGGCCGCCCCGGCGCAGCGAGACGATGCCGAACCCGATCGCCTCCACCTTGTGCGCGTCGAACCAGTCCAGCCAGGCCGCCATCCGCTGCGGATCGGCCGTCTCGCCGACGTCGGTGAGCCACAGGTTGACGTACGCCATCGGGTCGGCCACCTCGCGCTGGATCACCCAGGCGTCCAGCCCGGTGCCGGCGAACCAGCCGGTCACCCGCTCGGCCCAGTCCTCGCCGGTGACGTGCACCCAGTTGGCCAGGTACTGCATCGTCCCGCCCTCGGCGAGCAGGTGCGGGGCGGCGGTGGCCAGTTCGGCGCCGATGGCGTCGCCGACCCGGCCGGAGTCCCGGTAGACGTGCGTGGTGGTGCCCGGACCCACCACGAACGGCGGGTTGCTGACCACCAGGTCGAACCGGCGGCCGGCCACCGGGGCGACCAGGTCGCCGCGGAGCAGCTCCCAGTCCTGACCGTTGAGGGCGGCGGTGGTGGCGGCGAAGCGCAGCGCCCGTTCGGAGACGTCGGTGACGGTGATCCGGCGGGCGTGGGTGGACAGGTGCAGGGCCTGGACGCCCGAGCCGGTGCCCAGGTCCAGCGCGGTCTCCACGGGCCTGCGCACGGTCGCGCCGATCAGCGTCTGGGTGGCCCCGCCGATGCCCAGCACGTGCTCGGCGTGCAGCGGGCGGCCGGGACGGGCGCTGGCCGGCACGTCGGCGAGCACGAACCAGTCGTCGCCGTACGGCTCCAGGTCGACCCCGGCGCGCAGGCCGTCGCCGTGCCGCTCGACCAGGCCCCCGGCCAGCGCCTCCTCGACGGTCAGCGGGGCGAGCGCGGCGGCCACCGCCGGCTCCGGCTCGGTCTGGTCGCAGATGTAGACCCGGATCAGCGTGGCGAGCGGGTCGCGGTCCTCGGTGGCGCGCAGCGCGGCGCGGAAGTCGTTGCGGGCCACCGCGCCGGTGGCCTGCGGGCCGAGCCGGTCGGCGATGCCGTTGGCGGTGAAGCGCGCCCGGGTCAGCGCGGTGCGCAGCGCGTCGACGCCGGCGGGGGAGAGCAGCATGTCGTGACGGTCCACGTCGTCATCCTGCCTCGCCGGGCGGTTCTCCCGGCCGGCACCCGGCAGATCCATACCGCCAGCTCATGGTATCGGCCGTTATCTCTTTTATGTTCATCGATGCATGGCTACCATCTGGCCCAACATCCGCCGATGGGCGTCCCCGGTGGCCGAGAGTCCGGGCGCGCCCGGTAGGGAGCCAGACGATGTCCGACGTGTCCGTTCCCCGGCGGCGTGCGCTGCGCGCGCTCGCCGTCACGGCCGCCGCCGCGGCCCTCGCCGCCGCCGCCTCCACCCCCGCCCTCGCCGCACCGACCGGCGACGTCCGCTACGCCTCCGCCCCCGACGCCATCAGCGGCAGCTACCTCGTGGTGCTGAAGGGCGACGCGGTCGGCGCCGCGAACAGCCTCGCCGCCCGCACCGCGGTGCCGGACCGGGCCGCCGGCCTGGCCAGGCGCTACGGCGGCAGCGTCGGGACGGTGTGGAGCGCCGCCCTCACCGGCTACAGCGCGACGATGAGCCCCGCGCAGGCCCGCCGGCTGGCCGCCGACCCGGCCGTCGCGTACGTCGAGCAGGACCGGGTCGTCACCACCCAGGCCACCCAGACCAACCCGCCGTCCTGGGGCCTGGACCGGATCGACCAGCGCAACCTGCCGTTGAACTCCAGCTACACCTACCCGAACACGGCCTCGAACGTCCGGGCGTACATCATCGACACCGGCATCCGGACCACCCACACCGACTTCGGTGGGCGGGCCACCTGGGGCACCAACACGGTCGACAGCAACAACACCGACTGCAACGGCCATGGCACCCACGTCGCCGGCACCGTGGGCGGCACCCGGTACGGCGTGGCCAAGGGCGTCCGCCTCGTCGCGGTCAAGGTGCTCAACTGCTCCGGCAGCGGCAGCACCACCGGCGTGGTGAGCGGCATCAACTGGGTCACCTCGAACGCCGTGAAGCCGGCCGTGGCCAACATGAGCCTCGGCGGCGGCGTCAGCAGCTCGATCGACAACGCGGTGACCAGCTCGGTCAACTCCGGCGTCACGTACGCGGTGGCGGCCGGCAACTCCAGCGCCAACGCCTGCAACTACTCGCCGGCGCGGGCCGCCGCCGCGATCACCGTCGGCTCCACCACCAGCAGCGACGGGCGCTCGTCCTTCTCCAACTACGGCTCCTGCGTGGACATCTTCGCCCCCGGGTCGAGCATCGTCTCCGCGTACCGGACCAGCGACACCGCCAGCAGCACGCTGAGCGGCACCTCGATGGCGTCGCCGCACGTGGCCGGCGCGGCGGCGCTGGTGCTCGGCGCCAACCCGTCGTACACCCCGGCGCAGGTGGCCAGCTACCTGACCACCAACGCCACCACCGGCAAGGTGACCAACCCCGGCTCCGGCTCGCCGAACCGGCTGCTCTTCGTCGTCAACTGACGATCCCGCGGCCGCGCGGCCCGGTGGACCCCACCCCTGTCCACCGGGCCGTGCCGCGCGTGCCGCGGGGAGTCGGCGTGGCGGGCGGCGGCGGGCGGGGCAGGATGGAGGGCATGACGCTCTCGCTGCCCATCGACCCGCAGGCCAACGAGCTGCTGGCACGCAGCCCGCTGGCGCTGCTCCTCGGCATGGTGCTGGACCAGCAGGTGCCGATGGAGAAGGCGTTCTCCTCCCCGTACGTGCTGGCGCAGCGGCTCGGCCACGAGCCCGACGCTCGGGAGCTGGCCGAATACTCCCCGGAGGCCCTGGTCGAGCTGTTCGCCACGCCGCCGGCCCTGCACCGGTTCCCCAAGGCCATGGCGGCCCGGGTGCAGGAGGTCTGCCGGGCCCTGGTCGAGCGCTACGACGGCGACCCGGCCCGGCTCTGGTCGGAGGCGGCCGACGGCACGGACCTGCTGCGCCGGGTCGGCGAGCTGCCCGGTTTCGGCCGGCAGAAGGCGCAGATCTTCGTGGCCCTGCTCGGCAAGCGGTTCGGGATCACCCCGGACGGCTGGCGCGAGGCGGCCGGTGGCTACGGCGACGCGGACGCGTACCGGTCGGTGGCCGACGTGACCGACCCCGAGTCGCTGCGCCGGGTCCGGGAGTTCAAGCAGCGGATGAAGGCGGAGGCGAAGGCCGCCAAGGGCTGACGCAACCCGCGCCCGCGCTGCCTCGTTGTCATGATCGTCAAGGTGGCGACGACGGGCGGGTGATGACGGACGGGCGGGGGGCGGAACTCCTGCGCGGCGGCGGGGGCAGTCACCGCGCGACCTTCCTGGAGCTCTTCCTCGACGTCGTCTTCGTCTTCGCCTTCACGCGGGTCTCGCAGCGGCTGATCGACGACGTGACGACGAGTGGCGGCCGCCTCCCGCTGGAGCTCACGCAGACCCTGGTGCTGCTGCTCGCGCTCTGGATGGTCTGGTCGCTGACCGCCTGGGCCACCAGCCACTACGATCCGGAGCGGCCGCCCATCCAGGCCGTGATGGTCGGGTCCATGTTCGGCAGCCTGGTGATGGCCGTGTCGGTGCCGGCCGCGTACGGCCCGCACGGGTTGAGTTTCGCCGCCGGGTACGTGTCGATCCAGCTCGGCCGCTCGCTCTATCTGACCGTGGCGCTGCGCCGGCACCCCCAGCGGCACCTGTCCGGCCGGATCCTGGTCTGGTCGGGCGTCTCGGCCGTGCTCTGGCTGGGCGGTGGCCTGGTCGGGGAGGACGCGCGGCTGCTCTGCTGGGCGGTGGCCCTGGTGATCGACTACGTGGGCGTGGTCACCGGGTGGCCGGTGCCCCGGCTGGGCCGGGCGGCGGCCACGGCGTGGACGGTGACCGGCGAGCACCTGGCCGAGCGGTACCAGCAGTTCACCATCATCGCCCTGGGCGAGATGATCTTCGTGGCCGGCGTCGGCTTCAGCGGCAGCGACTTCACGCTGCTGCGCTGGATCGCCCTCATCGACGCCTTCGCCACCACCGTGCTGCTCTGGCGGATCTACTTCCACCGGGCGGGCTCGGTGCTGGTCGAGGCGGTGGCCCAGGCGCGGCAGCCGGCCCGGCTCGGCCAGTCGGCCACCTGGACCCACCTCACGATGATCGCCGGCATCGTCACCACGGCGGTCGGCTACGAGGTGGCCATCTCCGAGCCCGGGGGGCACGCCGACCTGGTCCGGGTGGCGGCCATCGTCGGGGGCCCGGCGCTCTTCGTGGTCGGCCGCGCCCGCTTCGAGTACGAGGTGTTCGGCCGGGTCTCCCGGTCCCGCGTGATCGGGCTGCTGCTCCTGGTCCTCGGCGTGCCGCTGCTGGGCCGGTTGCCGCTGATCGGCATCGCCGTCGGCGTCACGGTCGTGCTGACCGGGATGGCCGTGGCCGACGCGCTGCGGGCCCGCGGCCGCCCGCCGGAACACCCGGCGTCGCCGATGTGAGCCGCCGCCCCCGGGCACGAAACCGGTGCGGCGGTCCGGTCGTTGGGAGCAGGGCGGCGGACGGGGGTGACACGGTGGAGGAACGCGGTGCGGCACTGCTGCGCCCGCCGGGGAGCGCCGCCCGTGCCACCTTCCTGGAACTCTTCTTCGACCTGGTCTTCGTCTTCGCGCTGACCCGGGTCTCCCAGCGGCTGATCAACAGCCTGCCGGCCACCGGGTGGACGCTGGCCGCCGCGGTGGGCCGTACCGTGCTGCTCTTCCTGGTGCTGTGGCTGGTGTGGACGATCACCGTCTGGGTGACCAGCCGCTACGAGCCGGAGCAGACCGTCATCCAGGCCGTCGTGGTCGGCACGATGTTCGCCAGCCTGGTCATGGGGGTGGCGCTGCCGCGGGCCCTGGAGGAGCGCGCCCTGCCGTTCGCGCTCGCGTACCTGGCGGTGATGCTCGGCCGGCCGCTGGTCGTCGCCGCGGCGCTGCACGGCCATCCGCGGCGGCTCGTCCCGCTCCGGCTGGCCGCCTGGGCGGCGGCGACCGCGCCGATCTGGGTGGCCGGGGCGCTGGGCCCCGACGACCTGCGCCTGCCGCTCTGGGCCCTCGCCCTGACCGTCGACTACGTGGCGCTGTTCACCGGCTGGCCGCTGCCCCGGCTCGGTTCGTCGCCGATTCTCGGCTGGCGGATCGCCGGCGCGCACCTGGCCGAGCGCTACCAGCAGATCTTCCTCATCGCACTCGGCGAGTCGATCCTGGTCATCGGCGTGACGTACAGCGGCGAGGAGTTCTCCGGCGACGGCGCGGGCGCTTTCGTGGTCGCCTTCGTCACCACCGCGCTGCTCTGGCGGATCTACTTCCACCGGGCCGGGCACCTGCTGGCCGAGGCGCTGCGGCTGGCGCGCGTGCCGGGCCGGCTCGGCACGTCGGCCGCGATCACCCACCTGGTGATCGTGCTCGGCGTGCTCACCGCGGCGGTCGGGTACGAGGTGGTCATCGCCGAGCCGTTCCACCGGTCCGACCCGGGCCTGCTGCTCTTCGTGGTGGGCGGGCCGCTGCTCTTCCTGGCCGGCAGGGCTCGCTTCGAGTACGAGATCTTCGGCCGAGTTTCGCTGCCCCGGATCCTCGGCGGCGGCGTGCTGCTGCTCCTCGTCCCGCTGCTGGCGCACCTTCCCGCCGTGCGGGCCCTGTCCCTGGTGGCCGCCGTGCTGGCCGCCGTGGCGCTGCTGGATGCCCGACGCAGCCGGGGGCGCCCGCCGGAGATGTCGGCCTCCCCGCTCGGGCGGAAGGGACCGGACAGCAGCGGCCCGGAGGCCTGACGCTCAGGCGGCGGTGGGGCGCGACAGCGCGGCCAGGGCCCGGCGCACGTCGGCCAGGGAGACCGTGGCGGACTCGTCGAGGTCGGCCAGGCCGGCCTCGATCCACTGCCGCATGAGCGTGGTCACCCCGATGCCGCGTGCCTCGGCGGCCGCCCGGACCCGCTCGTACGTCTCCAGCGGGAGGCGCACCGAGCGGCTGACCATCGGCACGTCGGTGTCGGGGGTGGGCAGCTCCGCGGGCTGGGTCTCGTCGATCAGGTCGGCGAGCGCGTCGCCGGCGTCGTGGAACCGCTTGGTCGCCTCGTTACGGTGCATCGTGACCGCCTCCTCGTCGGCGTGACCTCCGCACCGCGTCGTCGTAGCGCTTGGCCTCGACGTCGCTCAGTTCGCGGGCGGAGAGGATGTCCCAGTCGTTGTCGCTGCCGTCGGCCTCGGCCAGCAGCACCGCGAGGCGTCGACCCCGGTGGTCGGTCGCGTAGACCACCATGACGTCGTCCCCGAGGTGCCGGATGACCCGCCGCATGCTGTGCAGGGCCTCCCAGACTTCCCCGGGCGTGACGTCGTAGACCCGCAGGTTGGCCAACGCCTCGTCGGTGAAGCTGAACCGGTTCCCCACGGACGCAGCGTACCACGCCCGTAACACGCGCCGCCCTTGTCACGATTTTCGCCGATCAACCGTCGAGGGTGACAGGATGAGTCGTAATCCCTCGAGGAGGTCCGTGGTGAAGCGTCAGGCGTACCAGCCGATCCTGATCACCGACGCCTCGCGCAGCCAGGACGACCAGCTCACCAGCCGGCAGAAGCGCTACGTGCTGATGATGGGAATCCGGGTCGCGTGCCTGGTGCTCGGTGCGGTCCTGGTCGGCGTCAAGGCACCGCTGCTCTGGCTGTGGCTGCCGCTCTGCGCCCTCGGGATGATGCTCATCCCCTGGCTGGCGGTGCTGCTGGCCAACGACCGCCCGCCGAAGGAGCAGCACCGGCTGGCCGGGAAGCTCCAGGCCCGCCACCGCGACGAGACCCCGCCCATGTCGCTCACCGCCGAGGAGCGCCCGCACAAGGTCATCGACGCCGAGCCCTGACCGGCCCGGGCGGCAGCCGCCCGGACCGGTCCACCGTCAGGGCTGGGGCCGCGCGCCGACGGTGGTGACCGCCAGTGCGCCGAGATCGCCGGCCCGGGCCAGCGCCGCGCGCGGGTCCGCGCCGGCCAGCCACGCGGTGAGCAGGCCGGCGGCGAAGGCGTCGCCCGCCCCGGTCACGTCCACCACGGCCACCCCGGGCGCCGGGGCCGTCTCCACCAGCCCGGTCCGGTCCACCCAGACCGCGCCGGCCGCGCCCCGCTTCACCACCACCCGGTGGGCCACCGAGGTCAACGCCCGGGCCTGCGCCGCCGGGTCCAACCCGCCGGCCAGCACGGTCGCCTCGTCCGTGTTGACCAGCAGCAGGTCCACGTCGCGTACCCAGGTCAGGAAGGCCGTGCCGACCCGCCGCAGCGGGGCCGCGGAGGCCGCGTCGACGCTGGTGGTGAGCCCGCGCTCGCGGGCGGCGGCCAGCGCGCGCAGGCCCGCGCCGCGCGACCCCACGTCCAGCAGGGTGTATGCGGACAGGTGCAGATGCCCGGCGTCGGGCGCCGCCGCGACGGTCCGGTCGACGTGCCCGGTGGTCAGCCGCAGGTTCGCCCCGCGCTGGCTGACCATGGTCCGCTCCCCGTCGTGGGTGAGCACGATCACCGTGCCGGTCGGGTAGCCCTCGTGGCGCTCCACGGCACAGGTCACCCCGACCCGCTCCAGTTCGGCGACCCGCTCGCGGCCCGTCTCGTCGTCGCCGACCGCGGCGACCAGGGTGACGTCCGCCCCCTGGCCGGCGAGCCAGGCCGCGGTGTTGGCCGCCTGGCCGCCGCCGCTGAACCGGATCCCGGCCGCGGTGTCCGAGCCGGTGGCGAGAGGACCGGAGAGCACCGCGAGCACGTCGGTGATGACGTCGCCGACGACGACGATGCGGGGTGCCGGGCTCATGCCGGGGTGGCGGTGTGGCGGGTCGCCGCGGCAGCCGCGATCCGCGCCGCCAGCTCGGCGTTGCGCAGGATGATCCGCACGTTCACCGCCAGGCTGGCGCCCTCGGTGGCGGAGTGGAAGTGGGCCAGCAGGAACGGGGTCACCGCCTTGCCGGTCACCCCGTCGCGCGCCAGCATGGCCAGCCCCGTGGCCAGGGTGCGGTCGTGCAGCGCCGGGTCGAGCTGCTCGTCCACCGGCAGCGGGTTCGCCACGATCAGCCCGCCGGAGTGCACGCCCTGCTCCCGGCGGGCGGCCAGCACGTCGGCCGCCTGCTCCGGCGACTCCACCGACCAGTCCAGGTCGAAGCCGGCGTCGGTGAGGTAGAAGCCGGGGAAGCGGCGGGTGCGGTAGCCGACCACGCTCACGCCCAGGGTCTCCAGCCGCTCCAGGGTGGCGCCCACGTCGAGGATCGACTTCACCCCGGCGCAGACCACCGCGATCGGGGTCCGGGCCAGGGTGACCAGGTCGGCGGACTCGTCGAAGGTCTGCGTGGCCTCCCGGTGCACCCCGCCCAGGCCACCGGTGGCGAAGACGCCGATCCCGGCCGCCGCGGCCACCGCGCTGGTCGCCGCCACGGTGGTGGCGCCGTCCGCGCCGGTGGCGGCCGCCACGGCCAGGTCGCGCACCGAGAGCTTGCTCACCCCGTCGACCGTGGCGAGCCGGGTGAGCTGGGCGTCGTCCAGCCCCACGATCAGCTCACCGGCGACCATGCCGATGGTGGCCGGAACGGCCCCCGCGTCCCGGACCGCCTGCTCGATCTGACGCGCGACGCGAAGATTGTCCGGTCGGGGCAGGCCGTGCGAGACGATGGTGCTCTCCAGGGCGACGACCGGACGCCCGTCGCGCAGGGCGTCGGCCACCTCGGTGCCGAGACTGATGTGAAAGTTGGTCACTTCGGCTACGGTACGGGCCGCCTCCGGCGCGGGCCCAGGTGGACCGGGCCGGATCGACCTGCAAAACTGGACCGTTGGAGGTGTAGTCGTGAGTACAGAGGTTCTCGAGCGTCCCGAGCTGAAGGACGCCGACACCGGCCCGGAGATGTTCCACTACGTCCGCAAGGAGAAGATCGCGGAGAGTGCCGTCATGGGCACCTACGTGGTGGCGCTCTGCGGCGAGACCTTTCCGGTGACCAAGGCCGCCAAGCCCGGTTCCCCGGTCTGCCCGAAGTGCAAGGAGATCTACGACTCGTACCGCGAGTGATCCGGGGCGGCCGTCCCGGCCGCCCGCGTAACCTGCGGCGGTGACCACCTCCACCGCCCTGCTCTTCGCCGACCTCACCGGCGTGGCGGTCTTCGCGGCCTCCGGCGCCTCCGCGGCGGTGGCCAAGCGGCTCGACCTCTTCGGGGTGATCTTCGTCGGCGTCGTCGCCGCCCTCGGCGGCGGGATCTTCCGCGACCTGGTCATCGACGAGGTGCCCCCGCTCGCCTTCGCCGACTGGCGGTACGCGGTCACCGCGGCGGTCACCGCCGCCGCCATCTTCTGGCTGCATCCCCAGTTCGCCCGGCTGCGCACCACCGTGCTGGTGCTCGACGCGGCCGGTCTCGCCCTGTTCACCGTCACCGGCACGCTCAAGGCGCTCGACGCCCACGTGCCGGCCGTCGGCGCCTGCATGATCGGCATGCTCACGGCGATCGGCGGCGGGCTGGGCCGCGACCTGCTCACCGGCGAGATCCCGGTGGTGCTGCGCCGGGAGATCTACGCCGTGGCCGCGCTCGCCGGGTCGATCACCGTGGCGCTGCTGTCGGCGTACGGCGCGGCGACCGCGGTGCCGCTGACCGTCGCGGCCGTCTTCGTGTTCGCGCTGCGCCTGGTGTCGCTGCGCCGCCGCTGGTCCGCCCCGGTGCCCACGATGCGACCGCCGCGCACCGGCGCCCGGGGACCGCAGGTCTGAGCCCCGCGGCGGGGTGGGCGGATGTGACCAGCGTGGCGTCGAGTGGGGCGGACGGCCCTCGCTGGTTATGCTGAGCCGGCCTTCGCGGCACCGGATGCGCGAGGGCCTTTTCATGGGCGGCCGCACCCGTGGCCCTCGGCCCGGGTCCGCCGTTGTGCGGTCGGAGAGGAGCTACGCGTGGCACCGCGGTTGCCGGCGCTCGACACGTTCCCGCCCCTGCGTGCCTGGCAGCGCAAGGCGATGGTGGAGTACCTGCGCCGCCGCACCGACGACTTCACGGCGGTCGCCACACCCGGCGCCGGCAAGACCACGTTCGCCCTGCGGATCGCCGCCGAGCTGCTGAACGACGGCACCGTCGAGGCGGTCACCGTGGTCGCGCCGACCGAGCACCTGAAGACCCAGTGGGCCGAGTCCGCCGCCCGGGTCGGCATCCAGCTCGACGCCGCCTTCCGCAACGCCGACCTGCACTCCGCGGCCGACTTCCACGGCGCGGTCGTCACGTACGCCCAGGTCGGCATGGCGCCACAGGTGCACCGGCGGCGCACCATGACCCGGCGCACCCTGGTGATCCTCGACGAGATCCACCACGCCGGTGACTCACGCACCTGGGGCGACGGCGTCAAGGCGGCCTTCGAGCCCGCCGTACGCCGGCTGATGCTCACCGGCACGCCGTTCCGCTCCGACGACAACCCGATCCCGTTCGTCAGCTACGAGCGGGGCGGGGACGGGCTGCTCCGCTCCCGCGCCGACTCGGTCTACGGCTACTCCGACGCGCTGCGCGAGGGCGTGGTCCGGCCGGTGCTCTTCCTGGCGTACTCGGGGGAGACCCGGTGGCGCACCAACGCCGGCGAGGAGCTGGCCGCCCGGCTGGGCGAGCCGATGACCCAGGACCTCATCGCGCAGGCCTGGCGGACCGCGCTGGACCCGGCGGGCGACTGGATGCCGCAGGTGCTGCGCGCGGCCGACGCCCGCCTGACCGTGCTCCGCAACAACGGCATGCCCGACGCCGGCGGTCTGGTGATCGCCAGCGACCAGCAGGTGGCCCGCTCGTACGCCAAGCTGCTGGAGCAGGTGACCGGTGAGAAGGCCGCCGTGGTGCTCTCCGACGACCAGGGCGCCTCCGCGCGGATCGCGACGTTCGCGGCCTCCGAACAGCGCTGGCTCGTCGCGGTGCGGATGGTGTCCGAGGGCGTCGACATCCCCCGGCTGGCCGTCGGCGTCTACGCGACCAGCGCCAGCACCCCGCTCTACTTCGCGCAGGCGATCGGCCGGTTCGTCCGGGCCCGCCGCCCCGGCGAGACCGCCTCGGTCTTCCTGCCCAGCGTGCCGCACCTGCTCGGCCTGGCCAGCGAGATGGAGGCCGAGCGGGACCACGTGCTCGGCAAGCCGAAGGACTCCGACGGCCTCGACGACGACCTGCTGGAGCGTGCCCAGCGGGACGACCAGGCCAGCGGCGAGCTGGAGAAGCGGTTCGCGGCGCTCTCCGCGACCGCCGAGCTGGACCAGGTGATCTTCGACGGGGCCTCGTTCGGCACGGCCGCCCAGGCGGGCACCCCGGAGGAGGAGGAATACCTCGGCCTGCCCGGGCTGCTCACCGCCGACCAGGTCTCCATGCTGCTCACCAAGCGGCAGGCCGAGCAGCTTGCCGCGCAGCGGCGCCGGGCCACCCAGCGGGCCGCTGAGCCGGCCGCTGCGGCCCCGTCGGCGGCCCCGCCACCGATGAGTGCCGCCCAGCGCCGGGTGGCCCTACGACGGCAGCTGAACGCCCTGGTGGCCGCCCGCCACCACCGCACCGGCCAGCCCCACGGCAAGATCCACGCCGAACTCCGCCGCCTCTGCGGCGGCCCGCCCAGCGCCCAGGCAACGATCGAGCAGCTCGAAGAACGCATCGCCACGGTCCAGACCCTCTGACCGGTCTGGCCCCCGGCCGGACGGTTGGGGTGGGTGCGCAAAAGCCGGCCGGAGGTCCCTGGGGACCTCCGGCCGGCTTTATGTCGAGTTGCGGATTCTTCGTACTCAGTTCGCCATCAGATCGGCGCCACGCCAGCTGAACTCGGGGTCCGACGCGTAGCGCACGGTGATCTTCACGAGATCCTCCGCGTACTTGTTCGCGTGGTGCCCACAGAACACCAGCTCGCTCCCACCCGCCAGAGTGATCCGGAGCTTGCCGGCAGCATTGCAGCGGTCGCACCGTTCATCGGCGGCCGGGGGGCTCACCGTCTCGGGCGGCGGCGTGAGGGTCGGGGTCATCGCCTTCCTCCTCTGGTCGTCACCGATGAACACTCTCTTCGGTTGCTCACCTATCGTGCAACACCCTTCTCGGGCCCTGCCTTCCCTGTGTGCCCGTCGGGGACGGAGGTCACACCTGGCGTGGGAGACAGTGTGCCGTGCACCAAGGGTGCCACGTCAACGATCACAAACGGGCAACCGTCAGGTCACCGGTGAGTGTTCTACGGCTGGTGATCAAACCGACACGTCTGGTTGACGCGTGCCGGTCAGTCCAGGTAGTCGCGGAGCACCTGGGAACGCGAGGGGTGCCGCAACTTGGACATGGTCTTGGATTCGATCTGCCGGATGCGCTCCCGGGTCACGCCGTACACCTGGCCGATCTCGTCCAGGGTGCGCGGCTGGCCGTCGGTGAGGCCGAAGCGCAGGCGTACCACGCCCGCCTCGCGCTCGGACAGCGTCTGGAGGACCTGCTGGAGCTGGTCCTGCAGCAGCGAGAACGACACCGCGTCGACCGCGACGACGGCCTCGGAGTCCTCGATGAAGTCGCCGAGCTGGCTGTCACCCTCGTCACCGATGGTCTGGTCGAGCGAGATGGGCTCCCGGGCGTACTGCTGGATCTCCAGCACCTTCTCCGGTGTGATGTCCATCTCCTTCGCCAGCTCCTCCGGCGTGGGCTCGCGGCCCAGGTCCTGGAGCAGCTCGCGCTGGATCCGGCCAAGCTTGTTGATCACCTCGACCATGTGCACCGGGATGCGGATGGTGCGGGCCTGGTCGGCCATGGCGCGGGTGATGGCCTGGCGGATCCACCAGGTGGCGTAGGTGGAGAACTTGTAGCCCTTGGTGTAGTCGAACTTCTCGACGGCGCGGATCAGGCCGAGGTTGCCCTCCTGGATGAGGTCGAGGAAGGCCATGCCGCGACCGGTGTAGCGCTTGGCCAGCGAGACGACCAGCCGGAGGTTGGCCTCCAGCAGGTGGTTCTTGGCCCGCTCGCCGTCCCGGGAGATCCACATCAGGTCGCGCTGCATGTCGCGGGTGAGCTTCTCCTCGCC
Organism: Micromonospora sp. AMSO31t; assembly: GCF_008868175.1. GTDB lineage: Bacteria > Actinomycetota > Actinomycetes > Mycobacteriales > Micromonosporaceae > Micromonospora. The sequence goes on from NZ_WBKT01000017.1 coordinate 34,545, forward strand.
CTCGTCGGCGGCGCGCAGCCGCTCGGCGGCGTAGAGGCCGGCCTCGATCCGCTTGGCGAGCTCGACCTCCTGCTCGGCGTTGAGCAGCGGCACCTTGCCGATCTGCTTCAGGTACGCCCGCACGGAGTCGGCGGAGGCGGTCAGCTCGGCGTCCCGGCGCGCCTGCTTGAGCGCCTCGGACTCCTCGTCGTCCCATTCGAAGTCGTTGTCGGTGGCGGAGCTGGCCGCGTCGGCCTCGGCGGCCTGGGTCAGCTCGGCCGGCTCCTCGACCACCACGTCCTCGATCTCGGCGGCCAGTTCCTCCGGCGAGATCTCGCCCTCGGCGCCCTCGCCCTTCGCGCCGTCCTTGGCCGGCTTCGCCGCCGCGTTCTTGGCGGCCACGGTGGCCTTGGTGGCACGGGTGGTCTTGGTGGCCTTCGCCGGGGCGGCGGTCTTGGCCGCCACCTCGGCGGTGGTGCCGGTGGCGGAGCCGATGGCGCCGGCGGCCTTCTTGGTGGTCTTGGCGGTGGTGGCCCGGGACGCCGGGGTGGCGGACCGGGCGGCGGCCACCCGGCGGCGGGTGCTCGCGGAGCCGTCCACGACCACCGTCACGCCCGCCTCGGAGAGCGCACGGAGGATCTTCTTGGCCTGGGCCGGGGTCACCTCAGCGGACTCGACGGTGCGCGCGAGCTGGGCCGACGTGAGCTGGCCGCCGGCGCTCTGCGCGTGGGCGATCAGGGTGTCGGTGAGCGAGCGAACGTCGGCGCCGGGCTGGCGGGGTTCTGTCACGAATGACCTTCCGGAGGCGAAGAGCGAGCACGGCCGGGTCGTCCGGCACGGCAAGGAACGCGGTGTCGGGCGATGTCGTTGAGGGACCCCCGTGTCCCGGGCCGGCCGGTCGCTGGCGGTCCGTGGCGCGTGGGCAGGGTGAATTGTAACGCCGTCTGCCGCGATCATCCTGCGCCGCACGGCGGACCGGCCGTACGGACCACCGATCAGGCGCAGTTGTGGACTTTGTAAGGATGATACCCGCGCACGAACCGGCAGGTCCGCGTCGTGCCGGAAGGGGACGAACATGATCGCCTCGGCACCTACGCCGCAGGAACTGCTCACGATCGCCGTCGAGGTGGCGCGGGACGCCGCGGCCACCGCGCACCGGATGCGGGCCGAGGGGGTCTCGGTCGCCGCGACCAAGAGCACCGTCACCGACGTGGTCACCGCCGCCGACCGGGCGGTGGAGCGGCAGGTGCTGGAGGCGCTGCGGACGGTGCGCCCCGGCGACGCCGTGCTGGGCGAGGAGTACGGCGCGGGGGAGACCGGCCCGGCCGCCGAGGACGGGGTGCGCTGGATCGTCGACCCGATCGACGGGACCGTCAACTATCTCTACGGGCTGCCGTACTGCGCGGTGTCCCTGGCGGCGGAGGTGGCCGGTGAGGTCGTCGCCGGGGTGGTGCGCAACGTGGCCACCGGCGAGGAGTGGACCGCCACGGCGGGCGGCGGCGCGTGGCGGGACGGGCGGCGGCTGAGCTGCTCCGCCGAGACCGACCTCGGACAGGCGCTGGTGGCGACCGGGTTCGGCTACGACGCCGGGCGCCGGGCGCACCAGGCCCGGGTGGTCGCCGAGCTGATCCCGCAGGTGCGGGACATCCGCCGGATGGGCGCCGCCGCGCTCGACCTCTGCCTGGCCGCCGAGGGCCGGGTGGACGCCTACTACGAGAAGGGGCTGGCCGCCTGGGACCTCGCCGCGGGCGGGCTGGTCGCCCGGGAGGCCGGGCTGCTGGTGACCGGGCTGTCGGGCCGGCCGCCCGGTCCGGACCTGGTGCTCGCCGCGCCGCCGGCGCTGCACGAGCCGCTGCACAGCCGGCTCGCCGCCCTGGACGCCTCCGGCGGCCCGTGACCGGTCCGCCCGGACGTACGAAAAGAGTGGCCGCCCCGCCGGGGGGAGGCCACTCTTTCGCGCTGGCGGGTCGACCGAACGGCCGGCTACTTCACCGGGCCCGCGCAGGTGCCGGTCGGCGCCTGCGGCGAGCCGAGGTCGCCCAGGGACTGGTTGACCTCGGTGGTGGTGGCCAACTGCTGGAAACGGTCGCCCAGGATCACGTCGACCGTGTCGTCCTTGCGCTTCAGGTCGGGTTCCAGCTTGGCCTCGTTGAGGAAGTAGGCCCGCAGCAGGTGCGCGGAGCCGACACCCTTGGGGCCGTAGCGCAGCACCGCCACGCCCTCCACGGCCTTGGGGGCGTTGGCCTCCTTCTTGACCTGGAACTTGCGGTTGCGGAAGTCGTCCGCGATGCTGCCGGCCAGCCCGGCCTCTTCGGTGCCGTTGTAGACGTTGATCTTGACGTCCTTCTGCTCGCGCAGGCGAACGTCGGCGATCGGCCAGCCCTCGGGGCAGTCCGCGGCGGTGCCGGCCTTGCTCTGGGTGTCGCGGACCAGCGCGACGACGACGATGACCAGGGCGATGACCGCCAGCAGTCCGACGACAACGAGTGCCCGCACTCGTGCAAAACTCATTCTGGGCGCTCCCCGGACGTGATTGGGTGGCGGCGGCCGCCGGCGGTCGGTCCGCCCCGCCGGCCGTCGAGTACGCCGCTGAGGTTAACGGTTGTCCGGCCGTCGCGTGGAAACAGTCCGACATGCCGGCGCGCCACCGGGGGAACGGGTACTACTACCCCTATCTTCGTGTCGCCTGAGTCACATTGGGAACAACTTCGGGCGCAGGGGCGTACATCTCTGCCGCGAGGGCGGTATACATGCCTCGCCCAAAGGGGGGGTAAGGTTCCGCGCTCGCTGGGGGAGTTCCTTCCTGGCGGTCCCGGCCCACGGTCGGGTCGGGTGACCGACACTTCTGGTGGCCGGCCAGCGGAACCGAAACAGCGTCGTCCGGCGTTACAACCGGAAGCGACCATATCGATATGGGAGAGTGAAACCGATGGCCACCGACTACGACGCCCCGCGTCGCGACGAGGTCGACCTCGGCGAGGACAGCCTGGAAGAGCTCAAGGCCCGGCGCGTCGACACACAGTCGGGCGCCGTGGACGTCGACGAGGCCGAGGTGGCCGAGAGCTTCGAGCTGCCCGGCGCCGACCTGGCCGACGAGGAGCTCACGGTCAAGGTGCTACCGATGCAGCAGGACGAGTTCCGGTGCGCCCGCTGCTTCCTGGTCCACCACCGCAGCCAGCTGGCGGTCGAGCGCAACGGCGAGCTGATCTGCCGCGAGTGCGTCTGACCTCGACCCGAGACACCGGCGGCGGCCTCCTCGACGGGGCCGCCGCTTATCGAGCCGCCGTGCGGGGGTGGCCGGAAGCTGCTTGACTCGTACCGGCGGGGATGACGCCCGCGCGGAGCAGGAGGGCGGACGGGTGAGCGAGCGCAGCGAGCGGGCCGACGGGCCGGGCGCCGACGACAGCGGCGCCGACCGGCCGACCGACGCGACGCCCCCCGCGGGCGCCGCCGAGTCCGCGCCGCCCGGCGCGGACGCCGACCAGCTCGGCGCGACCGTCGCCGCGCTGACCGCCGACGATCTCGCTCCGGGCCGCCGTCGGCAGCTGCTCACCCGGCTGGTCGGCCAGGCCCGCGCCCGCGGCCTCACCGATCTGTACAAGCCGAAGGCCGCGGTCCGCTGGATGGCCGACACCGTCGCCGAGATCGCCCCGCGCGTGCCGATCCGCGACCTGGCCACGCTCCGGAAGCACTTCCCCGGCCTGGACGACGAGGCCCTCGCCGACCGGCTGATCCGCAACGCGTCCCGGGCCACCGCCGGCGTCGGCGCGGCCGGCGGAGGCGTGGCGGCGGTCGAGTGGGCGGTCACCCCGACCCTGCTCTCCGCCCCGGTGCTGCTGGCCGCCGAGACGGTCGCCGTCGTGGCGATCGAGCTGAAGCTGATCGGCGAGCTGCACGAGGTGCACCGGTTGCCGGTGCCCGCCGGCGGCCCGCAGCGTGCCGTGTCGCTGGTGCAGTCCTGGGCCACCCAGCGCGGGGTCAACCCGATGATGCCGGGCGTCGGGGTCAGCGCGGTGCTCGGCACCGCGGCCCGCCGCGAGCTGCGCGACAGCCTGCTGCGCCGCTTCGGCCGCAACCTCACCACGCTCGGCCCGTTCCTGACCGGCGCCGCCGTGGCCGGCTACCTCAACCGGCGGGCCACCCGCACCCTCGGCGACCAGCTCCGCAAGGACCTCCGACACCAGGCCCGCGCCCTGCCCGGCACGCACCCCTGACCAGGGGACGACGCGGGCGGGGTCAGGCGGCGTCGCGAGCGGCGATCAGGGCCGCGGCCAGCTCGACCGGGCGGCGCGAGCTGACCACCCAGAACGGGGTGGGGTCGTCGGGGTCGTCCAGCACCACCTGCACGGCGCCGCCGACCCAGGGGCGCTGCACCACGAAGGCGAGCGGGTCGGCGCCGACGCCGAGCACCTCGCGCCGGCCGGCCGCGTCCAGCGGCACCGCGTCCGCGACGTGGCGCACCGGCAGGTGCGCGTCGTCGACCCGCAGCTCACCGGCCCGCACCTCGACCCGGATCCGGCCCAGCCACCACAGCGTGGCGGCCGCCGCCGGGAGCAGCAGCACGAACGGCAGCCAGGCCCGGACGCCGGTCGCGCCCATCCACAGCTCGGCGGCGAGCAGCCCGGCCAGGGCCAGGCCGACCGGCCAGGCCCACCAGGGCAGCCCGAGGCGCTCCGAGTAGTCCGGGGCGGCGGCCACCGGGGCGGCCGAGGATGACGACTGACGCACATCACGAGGGTACGGCGCGCGGCCGGCCGCCGAACCGGCAGGATGGCAGGGTCACCCCCGCAAGGACCGGACGGAAGAGGATGACCGTGACAGACGTCGTACCCGTGCCCGTGCGGCAGCTCGACCCGGAACTGCCGCTGCCGGCGTACGCCAATCCCGGCGACGCGGGCGCGGACCTGGTGGCCGCCGCGGACGTGGAGCTGCCGCCCGGCGGGCGGGCCCTGGTGCCGACCGGCGTGGCCATCGCGCTGCCGGAGGGCTACGTCGGCCTGGTGCACCCCCGATCGGGGCTGGCGGCCAGGCTCGGCGTGACGGTGCTCAACGCGCCCGGTACGGTCGACGCCGGCTACCGGGGTGAGATCCTGGTCAACCTGATCAATCATGATCGGGAGACGCCGGCGAAGATCAGCCGGGGCGACCGGATCGCGCAACTCGTGGTCCAGCGCGTCGCCCGGGCCGAGTTCCAGCCGGTGGTCGAGCTGCCCGCGTCCCGGCGCGGGACCGGCGGGCACGGCTCCACCGGCGGGCACGCCGGGCTGGTCCCGGCTCCGGCGGGCGGGCGGACGGAAGAGGTGGCAGGGTGAGTGCGAACAGCGGAGGGTGGGCGCAGTGATCTTCTCCCGTAAGCGGGCCGAGGGCGCGCGGCACGCGCGTGACGAGCGGGACACCGGGGTCCTCGACACCGAGGAGACCCCGCAGCCGTCGGCCCGCGGCCCCTACGACCTGGCCGAGGCGCCCGACGCGCCCCGGCTCGACCTGGGCAGCCTGCAGATCCCTGCGGTCCCGGAGGTCGAGGTGCGGGTGCAGGCCGACCCGCAGGGCGTGATCCAGCAGGTGGTGCTGGTGCACGGCGAGAACGCCCTCCAGCTCGGCGTCTTCGCGGCCCCCCGCTCCGAGGGCATCTGGGACGAGGTGCGCGAGGAGATCCGGCAGTCGCTGTTCAACGACGGCGCGGCCGCCCAGGAGGTCGAGGGGGAGTACGGCACCGAGCTGCGGGCCCGGGTCCGCACCCCGGACGGCATCACCGACCTGCGCTTCGTCGGCATCGACGGGCCGCGCTGGATGGTGCGCGGGGTCTACCAGGGCGCGGCCGCCACCAGCCCCGACGCCGCCGGCCCTCTCGCGGCCTGCCTCGACGGCCTGGTCGTCGACCGCGGCCAGGAGGCCAAGCCGGTCCGCGAGCCGCTGCCGCTGCGGCTGCCCCGCGAAATGGCCGAGCAGGCCGAGCAGCAGGGCGCGCCGTAACAGCGCGAGGTCTGAGCACCGCGATCCGGGCCCGGTCGAGTCGGCGTGACGCCGGCGACGCCGGGCCCGTCGCGCGTCCGGCCCCGGCCGCGGTACGCCCCGACGCCGGTCCCGCCGGCGTGCCGGATCGGCGTACGCTGGCGGGACGGTTCCGCCATCCGCGGGGCCGCGCCGGCGCGGCCGGCCGATCCAGGGAGCCGGCGCGGGCCGGCCGGGGTGGAGAGGTGACGCGGAGGTCATGACGACCGACGAGAGCCGGGTGTCGCTGCGGCGGTTCCTGCAACGGCTCACCGCGAGCGAGGCCGAGATCGAGGCGCAGGAGCTGCAACGGGAGAGCGCCGAGTGCGGCGGCGTGCCGGCCCGCCAGTGCATGCGCGGCCAGGTGGTCTCGGTCACCGGGCGGCTGCGCACGGTGGTCTACACGCCCCGGACCAACCTGCCCACGCTGGAGGCCGACCTCTACGACGGCAGCGACGTGGTGACCCTGGTCTGGCTGGGCCGGCGGCACATCGCCGGCATCGAGCCGGGCCGGCACCTGACCGCCCGCGGGCGGGTGGCCGTACGGGACGACCGCAAGGTGATCTACAACCCGTACTACGAGCTGGAGTCGCCGAAGTGACGACCGGACAGCACACCGAGCCGGAGCTCGGGCCGGAGGACGCGCCGCTGCCCGGCATCGCCGAGCAGATGGCCGACCAGCTCGGCGGCTGGCGGGGTCTGGTCGAGTCGAGCATCCCCGTGGTGGTCTTCGTGATCGCCAACGTGGTGGGCGACCTGCGCCCCGCGGTGATCGCCTCGGTGGCGGTGGCCCTGCTGATCGCCGGGCTGCGGCTGGCTCAGCGCCGGCCGGTGCGGCACGCGGTCAACGGCCTGTTCGGCATCGCCATCGGCGCGGCCATCGCCTGGCGCACCGGCGACGAGCGCGACTTCTACCTGCCCGGCATCCTCTACGGCATCGGCTACGGCCTGGCCCTGCTGCTCTCGGCGGCGATCCGGCAGCCGCTGGTCGGCTGGATCTGGTCGGTGCTGGTGGCCAAGGGCCGCTCCGAGTGGCGGGACGACCCGCGGCTGGTGCGCACCTTCACCCAGCTCACCGTGCTCTGGGGCGTGGTGTGGCTGGCCAAGGTGGGCGTGCAGGCCGGGCTCTACCTGGCCCACCAGGACACCGCGCTGGGCGTGGCCCGGCTCGCCCTGGGCTACCCGCCGTACGCGCTGCTGCTGCTGATCACCGTCTGGGTGGTGCGCCGGGTGACCCGGGAGCCCGCGCCGGAGCCGCTGCCGGGGGCCTGAGCCCCCGGGCGGCGGTCGGTCAGGACCGCTCCCGCTTGCGCTCGACGCTGGGCGGGCCGAGGATCACCGCCCGGACCTCGTCCTCCACGGCGGCGGTGCACACGAAGATCAGCTCGTCGCCGGCCTCGATGGGGTCGTCCGGGCTGGGCACCAGCACCCGCTTGCCGCGCAGGATCGCCACCAGCGCCGCGTCCCGGGGGAGCGGCACCGCGTGGATGGGCTGCCCGACGTAGGGCGCGGTGGGCGGCAGGGTGATCTCGACGAGGTTCGCCTCGCCCTGGCGGAAGGTCATCAGCCGGACCAGGTCGCCGACGGTGACCGCCTCCTCGACCAGCGCGGCCATCACCCGCGGCTTGCTCACCGCGACGTCGACGCCCCACTGCTCGGTGAAGAGCCACTCGTTCTCGGCCCGGTTGACCCGGGCCACCACGCGGGGCACCGCGAACTCGGTCTTGGCCAGCAGCGACACCACGAGGTTGACCTTGTCGTCGCCGGTGGCGGCCACGACCACCTCGCAGCCGGCCAGGTTGGCCTCCTCCAGGCTGGCCAGCTCGCAGGCGTCGGCGAGCACCCAGTCGGCGGCCGGCACCCGGTCGGGGCGGAGCATCTTGGGCTGCCGCTCGATCAGCATCACCTGGTGGCCGTTGTCGATCAGCTCCTGGGCGATCGACCGGCCCACGTTGCCCGCGCCGGCGATGGCGATGCGCATGCTCACTGCCCCCCTTCGGGCGGCGCCGCCGCCACCGACGTGACCGAGCCGGTGATGTCGTCGGTCACCAGCATGAAGACCTGGTCGCCCTCCTGCACCACCGTGGAGGCGGTGGGCAGCGTGCCGATCCCGAACCGGATCAAATAGGCCACCCGGGCTCCGGTGGCCTCCTCGAGGTGCCGCAGGGACCGGCCGATCCAGTCCTTGTGCACCGGCACCTCGATGATCGACACCGTGCTGGTCGGGTCGCGGAACATCTCCACGTTGCCCTCGGGGACCAGGTGCCGCAGCATGCGTTCGGCCGTCCAGCGCACGGTGGCCACGGTGGGGATGCCGAGGCGCTCGTAGACCTGGGCGCGGCGCTGGTCGTAGATGCGCGCGGCCACCCGGGACACGCCGAAGGTCTCCCGGGCCAGCCGGGCCGAGATGATGTTGGAGTTGTCGCCGCTGGAGACCGCGGCGAACGCGTCGGCGCGCTCGATGCCGGCCTGCCGCAGCACCTCGCCGTCGAAACCGGCGCCGGTGACCGTGATGCCGGAGAAGTCCGGCCCGAGACGGCGGAACGCGTCCGCGTCCTGGTCGATCACCGCCACCGAGTGCCCCCGGGACTCCAGGCTCTGGGCCAGGGTCGACCCGACCCGGCCACAGCCCATGATCACGACATGCACGGTGTCCGCTCCTCCCACGGTGCCGCACGCTGGCCCGTCGACTGCGAGCCTGCCACGTCCCCGCGCCCGGCGGGGGACCGACCGTACCGCGCGGGCGAGAAGCCACCCCCACCGCCCGGGGCGGTGTGGTCGTACTCTTGGCGCTTGTGGCCAGACCCACCTCGCTGCTGAAGCGACTCCTCCTCGGTCGACCGTTCCGGTCCGACCGACTCCAGCACACCCTCCTGCCGAAGCGCATCGCGCTGCCGGTCTTCGCCTCCGACGCGCTCTCCAGCGTCGCCTACGCCCCCGACGAGATCCTCCTGACGCTCTCCATCGCGGGCGCGTCGGCCTTCATCTTCTCCCCGTGGATCGCGCTCGCGGTCGTCGTGGTGATGCTCACCGTGGTGGCCAGCTACCGGCAGAACGTGCACGCCTACCCCTCGGGCGGCGGGGACTACGAGGTGGCGACGGTCAACCTCGGGCCGCGGGCCGGGCTCGCGGTGGCCAGCGCGCTGCTGGTCGACTACGTGCTGACCGTGGCGGTGTCGGTCTCCTCGGGCGTCGCGAACCTCGGCTCGGTGGTGCCGTTCGTGGCCACCCACAAGGTCCTCATCGCGGTCAGCGCGGTGGTGCTGCTGACCGCCATGAACCTGCGCGGCCTGCGCGAGTCCGGCACCGCGTTCGCCATCCCCACCTACGGCTTCGTGATCGTCATCGGCGGCATGCTGCTGACCGGGCTGGTCCGGATCTTCATCCTCGGCCACGACCTGCGCGCGCCGAGCGCCGGGCTGGAGATCCACGCCGAGCACAGCGTGACCGGCTTCGCGTTGATCTTCCTGTTGCTGCGCACCTTCTCCTCCGGCTGCGCGGCGCTCACCGGCGTCGAGGCGATCTCCAACGGCGTGCCCGCGTTCAAGACCCCCAAGTCGAAGAACGCGGCGACCACCCTGCTGCTGCTCGGCACCATCGCGGTCAGCATGCTGGTCGGGATCATCTGGCTGGCCAAGCTGACCGGTCTCCAGTTCGTCGAAGACCCGGCGCAGATCGTCTCCGGGCCGGACGGCTACGTGCAGAAGACCGTCACCGCGCAGCTCGGCGAGACCGTCTTCGGTAACGGCTCGGTGCTGCTCTACGTGGTGGCCGGGATGACCGCGCTGATCCTGTTCCTGGCCGCGAACACCGCCTTCAACGGCTTCCCGGTGCTCGGCTCGATCCTGGCGCAGGACCGCTACCTGCCCCGCCAGCTGCACACCCGGGGCGACCGGCTGGCCTTCTCCAACGGGATCGTCTTCCTGGCCGTCGCCGCCGTGGTGCTGATCATCGGCTTCCAGGCCGAGGTGACCCGGCTCATCCAGCTCTACATCGTCGGGGTGTTCGTCTCGTTCACCCTCTCCCAGCTCGGCATGATCCGGCACTGGAACCGGCACCTGCGCACCGAGCGGGACCCGGAGGCGCGATCCCGAATGATCCGCTCCCGGGCGATCAACGCGTTCGGCATGGCCATGACCGGCGTGGTGCTGGTCATCGTCCTGCTCACCAAGTTCCTGCTCGGCGCCTGGATCGCGATCGCCGCCATGGCGATGATCTACCTGGTCATGCTGGCCATCCGCCGGCACTACGACCGGATCGCCGCCGAGCTGGAGCCGACCGAGCAGCGCGCCGTGCTGCCCGCCCGCAACCACGCCATCGTGCTGGTCAGCAAGCTGCACCAGCCGACCCTGCGGGCCATCGCGTACGCGCGGGCGACCCGACCGGACACGCTCACGGCGGTGACGGTGAACGTGGACGAGAAGGACACCCGGGACCTCCAGGCCGACTGGGAGCGGCGTGAGCTGCCGGTGCCGCTGACCGTGGTCGACTCGCCGTACCGGGAGATCACCCGGCCGATCCTCAACTTCGTCGCGTCGGTCCGCCGCGAGTCGCCCCGCGACGTGGTCACCGTCTTCATCCCGGAGTACGTGGTGGGCCGCTGGTGGGAGAACCTGCTGCACAACCAGAGCGCGCTGCGCCTCAAGGGCCGGCTGCTCTTCGAGCCGGGCGTGATGGTCACCAGCGTGCCCTGGCAGCTCGCCTCGACCGCCAGCAAGAACCTGGACCGGCTGGACGCCACGCTCACCCGTGGCCCGGCGCGCGGCCCCCGGGTGGTGCCGCGCAGCACCCTGCCGCCCACCGTCCCGCCGGTGGTCTCCGCACCGCCCGGCGAGAGCGGCGCGGGGGAGCGCCCGTGACCGCGCCGGCCCGCAGCGGGCTGGAGGAGGCGCAGCGGGTCGAGCTGACCGTGGACGCGGTCGCCCCGGGCGGGCACTGCGTGGCCCGGGTCGACGGCCAGGTGGTCTTCGTCCGGCACGCGTTGCCCGGCGAGCGGGTCGTGGCCGAGGTGACCGAGCTGCACCGGGGCTTCGCCCGCGCCGACGCCGTGGAGATCCTCACCGCCTCACCGGACCGGGTGGAGCAGCCCTGCCCGTACGCGAAGCCGGGCCGGTGCGGCGGCTGCGACCTCCAGCACGTCACCCCGGCCGCCCAGCTCGACTGGAAGCTCGCCGTGGTGCGCGAGCAGCTCACCCGGCTGGGCGGCCTCACCGACGACCAGGTCGACGCGCTGGGCGTCCGGGTCGAGGCGCTGCCCGGCGGGCAGCTCGGCTGGCGCTCCCGGGTCCGCTACGCGGTCGACGCGGCCGGCCGGGCCGGGCTGCTGAAGCACCGCTCGCACGAGGTGGTGCCGATCGACCGCTGCCTGATCGCCCACCCGGCCATCCAGGAGCTGCCGGTGCTCACCCCGAGCGGGGCGAGCTGGCCGGACGCCGACGCCGTCGAGACGGTCGCCTCGACGGGCGGGGACGTCAGCGTCGTCGCGTACGCCGAGGGGGTCCCCACCCCGGTCAGCGGCCCGGCCGACGTGCGCGAGGTGGCCGCCGGTCGGGACTGGACGCTGCCCGCGTCCGGCTTCTGGCAGGTGCACCCGGCCGCCGCCGACACCCTCGTCGGCGCCGTGCTCGACCTGCTCGACCCGCGCCCCGGCGAGACCGCCTGGGACCTCTACGGCGGCGCGGGCCTGTTCGCCGCGGCCCTCGCCGGCCGGGTCGGCGACGCCCGGGTCACGCTGGTCGAGTCGAGCCAGAGCGGCGTGGACGCGGCCCGTGCCAACCTGGCCGATCTGGCCCGGGTCGAGGTGGTCGCCGCCCGGGTGGAGACCGCGCTGGCCCGCCGCCGGGTCACCGGCCCGGTCGACCTCGTGGTGCTCGACCCGCCGCGCTCCGGCGCGGGCGCCCCGGTGGTGCGGGACATCGTCGCGGCCCGCCCGCGCGCGGTCGCGTACGTGGCGTGCGACCCCGCCGCCTTCGCCCGGGACGTGCGCACCTTCACCGGGGCCGGCTGGCGGCTCGCCGCGCTGCGCGGCTTCGACCTGTTCCCGATGACCCAGCACGTCGAGCTGGTCGGCCTGTTCCTGCCGCCCGGCGAGTGACTAGCCTGGCCCGATGAAGATCGTCGGGCTGATGTCGGGGACCTCCTACGACGGGGTGGACGTGGTGGCGGCCGAGTTCATCCGGGACGGGGACACGGTGACCCTGTGCCCGCTCGGGCACCGCAGCCTGGACTACCCCGACGACCTGCGGGCCGAGATCGGCGCGCTGCTGCCCCCGGCGGCCACCACCATCGAGGCGGTCTGCCGGCTGGACAACCGTCTCGGCGAGGTCTTCGCCGAGGCGGCGGCGGCCGGCGTCGAGCTGGCCGGTGGCACCGCCGACGCGGTGGTCTCGCCCGGGCAGACCGTCTTCCACTCGGTCGAGGCGGGCCGGGTGCGGGGCACCCTCCAGCTCGGCGCGCCGGCCCGGGTGGCGGCCCGGGTGGGCGTACCCGTGTTGCACGACCTCCGGTCCGCGGACGTGGCGGCCGGCGGCCAAGGCGCGCCGCTGGTCCCGGCCTTCGACGCGCTGCTGCTCGACGCGGCCGGCGGGCCGCGGGCGGCGCTCAACCTCGGCGGCATCGCCAACCTCACCGTGGTCGCTCCCGGGGCGCCGGTCCTCGGGTACGACGTGGGTCCCGCGAACGCCCTCCTGGACGCCGCGGCCCGCCGCTTCCTGGACCGCCCCTGCGACACCGACGGGGTGCGGGCGGCGGCAGGTCGGGTGCACGACGGGCTGCTGGCGCTGCTGCTCGCCGAGCCCTACTACGCCGCGCCCCCGCCCAAGTCCACCGGCAAGGAGCTGTTCCACGGCGGCTACCTGGACGACCGGCTCGCCGCCCTGGGCGAGCCGGTGGCCGCCGACGACGTGCTCGCCACGCTCACCGAGCTGACCGCCCGGACGGTCGCCGACGCCTGCGACCGGCACGGGGTGACCGAGGTCGTCGCCGCCGGCGGGGGAGTGCGCAATCCCACACTCCGGGGCCGGCTCGCCGCCCTGGGGGAGGGCCGCTGGCGGCTGCGCACCACCGACGAGCTGGGGGTGCCGGCCCAGGCCAAGGAGGCGTACGCGTTCGCCCTCCTCGGGTGGCTCTCCTGGCACGGGTTGCCCGGCGCCATCCCCTCGGTCACCGGGGCCTCCCGGGCCGCCGTGCTGGGGTCCTGGACCCCCTCCGGCCCGCCGTCGGCCGCCGCACCGCCGGTTGCGCCCCTCCGGCTGGTCGTCAGGCCCTCATAAGCGGTCTGACCTGGGAAGATCCACGGCCGGGCTGCGGGCTGTCGGGTGGCCGATAGACTCTTCGGTCATGAGTGTTGAAGAGGGCACGGCCAACCACGGTCGGCTGCTGGGAACCGTCCGCGGCCCGCAGGACGTGAAGCGGATGACGGCCGAGCAGCTGGACATCCTCGCCGCCGAGATCCGGGACTTCCTGATCGCCAAGGTCTCCCGCACCGGCGGGCACGTCGGCCCCAACCTGGGCGTGGTCGAGCTGACCCTGGCCATGCACCGGGTCTTCGACTCGCCGCGCGACCGCCTCCTGTTCGACACGGGCCACCAGGCCTACGTCCACAAGATCGTCACCGGGCGGCAGGACGGCTTCGACAAGCTCCGCCAGCGCGGCGGCCTCTCCGGCTACCCGAGCCAGGCCGAGAGCGAGCACGACCTCGTGGAGAACTCGCACGCCTCCACCGCCCTGTCCTACGCCGACGGGCTCGCCAAGGCGTACGCGCTGCGCGGCGAGAAGCGCAGCGTCGTCGCCGTCGTCGGCGACGGCGCCCTCACCGGCGGCATGTGCTGGGAGGCGCTGAACAACATCGCCACCGCCGGCAACCCGCTCGTGATCGTGGTCAACGACAACGGCCGGTCCTACTCGCCGACCATCGGCGGCCTCGCCGACCACCTGTCGTCGCTGCGGCTCAACCCGAGCTACGAGAAGGTGCTCGACACCGTCAAGGACGCGCTCGGCTCGACCCCGCTGGTCGGCAAGCCGATGTACGAGGTGCTGCACGCCGTCAAGAAGGGCATCAAGGACGCCGTCGCGCCGCAGGCCATGTTCGAGGACCTGGGCATCAAGTACGTCGGCCCGGTCGACGGCCACGACGTCCCTGCGATCGAGTCGGCGCTGCGCGCCGCCAAGAACTTCGGCGGCCCGGTGATAGTGCACGCGGTCACCCGCAAGGGCTACGGCTACCGCGCCGCCGAGGAGGACGAGGCGGACCGCCTGCACGGCCCGGGCGGCGCGTTCGACATCGAGACCGGCAAGCTGCTCGCCGCGCCGTCGGTGAAGTGGACCCACGTCTTCGCCGACGAGCTGGTCACCATCGCCGACGAGCGCCCCGACGTCGTCGGCATCACCGCCGCCATGGCCGAGCCCACCGGCATCGCCACCCTGGCCCGCAAGTACCCCAACCGGGTCTACGACGTGGGCATCGCCGAGCAGCACGCCGCCACCTCGGCGGCCGGCCTCGCCATGGGCGGCCTGCACCCGGTGGTCGCCGTCTACGCCACCTTCCTCAACCGCGCCTTCGACCAGGTCCTGCTCGACGTGGCCATGCACAAGCTGCCGGTCACCTTCGTGCTCGACCGCGCCGGCATCACCGGCCCCGACGGGCCCAGCCACTACGGCATCTGGGACATGTCCGTGTTCGGCGTGGTGCCCGGCCTGCGGGTTGCGGCACCCCGCGACTCGGCCACCCTCCGCGAGGAACTGCGCGAGGCGGTCGCCGTCGACGACGGGCCGACCATCCTGCGCTTCCCGACCGGCACCGTCGCCGCCGACCTCCCGGCCGTGCGCCGCGTCGGCCCCGTCGACGTGCTGGCCGAGTCGCCGCGCAAGGACGTGCTGCTGGTCGCGGTGGGCTCCTTCGCCGCGCTCGGCATGGAGGTCGCCACCCGGGTCGCCGAGCAGGGGTACGGGGTGACCGTGGTCGACCCGCGCTGGGTGCGGCCCGTGCCGGCCGAGCTGGTCGAGCTGGCCGCCGGTCACCGGCTCGTCGTGACCGTCGAAGACGGCGTGCGGGTCGGTGGCGTGGGCTCCGCCCTCGCGCAGGCCATGCGGGACGCCGACGTCCTGGTGCCGGTGAAGGACCTCGGTGTGCCGGCAGACTGGCACCCGCACGGCACCCGGGCGCAGATCCTCGCGGACCTCGGGCTGACGGCCCAGGACGTGGCCCGCAACGTCACCGGGTGGATCTCGGGGCTGGACGCGCAGTCCGTCGAGACCACCGCCGACAAGGCCACCGCGAAGAACTGATCTCCGCTACGCGAACGGGCGGCCCTGCTACCTGCCGGGCCGCCCGTTTGCATCGGTGACCCGGCTGGGCCTGAGCACTCTCGGCTATCCAGCCGCCGATCGTTGAGGCTGCCCATCGTCGCTCGCGGTCTCCACCAGGTACGCAGCCTTCAACAGGTCCCGAGCGCGGAAGTAGGCGACTGGGTCGTCGGACCAGAGATCCGGCTGCATACGCCCTTCAAGCTCCGCGACGGCCAGAACGAGAAGGTGCCGTTGCTCCGATGTCAGATCGCCACCCGACGACAGAACAGCGGCAACGAGGACGTCGACCGTGTTGCCGGCGTCGTGAGCTGTCACTCTCAACGTGGGAAGGCGGCTCCGGCTCCAATACCGCAGGGCGGACAAGGCGGCCGACCTGGCCGCGCCGTACCAAATCGGCGGAGAGCCGTTCGGGTTACGAGCTTGAACGGGAGGAATCCGTTGGCCACATTGCTTGGCCTGGCGGCGTCTGTGCGCGTAGTCGCGCATGTCCGCATGCCATTCGGCGCGGCTGGCCTCTATCGCGTTGAGCGCCTTCAGGAGCGCGTCCTCGTCACGCTGAAAGGGACCGGCAATCTCCTCAAGGAAGCCCAGTGTCGCCTGGAATCCGATCGGTCGGTAGAGCTGGACGCAGGACCGCAGAGCCGACACGCGGAGGCCGTAGGGCAGAGACCTGTCGCGGACCTTCCGCGCGTAGACGCCGAAGCTCATCGAGGGACGCACTCGGTGAGGGTGAATTGGCGGTGGTCGTCGGTGGGGTGGACGGTCACGGCGACGGTGCTTCCGTCTTCGAAGCGCAGCGCGAAGACAGGGTCCTGGTCGCAGAGGACGGCGAAGCCGTCCCGTTCCTCGTCGGTGTCGCTGACCACGCGGCCTTGAGCGTTCCAGCCGGTGTCGTCGGCGGTGACCACGACGGCCACTTCGACGCTGCCGAGAAGGTTCGATCTGTTGGCCCACCAGTCCAGCCAGCAGCGGCCCTCGAAGCCGTCCATTCCGATCACCCTTTGGAAGTGCATCGCACAGCGACCTGTCATCGCGCGGGGCCGGAAGCCTAACCCATCGGTGTGGTGGATCTACTCTGCGACGAAAACGCCCACGCCGGGCAGGGTCTCGGTCATCCCCTTGATCCGTAAGACCTGCATCGCCCGGTCGATCACCGGCTCCGTGACCCCGTAGTGCTCGATCAACTCTCGCCGGCTCGGCAGCTTGGAGCCGGGCGGGAACTCGCCGGTCGCGATGCGTTCGGCGAGGTCGTCGGCGATCTGCTCGTAGCGGTAACGCGGTGGCACGGTGTTCCCCTCGGTTGGCAACACGAGTAGACCACCTACGTCAGCCCTTGACTACCCAACGGTACCTATGGGAGGTTGCCGAGGAGGTCGATTCCCCCGGTTGGCGCTGTGGGCCGTCCTCGCCGGCGTGGATGTCCGGCGCATCCCCCGTGACCGGGCATCCACGTCCCCTACCAACTGAGGCATGAGGAGAGGCAGTGCGCAGTTCGGCTGGTCAGGGCGGGCAGACCCTCGCTCGGATGACAACGGCAAGCCGATGAAGCGCGTCTCCTACGACGAATATCTCCTGGCGGTGGCGCTGACGTTGGCGCGCCGTCATCGGCCCGTCTGGTCGTGGCGGCACTGGCGGCGCGTCTGCCGTTGCGGAGCTGACCTCCCGTGCCGGAGCCGCCACGTCATTCCGATCAGCCGCGGCCACTGGCCGAACCAGGACGACCCGCGATGACGACCCACGTGCCCGTGACACCGGCCTGGGCCTGCGGTGGCTGCGGTGCCGACTGGCCCTGCCCGACGCGCCGCCGGGAGCTGCGAGCGGAGTACGACGGCGCCCCGGTGTCGCTCGCCCTCTACCTGGCCGCCCAGCTTGTCCACGCCACCCGGGACCTGGCCCACGTCCCCGCCGGCCACCTGCATTACCGCTTCCTCGGCTGGACAAGATGAGCATCGTGCGACCCGGCGACGAGAAGTTCCACTACAGCGACGGCTCCCACAGATGGATCCCGCCCGACCCGGACTACGACCAGGAGTCCTGGAACGAGCAGGTCCGCCAGCACAAGCAGGCCCACCTGAGAAACGAGCGCCCGAAAGTCCGCCTCCACCGCCTCGTCTGAGAGGCCCGGGAGGGATCTTGGTAGGAAACGGCCCCCATAGGGGCCACTTCGTACCAAGATCGCCAAAGGGTGAAGCCGCAACCCACCGACGGGCACCGCAACGGACGACGGCCTCAGCGCTCGCCCCGGACCGGCACCGGGGATCGGCGGGTCAGGGTGCCGTGGGCTCGCACTCCGCGGAGAACGTGTCGAAGGCGACCGTCACCGTGCCGTCGGCGTTGAGGGTCGTGTGGTTCCTGATCCGGAGCAGGGCGTCGTTGCCCGGTCCCTGTCCCACGATCTTGAAGACCAGTTCCTGCGTCGAGGTGATGGGCAGCCCGCCGGAGCCCTGGTTGTAGACGAAGAGGTTGACCCGGGTGCTGACGTACCGGTCGCCGGTCGTCGCGCCGATGCCGTGCACGTTCGACTGGGTCTCGACGATGTGCACGTGGAACCCGCCGGTCCCGTCGACGGTCACGTGGTAGACCTCGGAGATCGTGCCGTCGAAGTCGACGACCTCGCCGAGGCCGTCGTTGGCGCAGGGCAGGACGACGGAGAGGTCCAGCGGGGCCCGGAGGATCCGGGTGGTCGTGTCGGCGGCGGCGTAGGCGGGCGCCGGCCCGGCCGCGAGCAGGAGCGACGGCGCGAGCAGCGCCACCGCCGAGGCGATTCGGGCCTTACCGGTGGACCTGATCCTGTGCATGGTGACCGTCCTTCCGGGACGCCGCGGCCGCGGCCGACCGGGCGCACCCCGGAATCTGCTCCCGCTGGGTGAGGGTGTCAATACGGTGCGCGTACGGCGGCGGGTCGGCCCTTCGGTTGGCGTCGAACGCCGGCGACGAGCCACGTCGAAGGCTCAGCGCCCGCCCACGGACCGGTACCAGGTCTTCTCGGTGCCCGCCAGGCTGAACGTCTGCTTCCGGTCCGGCTGCGCCACCACCACGAGCCCCGGCCGGTCCACCAGCCGGGTCGTCCCCGGCGGCGCCGCGAACGACGCATCCCGCGTCCGCCAGCTCAGCACGGCCAGAGGCTGCTCCGGCACCGGCAGGTAGTAGGCCTGCAACGTCGTGGACCGGTCGGCCGGGGAGACCACCGGAGCGCCACCGCCCGCCGGCCGGTAGACCACCGCCGTCATCGTCCCGGTGGCGCTGTCCCAGGTGAGCTGCTCCAACTCACCCGGCTCGCCGCCGCCGAGCGTCACCGACCCCAGCGACCGCACCGCGATCTTCGCCATCGGCCAGGACTCCGGCGCCGACTGCGGCGCCTGCCGGTCCCCGAGCCGCCGCGGCACGCTCCCGAACGGCCCCCGCTCCCCGCCGAGCACGCACGTGTCCAGTCCGGTCAGCGCCCGCTTCCCCGAACCCGTCTCGTCGCGCACCAGGGGATAGCGAGGCGCCGGAGTCGCCGTACCCAGGTCGAGGACGCGGTCCGCGGCCCGGCCGCGCGGCAGCGAGCGGGTGGGCCGCAGCGTCGCGGTCACCGCCACGGCCTGGCAGGCGGGCACGGCGACCGGCTCGGTGATGCCGTCGGCCGCGGGGAGCGCCTTGCCGTCGGGGCCGAGCAGCCGCTCCACCCGGGCGGAGGTGAGATAGCGGCGGCCGGTGGGCTGCTGGACGGGCAGCACGTCGGAGTAGACCAGGTAGCCGGGCTCGGTGTACTCGGTGGCGTGGGCCACGCGCCAGCGCTGCCCGTCGCGGTCGAGTTGCAGCAGCCAGGAGGCGGCCTCGCCGGGCACGTCGGCGGCGACCAGGGCGAGCGGCGACCCGGCCACCTCCCCGGAGTAGAGGATGCCCGAGGAGGAGAGGTGGGCGCGGTCGTCGACGGGGGAGCGCCAGTCGCGGACGGCGGCGGTGATGCCGGCGGTCGCGGCGGCGTCGCGGGTCAGGCTGCCCCGCGCCGGCCAGACCTTCAGGGTGCCGTCCAGGCTGTCGTAGCCGACCGGCAGCGTCGCGGGCTGCCGCCCGGCGACCGGGCCGCAGCCGGTCAGCAGCAGGGCAAGCAGCGCGGTGGCCGTCGTGCCGCGTCGGCGGGCTGAAGCCACCCTGTACGCCCCCTGTTATCCCATCGTGGTCGTGTCCGGAAGCCCACATGGTACGAGACGACCCGTCGCCCGGCCGCGCCCGGCTCACCCTTTCGGCCGATGACCATTGAGGACGGTGGGACGTGCGATTCGTACGCCATTCTCCCGCTCCGGTAGACTCCGCCGACTGTGACGCCTGCCGAGCCCCGTGGCGACTCGACGCCCGACGCCGACGCCCCCGGCGGACCGCTCTCCGTCATGGTGGACGAACCCCCGGTCACCGCGCCCGACCCGGAGCCGGCCGCGCCGGCCGCGCGGCGGCGGTGGCGGTGGACGCCGCGCCGGCTGGACCTGGCCGTGTACGGGGTGTTCCTGCTCGCTGCCCTCTGGGTGACCAGCGGCATCTGGGCCGACCCGGCCGGCCGGGTGGCCGCCCTCTACAGCAGCGACCCGGCGCAGGTGCAGTTCTTCCTGGCCCACTCGGTGCGGGTCGTGCTGCACGGCGAGTACCCGTTCTACACCGACCAGTTCAACTATCCGGACGGGGTCAACCTGATGGCGAACACCGCCATCCTGGCCCTCGGCATCCCCATGGTGCCGGTGACCCTCCTGTTCGGACCGGCGGTCTCCTTCGTCACCCTGGTGACGCTGGGTCTCGCCGGCACGGCCGCCGCCTGGTACCGGGTGCTCTCCCGGCACCTGGTCCGCAACCGGCTCGCGGCTGCCGTGGGGGCCTGGTTCTGCGGGTTCTCGCCGGCCATGCTGTCGCACGCCAACTGGCATCCGAACATCATCAGCCAGTTCCTGCTGCCGTTCATCGTGTGGCGGGTGCTGGTGCTGACCCGCTCCATCCGGCCGGTCCGCGACGGCGCGCTGCTCGCCCTGCTGGTCACCGCGCAGGCGTTCGTCAACGAGGAAATCCTGCTCTTCACGGCGCTGGCCTGCGGGGTGTTCCTGCTGGCCGTGGTGGTGCAGCGGCGCGAGCGGTGGGCCGCCGCCTGGCGGCCGCTCGCCGCCGGGCTGGCCGTCTGCGCGGTGCTCGCCGGGGCGCTGCTGGCGTACCCGCTGTGGGTGCAGTTCGCGGGGCCCATGGCGTACCACGGGCTGAGCGACACGGTCCGCGACTACGGCAACGACATCGCCGCGTTCTTCACCCCCGGCTCGCCCACGCTGGGCGGCAACGAGCGGGCCAACGTCAACCTGGCCCCGAACTACTCGGAGGAGAACGCCTTCTTCGGCTGGAGCCTGTCGCTGCTGGCCGTCGGCATCGTGGTCTGGCTGCGCCGGGACATGGTGGTCCGGGCGCTCGCCGCGACCGGGCTGTTCTTCGCCGTGCTCTCCCTCGGCGAGCGGGTCTCCTGGTGGGACCGGGACCTGGTCACCGGCCCGTGGGAGCTGCTGGTGAAGCTGCCGCTGCTGGACGCCGTGGTGCCCACCCGGTTCGGCCTCATCACCACCGTGGTCGTCGGGATGCTGCTGGCCCTGGCCGTCCAGCGGGCCGCCACGCTGCGGGTCGTGGAGCGGCGCACCATGCGTACCCTGACCGCCGCCGGTCTGGTCTTCGCGCTGCTGCCCATCGCGCCCATGCCGTTGCGGGTCACCACCCGCCCGGCCGTGCCGACGTTCATCACGGCCGACCGGTGGCGGCAGTACGTCGGCCCGGACCAGACGCTGGTCTCCGTCCCGGTGCCGGCCATGGGCAACACCGACCCGATGCGCTGGGCGGCCAGCACCGACCTGGCCTTCAAGATCCCCGGGGGCTACTTCCTCGCCCCGCGCAACGGGGTCACCGGCGACCCGGGCCGCTTCGGCGGCCGGCCCAGCGGCCTCGGCGAGCTGCTCGCCGAGGTCGAGGCCACCGGGCGTACGCCGAAGCTCGACGAGCGGCAGCGCCGCCGCTTCCTCGACGAGCTGCGGCACTGGCGGGCCGCCATCGTGGTGCTGCCGCTGAACGAGCAGAACGCCGAACCGCTGCGCCGCACCGTGGAGCAGCTGGTCGGGCCCGCCCGGCAGGAGCTGGACGTGTGGTTGTGGGACGTCCGGACACTGACCAGCCAGTCCGCCTGACCGGCCCGGACCGCCCCGACCCCGCGCAGCGGCGCCGGTGGCGGCCGCGCCCGGTCGACGCGCTCGTGGTCGCGGGCTACCTCGGGCTGGCCGTGCTGCTCACCGCCGGCCAGTGGGGCCGGCCCGACCGGCTGTTCCACCAGGCCGGCGACCAGATGCTGTTCGAGTGGATGCTGGCCCGCGCCGCCCGGGCGGTGACCGGCGGCGAGAACCCGCTGCACAGCGCCGCGTTGAACGTGCCGGACGGGGTCAACCTGATGGCCAACACCTCGGTGCTGGGGCTGGGCGTGCCGCTCACCCCGGTCACCGCGCTGTTCGGCTCGCAGGCGGCCTTCCTCGTCGCCGTGGTGCTCTGCCTCGCCGGCACGGCCACCGCCTGGTACGCGCTGCTCGCCCGCCGGCTGGTCCGCTCCCGGGCCGCCGCGGCGGTGGGCGGGCTGTTCTGCGGCTTCGCCCCGGGCCTCGTGTCCCAGGCCGGCGCGCACCTGCACATGGCCGCCCAGTTCCTGGTCCCGGTGATTCTCGGGCTGGTGTTCCGGCCGGCCGCCGACCGGGTTCGCCGGGACGGGATCCTGCTCGGGCTGGCCGTCGCGTACCAGGTCTTCCTCGGTGAGGAGGTGCTGGTCTTCCTGGCCCTCGCGGCCGGGGTGTTCGCCGGGGCGTACGCCCTCGCGGACCGGGCCGGGGCGCGCCGGCTGGCGCCCGTGGTGGCGCGTCGGCTCGGCGTCGGGGTGCTGGTCGCCGGGGTGCTGCTGGCGTACCCGCTCTGGGTCCAGTTCCGCGGCCCCGGCCATTACGACGGGATGCCCTTCTACGCGCGGGGCTACCGGCTGGACCTGGCCTCGTACGCGTCCGCCGCCCGGCAGACCGTCGCCGGGGACGGCTACCACGCCGGGCTGCTCTCCCCGAACCCCACCGAGGAGAACTCCTTCTTCGGACCGTTCCTGCCGCTGCTGGCCGTGCTCATCGTGGTCCGGCTGTGGCGGCGGCCCCTGGTCCGGGCCCTCGCGGCCTGCGGGCTGCTCTTCGCGCTGCTCTCCCTCGGCACCACGATCGTGGTGAACCGGCACGACACCGGGCTGCCGGGGCCGTACCGGCTGCTCGCCGGGGTGCCGCTGCTCGACCTCGTGGTGCCGGCCCGGTTCGCGCTGGTGTGCGTACCGGTGCTCGGGGTTCTGCTGGCCCTCGCCCTGGACCGGGTCCGGCACCGCGCGGCCCGCACCTGGGCGCCGTGGGCGGGCGCGGTCGCCGCCGCGCTCCTGCCGCTCACCCCGACCCCGATCCGCACCGTGCCGGCCATGCCGGTGCCGGCCTTCGTGGCCGGCGGCGACTGGCGGGCGTACGTGCCGCCGGGGCGGACGCTGGTGCCGGTGCCGCCCGTGACCGGGTCCGGGGTCAGCCCGGCCACCTTCTGGTCGGCGCGCACCGGGCTGGCCTTCGACGCGCCGGGCGGCTACTTCATCGGCCCCCGCTCCGCCGACAGTCCCACCGCGCACTGGGGGGCGCCGGACCTGCCCACCTCGCTGCTGCTGCGCCGGGCCGCCGAAACCGGCCAGGTGCCGCCGATCGGCGACGCGGAACGCCGCCAGGCCGTCGCGGACCTGCGGCACTGGCGGGCGGCGGTGCTCGTGCAGGCCGGCTCGACGCCGGGCGACCCGGTCCGCGCCACGGTGGACGCCCTGGTCGGCCCCGGCCGCGACGTCCCCGGCGCGCACCTGTGGGATGTCCGCCCCCTGACCGGCTGACCTCTCGGCCGAATGGCCGTCAGACGCGGTCGTGGACGTCCCAGAGCCAGACGTCGTCCACGCGCTGCGGCTGCCCGAGCAGCGCCGTCATCAGCTCGCGGAGCACGTCTTCGCGGGGGTTCGCGCCGAGCACCACCACCGACGCCTTCCAGAAGCGCAGGTCGTCGAGGGCCTGGCGGCGGTTCTCCTCGGTCAGCGGCGGAACCTTGTTGGCGTCCATCGTGGAGTAGATGAGGGTGCTGGTCGGCCGGTTCGGCGCGCCGAAGACCCCCTCGCCCACCTCGTTCGGCCCGATGAAGTAGCCGCCGGGAATGGGGAACGCCTGCTCGGTGAGCGCGCTCCAGCGCAGCGTGGGCAGGCCGTGCACGTTGCTCGGGATCGGCACCGGCACCAGGGTGCGGCCGTCCGGCACGTAGGGCCGCCAGCCGCCCGCCGTGATGAAGCGCGGCGGCGGGTCGATCTGCTGGGCCGGCAGCGGGCGGGGGAACAGCGGGAGCAGGGCGGCCACGATGGCCGCGTACCCGACGAGGCGCAGCCGGCGCCGGAGCGACCCGGGACTGGCGGAGCCGGTGCGCTGGGCGGGCACCGGCGGGCGGCCGCGCCCGGACAGGGCGTCCCAGGCCAGCGCGAGCAGCACGCCGACCGCGGCGGCCACCACCAGGCTGAGCCGGGTCGGCATCATCATCTCGACCAGCGGCAGGTCGTCCGGCACGTACGCCCAGGGGCCGTCGACGGTGGTCTCCACCCCGTCGAAACGCACCTTCGGGCCGATCGCGGCGACCGAGAAGACCACCACGAGCACGGCCAGGATCCGGGCCGGCAGCGAGCGGCGCACCAGCAGCACCAGGGCGGCCAGCGCCACGAGCACCAGCGGCCAGCCGAACCAGGTGTTCTGCTCGGTCAGCCCGATGGTCTGCTCCACCGCCTCGTTCCCGGCGACCGTGTCGCGGGCGAAGGTGACGAAGGCCATCATGTCCTCGCCCCAGTTGTGGAAGACCCCGCCCTGCAGGCCCCGGTAGGACTGCGGCCCGTTGAACTGGAACCAGATCGGGTACGCGGTCAGCAGCAGGGCCAGCCCGCCGCCCACCCCGGCGGCCGCGAGGAACGCGCCGGCCCGCTCGCGCGCCGCACGCGGCCGCTGCACCACCGAGGCCACCACGACCACCAGGCAGGCCAGCGCGGTGAGCAGCAGCATCTCCTCGTTGATGAAGATCTGGTACGCCACCAGCAGGCCCAGCGCGAGACCGTTGCGCCGCCAGCGACCCGGTTCGCCCAGCCGCAGCACCCGGGCCACGATCAGCGGGAGCAGGAAGTTGGAGACGAAGTTCGGCTGGCCGTTGGCGTGGTGCACGATGCCCGGGGCGAAACCGAGGAAGGCGCCGCCGACGAAGGCCGCCCCGCGCGAGCGCACCAGGTGCCGCGACAGCACCCAGTACGAGGTGGCCGCGGTGGCCGAGAGCGCCGCGCCGAGGTAGAGCGCGTACATCACCTGCGGGCCGAGCAGCAGGGTGAGCGGCGCCAGCGGCAGGGTGACCCCGAGCAGCGAGGTGTTCGCCATCATGTTCACCCCGTCCGGCGCGTTCTGCCGGGCGGTGAAGAGCGGGTTCTCCAGGTGACGCACCGAGTACGCGCCGTGCGCGAAGAGCCATTCGAACCAGCTGTGGTCGGTCGGCAGGTGCGAGGAGACCCGGTGCTCCACGTCCCCCCAGTAGTTGAGGCAGACGAGAACCCCGAGCACCGCATAGGCTCCGATGGCCAGCACGTCGGCGCGCGCCGGCCGGCGTCGGGGCCGACGCGGCGGGTCCGCCACGACGGCCTCGGCCTCGACGGGCGAGGAGTTCAGCGAGGGATCCACCACCGGCACAGCCACGACGGGCCATCGTACAGGCGGCACGTCGCCGCACCGGTCACGGCCGGCCGCCGGTGCGGCGGCGCGGAGAGGGGGTGGTCGTGACCGTCATTGATCTGGGTGAGCTGCGCGACGACACCGCGCCCGGTCCGGCGGCCCGGCGGCCGCGGGCCGTCGGCCGTCCGTTCCGGAGCGTCGTGGTGCTGCTGGTGGCGTTGGTCACGCTGGGCGCCGCCGCCCCGCCGTCGCGGCCCGCCGCGCGCACCCTGGCCGGCGGTCCCGGTGCCACCGCGTTCGTCTCCGGCGACCGGGTGTACGTGGTGCAGCCGCCCGACCCGCAGCGCGGCGTGGGCCGGCAACTCGTCGCCTACCACGTCGGTGTGGGTCCACTCCGGACGATCTGGCGGACCCTGGTGCCGGGGGAGGGAGCCGGCACCACGGTGTGGGAGCAGGACGGCACCGTGCTGCTCGTCGGGCGGGCCGCCAACGACTCCGGGTGGGAGACGATCGGCTTCGACGCCCGCACCGGCCGGGTGAGCTGGCTCCAGCCCGGGGTGGCCTTCCCGGCCGGCGGGGCGCTGCTCATGCAGGTCCCCGAGGTGACGGGCCGGCAGCCGTTCCGCCGGGTGGCGGTGAGCGACGGCCGGACCCTCTGGTCGGCCCCCGGCACCCCGGACAGCCTCGAGCTCAGCTTCGGCCCGTCCGGGGAGGTGGACCGGCTGGTGTACCTGCCCGCCGACGGCGAGACCGCCGTCTACGACCCGGCCAGCGGCGCGAGGCTGGCGGCCCGCGACCTGGCTCCGGGTGACCGGCCCACCCGGGGGCGGACCCTGCTCGCCGCCGGGCTGCTGCTGGTGATCGGGGTCGACGGCGGCAGCGTCACCGCCTACGACCTGGACACCCTGCAGCGGCGCTGGACGGCGGTGCTCCCGCTGCTCGGCTACGCCGAGCGGTGCGGCCGGCTGCTCTGTGCCACCCGGCTGACCGGCGGGATGTGGGCGCTCGACCCCGCCACCGGCGCCGTCCGGTGGACCGGCGACCGGTGGACGGGCACGTTTGGGGCCGCGGGCGGCCGGCTCCTGGTCGCCGCGGGCGAGGCCACGGCCACCGGAACCCCCATGGCGGTGGTGGAGGAGGCCACCGGCCGGCTGGTGGCCGACCTCGGCGTCTGGGAGGTGGTCCCCCAGGACGAGTTCGACGGCCGGCTGTTCGGCATCCGGCGGATAAGAAACAGCCGCCAGCTTCTTGTCGAGCTGGACCCGGCCGGCGGCCGCCCCGTGGCGCGTGACGTCCTGGTCGGCGCGATCGGGGACTGCCGGATGGGCGCGAAGCTGGTCGTCTGCCGCCACACGAACGGCGGGTTCGCGCTGTGGCGGCTGCCGTGAGCCCGGTCATCGAGCTGGGGGAGATGCGGCGCGGCGACGAGGCCGACGAGCCGGCGTCCGCGCCGGTCCGGCCGCCGGGCCGGGTGGCCCGGGTGGTGGCGCTCTGCTGCCTCGCGGTGCTCACCCTGGCCGGCGCGGCCCCGCCGGCCCGGCCGCCGACGGGGATCCGGGTGGCCGCCCCGCAGGGCGCCGTCTTCCTGGTCCTGGCGGACCGGCTCGTGGTGGCCGACGGGCCGGGCACCGTCGGCCGGGGTGGTCGCGTGGTCACCGGGCATCGCCTGCCCGGCGGCGAGCCGCTGTGGCGGTTCACCCTGCCGGCCGGCGACCACGTCCTCGGGCTGGGCACGGTGGCCGGCGGGCTGCTGGTGACGAGCAGCCCGGCCGGGGCCGGCGACACGCTCTCCACCCTGCTGGATCCCCGGACCGGCGTGGTGCGCTGGCGGCAGTCCGGCTACCCGGTGTCGACCGCGTCCGGCGGGGTGCTGTTCGAGACGCCGCGTGCCGCCGGGACGGGCACGGTCCTGGCCGTCGACCCGGCCTCCGGCGCGGTGCGCTGGTCGCTGCCGCTGCCCAGCAACGGGGTGGCCTACCGGACGGAGGACCGGGGGCCGACCCAGATCGTGCTGGTCACCCCGGACGGCCGGGTGGAGGTGCACGACGCGGACTCCGGCGCGCTGGTGCACGCCGGCCGGGTGCCGCCGGCCGCGGACCGGGTCTCCTACCGGTTCACCCAGGTGGTGGCCGACCTGCTGCTGGTCGACGGCGCGCCGGGCACGGTCACCGCGTACGGGCTGGACCGGCTGGACCGGCGCTGGAACGTGCCGGTGGAGCCCCGCGCCGGGGTGTGGTTCGTCGAGTGCGCCGGGATGGTGTGCATCCGCGACCAGGTCGGCGGCGTACGCGCCCTCGACCCGGCCACCGGCCGGCCGGGCTGGGTGGACGACCAGTGGGTCGGAATGGCGCCGGTCGGCGGCCGGCTGCTCGGCGCCGAGCCCGGTGTCGGGCTGGAGTTGGAGCTGTCGGTGCTCGACCCGGCCACCGGGCGCGCTCTCGCCCGGCTCGGTCGCTGGCGGACGACGGGTGTCGAGAGCGACCCGACCCGGCTGCTCGGGCTGCGCCGGCTGACCGGCGACCGGACGCTGGTCGGCGTGCTGGACGTCGCGGCCGGTGAGGCCCGGATCCGGGCGGTGCTGCCCGGCTCCTGGGACGAGTGCGCCGACTCGGGCACCGCGCTGGTCTGCCTGCGCCCGTCGGGCGGGCTGATGATCTGGCCGGTGGGCCGCTGACCTACCAGTTGGCCTGGACGGGCGCCGGCGGCAGCGGCACCGACCCGGGCCGCACCACGTAGACGACGCCGCCGCTGCCGCCCTGCCAGGCCGCCTCGAACGCCGCCCGGGGCACGGTCCGGCGCACCCCCTCGTCGTCGGGGGCGTACGGGTCGTTGAGCACCGGGTCGCCGTCGGCCGTGAAGCCGACCAGCACGATCAGGTGCCCCCGGGTGTCGTAGTCCAGCCCGGGAACCTGCCCCCGGGTGAAGGCCGCCGAGACGATCAGCGGGATGCCGGCGGCCACGAACCGTTCCGCCTCGACCAGCGAGCGCAGCCGGGTGACGAACGCGTCCACCCCGTGCAGTCCCGCGTACGCCGTGTTGAACGCCCAGTTCCCGGCCCCCGCGTACGCGTGGTCGTAGCAGTGCCGGGCGGCGTGCACCACCACGGGCCGGGGGCCGGGAACTGGGCGTTCAACACGGCGTACGCGGGACTGCACGGGGT
>NZ_WBKT01000018.1 GCF_008868175.1 Micromonospora sp. AMSO31t
GGCGGCGGGGTGGTGCCGCCCGCGTTCAGCGCGTCGAGCACCGCCGTGTACGCCGGCTTCTTGTTGCCGTTGCCGTCGAAGAGCAGCGGGGTGCCGCTGGCCCGCCACGAGTCGGTGTCCCGGATGCCCCACACCGTGATGCCGGTGCAGCGGGACACGGCCAGGCAGTCCCGGACGACGTTGCCGTAGGTGGTGGCCTGGGTGCTGCCGGAGCCCTCGATGTCCAGCTCGGTGATCTGCACGTCGACGCCGAGGGCGGCGAAGTTCTGCAGGGTGGTCCGGTAGTTGCTCGGGTAGGGCGAGCCGCTGTTGAAGTGCGACTGCAGGCCGACGCAGTCGATCGGCACACCCCGTGCCTTGAAGTCCTTGACCATGTTGTACACGGCCTGGGTCTTTTCCCAGGTCCAGTTGTCGGTGTTGTAGTCGTTGTAGCAGAGCTTGGCGGCCGGGTCGGCGGCCCGGGCGGTGCGGAAGGCCACCTCGATCCAGTCGTTGCCGGTGCGCTGGAGGTTGGAGTCCCGGCGGCCGCCGCCGCTGTCGGCGAACGCCTCGTTCACCACGTCCCAGGCGTAGATCTTGCCCTTGTAGTGGGTGGCGACCTGGGTGATGTGGTTGACCATCGCCTGCCGCAGGGCGGTGCCGGACAGGTTCTGCGCCCAGCCCGGCTGCTGCGAGTGCCAGGCCAGCGCGTGGCCGCGCACGCGCATGCCGTTGGCCTGCGCGTGGCTGACGATCCGGTCGGCGCTGGTGTAGCTGAACTGGCCCTGGGACGGCTCGGTGGCGTCCCACTTCATCTCGTTCTCGGGGGTGACCATGTTGAACTCGCGGTTCAGGATGCCGACATACGTGGCGTCCGACAGCTTGTTCGCGGCCACCGCGGTGCCGAAGTAGCGGCCCTTCTCGGCGGCCGAAGCCCCGAGGGTCGTCCCGGCGCTGGCGCTGGTCGCCACCGCCACCGTCGCGGCGATCACCGCGACGCCGGCCATCATCGACACCACCGCGGTCCGCGGGCGCGACCGGGCCGCCGCGCTCAGGCTCCCGCTGCCGCGGGCGAGCAGCTTGTCCATCTGAAAGCCTCTCCTAGCCGTATCGGTGTGGACAGCCGCCCCGACCACTGCCCGCCACGGTGGTCGGCTCGGTGCGCGGCCGCCCGGAGGCCGCGCGGGGTGGGGAGGGGCACTCCCCGCCACCGTGAGTAGATCGAAGCGAATCTCTGGAGCGGAGACTACCGGAACGGTTCCGAAAACTTAACAGCGTCGATGGGGATGTGTTTTTCTCGTGCGGACTCGGTGGCGTGCGGACTCGGCGCGCGCGGAGGATCCGAAACTTCCAGACCTGGTTGAACCGGGGGTGGTCGGAGTGGATGCTGGGCAGGCATCGATACCGAACGATGAAAGGAGGCGTCCGCATGCGCCGATCGCTCGCGGTTCTCGCGCTGGCCGCCCTGCTCGCCGGCACCCCGACCGCCGCCCGGGCCGGCGTCGCCCCGGAACCCACGCCCACCGGGCTCGCCGCGGTGCGTACCGCCGGCACCGCGTGGGGCCTCGACCCGGCCAGCGGCCGGATGACGCTCACCGTCGACGACACCGTCACCGGCGTCCAGCTCGCCGCGCTGCGGCGCGCCGCGGCGCGGGCCGGCGCGGTGCTCCGCCACGGACCCGGCCGGCTGCGCACCCTGATCGCGGGCGGCCAGGCGATCTACGGCGGGGGAGGCCGCTGCTCGCTCGGCGCGAACGTGCGCAGCGGCAGCACCTACTACCTCGTCACCGCCGGGCACTGCACCAACCTGGCCGGCACCTGGTACGCCGACAGCGCCCGCACCACCGTGCTCGGCAGCCGGACCGGCACGAGCTTCCCCGGCAACGACTACGGGGTGGTCCGCTACACCGGCACGGTCGCCCACCCCAGCGCCGTGTACACCTATCCCGGCCAGGTCACCATCAACGCCGCCGGCAACGCGTACGTCGGTCAGGCGGTCTGCCGCAGCGGCGCCACCACCGGCGTGCGGTGCGGTTCGGTCACCGGCCTGAACCAGACCGTCAACTACGCCGAGGGCGCCGTGTCCGGGTTGATCCGGACCAACATCTGCGCGGAACCGGGGGACAGCGGCGGCCCGCTCTACGTGGCGTCGACCGGCACTGTCATCGGGATCCTGTCCGGCGGCAGCGGCAACTGCACCTCCGGGGGCACCAGCTACTACCAGCCCATCACGGAGGTCCTCGCCGCGTACGGTCTCACCGTTCCCTGAGCGCGCCGGGCGGGGACGCCGAGAAGCATCCCCGCCCGGCCCGTCCGCTCAGCCGGCGCAGTTGTTGTTGCGCGCCGGCTGGGTGAGCTTCTCCTGCGTGCCGAACTTCGCGTACAGCCGCAGGTAGCACGGCAGCTCGACGTCGCCGTAGTAGCTGACGACCTGGTTGTCGTAGTGCGTCGTGCCGCTCTCGGTGACCTGCCAGGTGCCGCCGTCGCCGGACTGGATCTCCCAGTAGACGTCGCCGGAGCAGCCCTCCAGGCCCCGGGCCCAGGCGATGATGTTGGCCCCGTTGTAGATCTCGGACTGCACCAGGGTGCAGGTCGCCGCCTGCGCCGGTGCGGCGCCGACGAACAGTCCCGCCGTCAGCAACGCCCCTGCACCGACCGCCGACATCAGCTTGCGCATGGTCCGACCCCTCCAAGGTGGATAGTGGATCACTTCCTTCGGAGGGTAGCCGCCTGCGCAAAGAAGCTTCAATATTGGAGGCACCGTCTGTTGGAAACTTTCAGGGCTTGAGCACCACCTTCAGGCAGTCGTCCTGCTTGTTCTTGAAGATGTCGTAGCCGTGCGGTGCGTCGTCGAGCCCCATCGTGTGGGTGATGATGAAGCTCGGGTCGATCTCGCCCTTGCGGATGCGCTCCAGCAGCGGGCGCATGTAGCGCTGCACGTGGGCCTGCCCGGAGCGCAGGGTCAGCGACCGGTTCATGAACGAGCCTATCGGGAACTTGTCGATGAAGCCCCCGTACGCCCCGATCGCCGAGACGGTGCCGCCGTTGCGGCAGGCCAGGATCGCCTCGCGCAGCGCGTGCGGCCGGTCGGTCTCCGCCTTCACGGCCTGCTTCGCCCGGTCGTACGCGTGCAGCGCCGCCGAGGGGTGGTGCCCCTCCATGCCGACGGCGTCGATGCAGACGTCCGGCCCGCGGCCGGCGGTCATCTCGCGCAGCGTGTCCAGGACGTCGGTCTCCTCGTAGTTGATGGTGTCCGCGCCGGCCCGGTCCCGCGCGATCCGCAGCCGGTACGGGAACCGGTCGATGACGACCACCTGCTCGGCGCCGAGCAGGAAGGCGCTCACCGCGGCGAACTGGCCGACCGGCCCCGCGCCCCAGACCGCCACCACGTCGCCGGGCTTGACGTCGCCCATCTCGGCGGCCATGTAACCGGTGGGCAGCACGTCGGACAGGAACAGCACCTGCTCGTCCGGCAGGTCGTCGCCGACCTTGAGCGCGCCGACGTCGGCGTACGGGACCCGGACGTACTCGGCCTGCCCGCCCGCGTAACCCCCCATCAGGTGCGAGTAGCCGAAGATGCCGGCGGGGGTGTGGCCCATGGCGGTCTCCGCGATCGCCGCGTTCGGGTTGGAGTTCTCGCAGACCGAGTAGAGGCCGCGTTGGCACGAGGCGCAGTCCCCGCAGGCGATGGGGAAGCCGACCACCACCCGGTCACCGACGCGCAGCCCGTCGCGCGCCCCGGAGCCCAGTTCGACGACCTCGCCCATGAACTCGTGGCCCAGCACGTCGCCGCGCTTCATGGCCGGGATGAACCCGTCGAGCAGGTGCAGGTCTGATCCGCAGATCGCGGCCGAGGTGACCTTGACGACCGCGTCACGCGGGTTGAGGACCGTCGGGTCCGGTACCTCCTCGACGGCTACCCGGTTCGGTGCGACCCAGCAGTTGGCCTTCATGGTGCCTCCCTCACGCGGTCCGGTGGGTCGCCAGCGGGCGGGCCGGACGCTGCTTCGCCTGGTTTTGGATGCTCGTGCCGTCGGGTGTCCCGTCCGACCGGGTCAGCTCGCCGGTCTCGATGACCTGCTTGAACCGCCGCAGGTCGTCGCAGATCTGCTGCTGCGGGTTCTCGCCGAACGCCTTCGCGACCAGCGTGCCCACCCGGCGGCCGGGCACCGCGTACTCCAGTTCCACCCGCACCTCGGTGCCGTTGCCGCCGGCCGCCCGGGTGAAGCGGACAGTGCCGGAGTTGGGCACCCGGGAACCGTCCACGGAGCGCCACCTGATCATCTCGTTCGGGCGCTCGTCCACGATCTCCGCCTCCCACTCGACGGTCCGGCCGGCCGGCGCCTTCGCCGACCACCGGGAGCGCCGCGGGCCGGTGGTCGTCACCGACTGCAGGTGGTACATGAACCGCGGCAGGTTCTCGAAGTCGTGCCAGAAGCGGTACGCCTCCTCGGGGGTCCGGTTGACCGTCACGGAGCCGTGCGCGAAGCCCCCCGGGCGGATCCGCCGGTTGCGGGCGGCGCGCACCGAGGCGTAGAGGTCGAGGGCGGTGATCCCGCCCAGGACGGCGAGGGTGAGACCGGTCCGCCGGCGCCGGTCGCCGCACCGGTTGCGGTACGCCCGGCCGGTGGCGGCCAGGTCCAGCACGTCGCCCGCCACGCGGGTCCACGGCCCCAGCCCGGCCCGGCGCGGCACCAGCAGCACCGCGGCGTGGCCGATCTCCCGGACCCCGGTGACCCGCAGCACCGTCCTGGCCGTGCGCGAGTCGTCCACGCCGGCCGCCCGGGCCAGCCGTGACCCCGCAGCGAGCGCGCTCACACCGAGGCCGAGGCTGAACCAGCCCAGCATGCGGGCCAGCCCCTCCGACCCCTGGTCCCGGGTCGCCCGCTGGATCCCGAGATTGTCGGTCACCGAGCGGACTCCCATGGTCGTCTCTCGTGTCATCTGTCGTCACCCCGCGTTCGAGAAGGTGTCGGTACCGCTCCCCGTGGAGTGGGAGGGCAGGCACCGACAGGCCGGCGTGCCTTTCCCGCTTATCCCGGCCCCACACCCGGACGGTCGGCCGGCGTGTGGAACCGGCGTCACCGGGAACCCGGCGGCGGCAGAGGAGCGCGGACTCGCGCGGGGCGGCGACACGGGGAGAGGCATGGGACGGTGACCGCCACCACGGACGCCACCGCCGAGCAGTCGTTCTCGGCCTGGTCGCCGCTGCGCACCGCGGTCTACCGCAACCTGTGGTTCGCCCTGCTCGCGGCGAACATCGGCACCTGGATGCAGACGGTCGGCGCGCAGTGGCTGCTGGTGCACCAGGCCAACGCCTCCACGCTGGTCGCCCTGGTGCAGACCGCCAGCCTGCTGCCGATGCTGCTGCTCGCGCTGCCGTCGGGTGCGCTCGCGGACACCTTCGACCGCCGGCACCTGCTGATCTCCGTACAGCTGTTCCTGGTGGCGGTGGCCGTGGCGCTGACGCTGCTCACGGCGGCGGGGCACATGCCGCCGGCGCTGCTGCTCACCCTCACCTTCGCCTTCGGCGTCGGGCAGGCGCTGACCCTGCCGGCCTGGGCCTCGATCATCCCCGAGTTGGTGCCCCGCGAGCAGCTCCGGGCGGCCTCCGCGCTCGGGGCGATCAGCGTCAACGCGGCCCGTGCCGTCGGGCCGGCCGCCGCCGGCGTGCTGATCGCCCGGGTGGGCGTGGCCCCGGTCTTCGGACTCAACGCGGTGGCCTACCTGATCTTCGCGCTGGCGCTGTTCCGGTGGCGTTCCGGCAGCGCCCGGGCCGTCGAGGTGCCCGAGCGCTTCACCGCCGCGCTGCGCGCCGGCGGCCGTTACGTGCGGCACTCGCCGACGGTGCGCCGGCTGTTGCGCCGGGCGCTGGTGTTCATCATCCCCGCCAGCGCCCTGTGGGCGCTGCTGCCGCTGGTGGCGAGCCGCCGGCTGGGCCTGGGTTCCGGCGGGTACGGCCTGCTGCTGGCCGCCCTGGGGGTGGGCGCCATCCTCGGTGGGCTGCTGCTGTCGTGGACCCGCACCGCGATGAAGCCCAACCAGTTCCTGCTGCTGGCCGGGGCGGTGTACGGGGTGACGCTGATTCTGGTGGGGACGGTCCGGAGCGTCCCGGTGGTGCTGGTCGCCCTGCTGCCGGCCGGGCTGGCCTGGGTGACCGTGCTCTCCAACGTCAATGCCGAGGTCCAGCTCTTCCTCCCCGGCTGGGTACGCGCCCGCGGCCTGGCCGTCTACCAGGTGGTCCAGGGCGGCGGACAGGCCGTCGGGGCGCTGCTCTGGGGCGTGGTGGCCGACCTCGCCGGGCTGGTCGCCGCCTTCGCGGTGGCGGCCGCCCTCATGCTGATCGGTGCGGTGACGTCGCAGATCTGGCCGCTGCCCGACCTGCGCGGTCTGACCCGGGACCCGACCGCCTACCGACCGCCCCTGGCGCTCGCGCTCCAACCGGATCCCCGGGTCGGGCCGGTGCTGGTGACGGTCACCTACACGGTCCGGCCCGAGCGGGAGGCGGAGTTCCTCGGCGCGATGGACCACGTCCGCGGTTCGCGGCAGCGCACCGGGGCGATGCGGTGGGGGCTCTTCCGCGCCGGCGAGACGCCCGACCAGTTCAGCGAGGTCTACCTGGTGCCCTCCTGGGACGAGCACCTGCGCCAGCACGGCGGCCGGCTGACCGAGGCCGACCGGGAGGCGGAGGACCGGGCGCGGGAGCTGTCCGACGGCGCGCCCGTGGTGCGCCACCTGCTGCCGGCGGCCGTCGGCCGGGCGGAGGCGGTCGGCGAGCAGGTGTGCTGACGGGTCGTCCCGGTGTCAGTCGCCGTCGGGGACGGCCATCTCGCCGAGCCGGGACCAGTCCTGCTGCGGCACGGTCATGTTGACGATCCGGGGCGTCTCGGCCAGGTGCGGCGGGAGGGTGCGCTGCGCCTCGCGGAAGTGCGCGGACCGCACGTGCGCGGCGCCCGCGTCGTCGTCCCGGAACGCCTCGACCAGCACGTACTCCGTCGGGTCGTCGAGGCTGCGGGACCAGTCGAACCAGAGGCAACCGGGTTCGGCCCGGGTGGCCTCGGTGAAGTCGGCGGCGATCTGCGGCCAGCGGTCGGCGTCCTCGGGCCGGACCCGGAACTTCGCGGTGATGAAGATCATGCGCTTCAGGCTACCCAGGCGGCCGCCGGCTCGCCGCCGTCGCCGGTCAGTCCTTGGTGACCGGAGTGAGCAGCTCCGACGCCCGGCGGTCGGCGAACGCGGTGACCGCCTGCTGGCCGGCGCCGAAGACGATGGCGACGCCCAGCAGGGCGGCGGTGCTGTTCACCGTCGTCTCCACGAGGCCGCCGATCACCAGCATGATCCCCACGACCGCGACCAGCGGCCCGATGGCCAGCTTCAGCAGGCCCTGCTGGAAGGGCAGCTTGTAGGGCAGGCCGCCGGACCGCGAGGTGATCATCGAGGGCAGGGCGCTGATGAACGCGCCGAGCGCCCCGGCGATGAGCACGAAGAAGAGCAGCCGCCAGGCCGGCACGCCGGCCGCGTCGGTCGGTGCCTTGAGCAGTTGCACGTCCCGGCTGCGCCACTGCACGAGGACCATGAGCACCTCGGCGATCAGCGCGAACACCGACAGCCCGAGCATCCGGTTGCGCAACCGGCGTACCGACTCGTGGAACTCGTCGGACGCCGAGTGGTAGCGCAGCAGCAGCGCCTGCACCTTGGCCTGGAACCGGGCCGGGGCCGCGGCGTCCGTCGACGCGTCGAAGTCGGTCAGCACCTTGTCGTCGGCCTTCAGGAACTGCGCGGCCGCGCTCTGGTACGCCGGCAGCAGGCCGAGCAGTTCCTCGGGCGTCCGCAGCCCCACCATGGCGCGTTCCACCGAGTGGATGGTCTGCCAGGCGTACTCCAGGTTGCCGCCGCGCAGCCACTCGACCACGCCGCTGCGGCCGAGCACCGACTCCACGCCGGACAGTTGGGCGCGCAGCGCGGCGACCCGGTCGGGGTTCACCGTGCCGCCGGCCTCCAGGCCGCTGAGCTGCTGGTACAGGTCGTCCAGCTTGGTCCGTACCCGCACCTGCCAGACCGCGGTGGGCACCGTGGACCCGGTCGGCGCCGGCGGTGGTGTCTCCGGGGTGGTCCCGGGTTGGGTCTCCTGGTCGATCATGGTGACTCCCCCCAACCGGCGCAGCTCGGCGGCTGGCCTCTGGTCCAGTATCCGCAGGTCAGGGGCGTAATGACCAGGGCGGTTCGGGCAGTTGACAGCTTCCGTGCCGCAGGGGGTCCCGACCAACGGTCCATGGTGGCGGAGCCCGGCGGAGCCTGCCGGCACCGCCCCGCCTGGACGGCCGGGCCGTCCGGCTCGGCGGGCCGCGCCGCGCGGTGGATGCCGGGGACGGCATCCACCTCGGACGATGGTTCGAGGTGGCGCGGCCGCGACCGGCGCGGTCCCGGGGCACCGCGGCAGGGAGGACGACGTGCGCAGACAGGACAGGTTCCGCCGCGTGCTGGGCGCCGCGACGGTCGTCGTGGTGGTCGGGGTTCCGGGAGCGGCCGTCGCGGCACCGGGGTCACGGCCGAGCGTCGTGCACTACGACTCGGCCGACCTGGCCGAGTACGAGCGGAAGTGGTCGAACATCTACGGCCCGCTGGACGGGGCGACCCGCGCCGTCGCCGACGGGGTGGTCACCGTCAGCGACGTGCCGTTCAAGACCGGCGTGGACTACAACGTCTACGACCATCTCAAGTACATGGCCGTCAGCAACCGCACCTTCCCGGTGCCCCGGCAGGGGTCGGTCGAGTTCTCCGTGGACATCACGGCGCGTACCCCGGGCGCGGCCGGCGGGCACGTGGTGCACGGCCGGTACGGGCCGCCGGGCTCCGCCGCCGTCGCCGGACCGACCGCCCGCCCCTACGCCCGCGCCGTGCTGGAGGGGCAGCAGGCGGCCGTGGTGCTCAACATGATCGACTTCTGCACCGGGCAGCTCTTCGACTGGTTCGTCTCCGGCACCCGCGCGTTCCCGCTGATCGAGCGGCTGCCCAGCACGGTCACCGGCAACACCACCAACCCGGACTGCCCGGGCGCCACCGAGGTCGGCCTGGACCGGGCGTACACGCAGATCATCCGGGAGGTTCCCATCACGCCGGGCGTGCCGCACCGGGCCGCGATCCGCTACCGCGAGGCGGGCGGGCACGCCAGCGTGACGTACCTGCTGGACGACGTCGTGGTCGCGCGGGTCGGGCAGGTGGGCGTGCCGCTGGACCGGCAGGGCGTCGGCTACACCGGCACGTACCCGTCGCTGGGCCCCGGCGAGCCGCTGGCCGGGAAGATCCGGTCGTTCTTCCTGGCGCACGGCCTGTTCAGCCTGCTCGACGCGTTCCCGTTCCAGTACGGCTGCACCCCGCCGGACGCCACCGGCCCCGGCGTCTGCGACCCGCGGTACGCGCCCTACAGCGTTTCCATCCCGCCCGCGGAACGGGCCTTCGGCCAGGGCGCGATCGGCTCGTTCCGCAGCTTCACCGTCCGCACGGTCGGCCGGTAGGCGGCCTGGCGCTGCCGGGCCGGGGGACACCGGCGGCGCGTACCGGTGAGTAGCCTGGGTCGGTGACCGTCTACGCCCTCGCGCAGATCACCGTCCACGACCGGCAGCGCTACGACCGGTACGTCGCCGCCTTCCTGCCCGTCCTGGCCCGGCACGGCGGCCGGCTGCTCGCCGCCGACCCGTCCCCGCGCGTGGTCGAGGGGAGCTGGCCGCACGAGAAGGTCGTGCTCATGTCCTTCGACAACCGGGCGGACTTCGAGCGGTGGTCCACCTCCCCGGAATACCGGGAGATCTCCCGGGACCGGGAGGCGGCCACCGAGGGGGTCGTGCTCCTGCTCGACGGGATCGGCCACGCCTGGCCGGCCTGACCGCCGGTCACAGCCGGTGCCGCACCCACACGTTCGGCTCGACGTAGGCGGCGTGGTCGTGCGCCACGTCGACAAGCACCGGCGCCAGCGCTCCCGGCACGTGCACCGGCCCGCTGGTGTCGAACGGCAGCCCGGTCCACCGCCGCCAGTTGGCGAGGGTGCCGGTGATCGCCATCGACCGGGGCGCCACCCGCTCGATCACCCCGCCGGCCCGGACGTGCACCCGCAGCCACGGGTCGACCGGCAGGCCGTCGGGGCGGACCCGCGCCGCGTACTCGCTCATCGGCACGTCCGGGACGGTGGCCTTGCCGCTCGGGCGCACCGGCGCCACCAGGGTGTCGAAGCCCTGCCGGGCGACCGCCGCGCGCATCGCCGCGAGCATCAGCCCGGACACCCCGCCGCCGCGCCGGTCCGGCCGCACGCAGATCTCCAGTGCGGAGACGAGGTTCGGTGTGTCGCCGCTCAGCCGGTTGACGGTGGAGCGCTGGATCACCCGGTCCCAGCCGCCGTCGGGCAGCTCGTCCTCGGTCCAGCGCAGCGGCACGGCGTACGCCTTGGCGACGGCACGGCCCGGCTCGGCGGGGTCGACGGCGGCGAAGACGAACTCCGGGTAGAGGTCGTGGGCCACGCTGTAGTACACCGAGCCCATCGGGTCCCAGAGCATGAACTGCGGCCAGGCGCCGTCGAAGTCCTTGTCGAGCAGCGGCGCCAGGTCGGGGCGCTCGGCCAGGCTTACGATGTCCAGGGTCACGCCGGGCACGGTAGAGCGGTCACCACCCGATCCGCACGCGCTTTTCCGCTCCGGCGGCGGCCGGTGCCCCGCGGGCGCCGGCCGCCGTCCGAGCGGTTTTGGGCCCGCGGTCAGGTGCCGAAGACCTCGACCTCGTAGAGGCGGGCGGCCGCGTCGCCGGTCTGGGTGGGGGTGAGCACCTTGACCTGCACGTACCTGCCGTCGACGGACATCGGGTGGGTGCTCACGCCCGCCGTGTTGCCCCGCACCTGGGCGACGGTCGTCCAGGTCGACCCGTCGGGGGAGACCTGCAGGTCGAAGTCCCGCGTGTTCCAGGCGGGATCCTCGCCGCCGGCTGCGGCGTGGTGGACGGTGACCGACTGGATGCGGTGGCCGCCGCCCAGGTCGATGCGGAGGGACTTCGTGGCGCCGGTCGAGCACCACTTGTCGGAGTTGCCGCCGGAGGTGCTGCCGTTGACGGCCTTCTCGGGCCCCTCCGTGCTCGCGCACTGGGAGTCGGCGGTGGCGGGCCGGTTCAGCGCCAGGTTCGTCGCGCCCGCGGCGCCGTACACCTCGAACTCGCCGATCCGGGCGGCGGTGTTGCCGTTGTTGGTCGGCGTGGTGATGCTGAGCCGGACGTACCGGGCCGGCACGGCCGGTACGGGGTGGTAGGTGCGGCTCGCGCGGTTCCCGGTGACGGTGGCGCGGGTCGTCCAGGCGCTGTCGTCGATGCTGG
The DNA here is from genome assembly GCF_008868175.1 of Micromonospora sp. AMSO31t. Classification (GTDB taxonomy): domain Bacteria; phylum Actinomycetota; class Actinomycetes; order Mycobacteriales; family Micromonosporaceae; genus Micromonospora. Next base: position 11,329 of record NZ_WBKT01000018.1, read on the forward strand.
TCTGGATGGTGAAGTCACCGGTGTTCCAGCCGGTGTTCTCCCCGCCGAGCCCGGCGTGCTTGACGACGAACGAGCGGACGGTCTGGTTCGCGCCGAGGTCGACCTGGAGGAACTTCGTGCCGGAGGCGAGCGAGCACCACTTGCTGGTGCTGCCCAGGCGGCCGTCGAACGCCTTCTCCGGGCCCTCGGCGGCGTTGCACGCGGCCGAGCCGCTGGCCGGCTTGCCGGCGGCCAGGTTGGCCCCCAGCTCCGGTGCGGCCGCCGGCGGGGTCGACCCGTCGGTGAACGACGGCGGCACGTCGGCGGGGTTGGTGCCCCACGACGACGGCGCGCCGCCCATCGTGTACGACAGGGTGGCGCCGCCCGCGAGGTCGCCGTAGCGCAGCCAGGTGCGCTGGGTGGGCGCCCCGTTGACGGCGAGGCCCTGCACGTACTGGTTGCCCTGGCCCGCGTTGGCGGCGGTGATCTGGACGTCGCCGGCCGGCCGGTCGACGAGGACCGACGGGAAGATCGGGCCGTGCAGGGCGAGGGTGTCGGCGCCCGGGGTGGGCGGATACATGCCGAGGGCGGACCAGACGTACCAGGCGGAGGTGGCGCCGAGGTCGTCGTTGCCGGGCAGGCCGCCAGGGCCGGTGGTGAACGACTCGTTCATGATCCGCCGGACCGCGGCGCTGGTGCCGGCCGGCGCCGCGGCGAAGTGGTAGGCCCAGGGGACGCCGTGCTCCGGTTCGTTGCCGATGTAGAAGTACGGCTGCGACTGGCCGCCGTTGGTCTGGGTGAAGTGGTGGTCGAGCCGCTGGACGGCGGTCTGCCGCCCGCCCATGAGGTCGATGAGGGCGCCCAGGTTGTAGGGGACCATCCAGGTGTACTGCGAGGCGTTGCCCTCGACGAAGTTCGACTGGCTGGCCGGGTCGAGCGGCCACGGCCAGCTGCCGTCGGCGTTGCGCGGGTGGACGTAGCCCGACTCGGTGTTGAATGTGTTGCGCCACCACTGCGCCCGCGCCATGTGGGTGTCGTAGGTGGCGGTGTCGCCCAGGGCCCGGGCGAACTGGGCCACCGCGAAGTCGCTGGCGGAGTATTCCAGCGAGTCCGACGGGTCGCCGTCGATGTAGTGGCGCTGGACGTAGCCGCTCTGCCGGCCGCGGATCGGGCTGCCCTGGGTGGTGCCGCCGGCGGAGCTCTTCTTCATGAGGGCCAGCGCCGCCGCGGTGTCGAACCCGCGGACGCCGAACTGGTACATGCTGTCGACGACGATCGGGCCGGGGTCGCCGGTCATGACGAAGGCCTCGTTATGGTTGTGCGACCACTTCGGCAGCAGGCCGCCCTGCTGGCCGTCGAGCACCATGGACTTCGCGATGTCGGCCGCCTCGGCGGGCGCGAGGAAGGCGATCAGCGCGGCCCAGGAGCGGTAGATGTCCCAACCGGAGTAGTTCTGGTAGACCGGGTGGCCGGCGGTGTGGACGGCGTTGTCGAAGCCCCGGTACTGCCCGTCGACGTCGCTGGCCAGGTTGGGGTTGATGAACACGCGGTACAGCGCGGTGTAGAACTTCTGCAGGTCGGCGGCGGCGCCGCCGGTGACCTGCACGCGGTTGAGGATCGCGTTCCACTGGGCGTCGGCGTCGGCCCGGACGGTGTCGAAGGCGAAGCCGGACTGCTCGGCAGCGAGGTTGGCCTGCGCGCCGGCCGCGCTGACGAAGGAGATGCCGACCTTGACCTGCACCACCGGGTTGCCGGAGGTGTCGAAGGTCAGGTAGCCGCCGGAGTTGGTGCCGCTGGCGCTCGTGGAGCCGGCGGTCACGGTGCCGCCGAGCCAGGTGCCGACGCCGCTGGGGGCGCGGTCGAACTCCATCCGGTAGAAGATCTGGTAGGTCCTGCTGTTGCCGCAGAAGCCGCCGCCGGTGACGCTGCCGGTCACGGTGGAGCCGCTGATCTGGATCGAGCCGGGGCGGTTGCCGGTGGCGCTGCGACTGGTGTTGATGAGCACCCGCGCGGTGCTGGTCGCGGGATAGGTCAGCCGCAGGGCGGCGCTGCGCCGGGTGGCCGACGCCTCGACCCGGGTGTTGCCGTAGTTGCTGAGCACGGCCCGGTAGAAGCCGGGCCGGGCCTGTTCCTGGGCCTTGTCCTGAGTGGCGCGGTAGGACGTCCACGAGGTGCCCGGCGAGGCGCCGAGCGCGCCGGTGACGGGCAGGATCCCGAGGTCCTCGTTGTTGGCGCAGCCGGCGCCATTGAAGTGGGTGAGGCTGAACTCCTCGATCTGGGTGTCGCTGAATCGGTAGCCCGAGGGTGAGGCGGTGGGGGTGTCCGGGCTCAGCTGCACCATGCCGAAGGGCTGCACCGGGCCGGGGACGGTGCTGCCGCCGGCGCCGCCGCCGACCGGGTTCGGCGCGTTGCTGTCGTCGGTGCCGATGAACGGGTTCACGTACGGGGTGAGGTTGAGCGGCGCGGCTGCGGCGGGCGAGGCGACCGCGACGAGTGCGGACGCTCCGGTGACGGCGGTGGCCACCAGGGTGAGCAGGCGGGACGGGCCTGATCGGAGCATGAGGCGATCCTCCTTAGGCGCGGACGACCCTCCGTGACATCGTTGTCATCGACAGGTGTCACCGTCCTGTGTAGAGCCCAGGGAGGTGTGTGTCAATGGGGACTAGGAGTGGGACGGGGTAGGTGGCCGCTCGCCCGAGCCCCGGGCCAGGAGGCGGGTCGGGATCACCACCTGCCGGGCGGGCCCGCGGTGACCGTCGATCCGGTCGAGCAGCAGCCCGGCCGCCCGCCGGCCCATGTCCTCCGGGTCGTGCGCCACGACGCTCACGCTCAGGACGTCGCCGACGTCCACCTCGTCGAAGCCGACCAGCGCGGGCGGCGCCGGATGCCCCCGCAGCGCGAGCAGGGCCCCCAGGGTGATCCGGTTGTTCAGGGTGAACAGGGCGGTCGGGGGCGGGGTGCGGGCCAGCAGACCCCGCACGGCCCGTTCGGCGGCGGCGACGTCGTGCGCGTTCTCCACCAGGTAGTCCGCCCAGTTCGCCACGCCCACGGCGCGCATGGCCTCGGCGAAGCCGTCCAGCCGGTCCCGGTGGGTGCTCAGGCGGGCCAGGTCGCCCACCACCCCGATCCGCCGGTGGCCTGCCGCGGTCAGGTGGGCGCCGGCCTGCCGGGCGCCGTGGTGGTTGTCCAGCAGCACGGTGTCCGCGCTCAGCTCGACCGGCGGCCGGTCCACGAACACGAACGGGATGCCGTGGCGGTGTTCGGCCGCGAAGTGGGCGTGCTCGGTCGCGGTCGAGGCGATCACCAGCCCGCGGACCCGCCGCTCCAGCAGCGCGTCGGCGAGCCGCCGCTCCCACTCCGGATCCTCGTCGGTGCTCGCGGTGATCAGCTGGAGGCCGCGCATGCGCAGGTCGCGCTCCAGGCCCCCGGCCAGCCGGGAGTAGAACGGGTTCGCCAGGTCGCCGATGAGCAGGCCGACCAGCGTGGAGGTGCTCGCGCCCCGGCGCAGCTCGCGGGCCACCCCGTTCAGTCGGTAGCCGAGCTGGTCGGCGGCGTCGCGCACCCGCGACCGGGTCTCCGGGGCCACCCGGGGTTCGCCCCCGAGGGCCCGGGAGGCGGTCTTCACCGACACGCCGGACAGCGCCGCGACCTGCGCCAGGCTCGGTCGACCAGCCTTCCGGTCAGCGGTCATGGCGGGAATTATGACACCGGGGTGGCAGGTGATCGCCGGCTCGGGTCGGCGTCGGCGTCCCGGCCCACACCAGGACCGGCCCGGGTCACGAGGGCCGTTCGGAAACCGCGGTATACGATGCGCGTCAACGATGTCATGGGCTGGTCGGTAGCACCCCCGTCGCGCTTGTCGGCAAGCCGAGGGGGCGTCGCGAAAGTCACCGAGCGTGGCGGTCGATATTACCGACTTGTTACGCAAAAGAGCGACTTGGGCACTTGCGGAAGCGCCTCCGACGAGATTTCCTTGCCCACGACAACGAAAAGTGAGCGAAGGTCATAACCCGCGGAGGCGGCCATGACGTTGGCAAGGTGGGAGCGATGAGCGATCTGCCCGTCCTCCTGGAGATGCGCTCCATCACCAAGGAGTTCCCCGGCGTCAAGGCCCTGGCCGACGTCAACCTGGTGGTCCGCGCCGGTGAGATCCACGCCATCGTCGGCGAGAACGGCGCCGGCAAGTCGACGCTCATGAAGGTGCTCAGCGGGGTCTACCCGTACGGCAGCTACGACGGCCAGATCGTCTACCAGGGCGCCGAGACCCGCTTCTCCGACATCCGGGCGAGCGAGAACGCCGGGATCGTGATCATCCACCAGGAGCTCGCGCTCATCCCGGGCATGTCGATCGCCGAGAACATCTTCCTCGGCAACGAGCCCCGCAAGCGGGGGGCGATCGACTGGAAGGCCGCGAACCGGATGGCGCTGGACCTGATGGCCCGGGTCGGCCTGCGGGAGGACCCGGACACCCTGGTCAAGGACATCGGCGTCGGCAAGCAGCAGCTCGTGGAGATCGCCAAGGCGTTCGCCAAGGACGTCAAGCTGCTCATCCTGGACGAGCCGACGGCCGCGCTCAACGAGGCCGACTCCCAGCACCTGCTGGACCTGCTGCGCGGTTTCCGCTCGCGGGGCATCACCTCGATCATGATCTCGCACAAGCTCAACGAGATCGAGGCGATCGCCGATCAGATCACCATCATTCGTGACGGCCGCACCGTCGAGACGCTGGACGTCAAGGCGGACGGCGTCGACGAGGACCGGATCGTGCGGGGCATGGTCGGTCGCGAGCTGAGCAGCCGCTTCCCGGACCACACCCCGAAGATCGGCGAGGTGTTCTTCGAGGTCCGGAACTGGAACGTCCGGCACCCGATCTCCGCCGAGCGGCAGGTCTGCAAGAACGAGAGCTTCACCGTGCGGCGCGGCGAGATCGTCGGCTTCGCCGGCCTGATGGGCGCCGGCCGCACCGAGCTGGCCATGAGCGTCTTCGGCCGCTCCTACGGGGTGTACGAGTCGGGCACGATCATCAAGGACGGCAAGGAGATCGTCCTGAAGTCGGTGGCGGACGCGATCGCCCACGGGCTCGCGTACGTCAGCGAGGACCGCAAGGCGATCGGCCTGAACCTGCTCGACGACATCAAGACCTCGACGGTCGCCGCCAAGCTGTCGAAGATCTCCCGCCACGGGGTCCTCGACGAGGTCGCGGAGTACCAGGCGGCCGAGTCCTACCGCCGGGAACTGCGCACCAAGGCGCCGACGGTCGACGAGGGCGTCTCCAAGCTCTCGGGCGGCAACCAGCAGAAGGTCGTCCTGGCGAAGTGGATGTTCACGGACCCGGACCTCCTGATCCTCGACGAGCCGACCCGCGGCATCGACGTGGGCGCCAAGTACGAGATCTACGGCATCATCCAGCGGCTCGCCGACCAGGGGAAGGGCGTCGTCGTCATCTCCTCGGAGCTCCCCGAGTTGATCGGGCTCTGCGACCGCATCTACACCGTGTTCGAGGGCACCATCACCGGCGAGATCGCCCGGCAGGACGCGGACCCGGAAACCCTCATGAAGCAGATGACCTCGACGAAGAAGATGCAGACACGATGAGCCGAATCAAGGACCTGCAGAAGAACCTCTTCGGAGGGACCACGTCCAACGCCCGCCAGTTCGGGATGATCTTCACGCTGGTGCTGATCGTCCTGATCTTCCAGATCTGGACCAACGGCCTGACCCTGCGATCGGACAACCTGATCGCACTGTTCAACCAGAACTCGTACATCCTCATCCTGGCCATCGGCATGCTCATGGTGATCGTCGCCGGGCACATCGACCTCTCGGTCGGCTCGATCGCCGCCTTCACCGGCATCCTGGTGGCCAAGTCGATGGCGGAGTGGTCGCTGCCCTGGCCCGTCGCCATCCTGTTCGGCCTGGTGATCGGCGCGATCATCGGCGCCTGGCAGGGCTTCTGGGTCGCGTACGTCGGGGTGCCGGCGTTCATCGTCACCCTGGCCGGCATGCTGCTCTTCCGGGGCGGCAACCAGTTCATCGGTAACGCGAACACGATCTCGGTGCCGGAGGGCTTCCGGGTGATCGGCTCGGGCTTCCTGCCCGAGGTCGGCCCGGACACCGGCTACAACAACCTGACGCTCCTGCTCGGCCTCGCCGCGTGTGTGGCCGTGGTGTGGCGGGAGTTCCAGGCCCGCAAGACCCGCCGCGAGATGGACGCCGAACCGGCCCCGATGTGGATCTCGGTGCTCCGGATGGCCGTCATGGTCGGCGTGATCGTCTTCGCGTCGCTGCGGTTCGCCAGCGGCCGGGTCGGCACGAGCTTCCCGGTCTCCGGCATCATCCTGCTGGCGCTGGTGCTCGCCTACTCCTTCTACACCCGGAACACCGCGGGCGGCCGACACATCTACGCCGTCGGCGGCAACTCCCGGGCCGCGGAGCTCTCCGGTGTGAAGCTCAAGCGGGTCAACTTCTTCGTCATGATGAACATGGCGATCCTGGCCTCCCTGGCCGGCATGATCTTCGTGGCCCGTTCGGCGGCCTCCGGGCCGCAGGACGGCAACGGCTGGGAACTGGACGCGATCGCCGCCGTCTTCATCGGTGGCGCGGCCGTCGCCGGCGGCATCGGCACCATCAGCGGCTCGATCGTCGGCGGTCTGGTGATGGCGGTGCTCAACAACGGTCTCCAGCTCCAGGGCGTGGGCACCGACAAGGTCCAGATCATCAAGGGCCTGGTGCTGCTGCTGGCCGTCGCGGTCGACGTCTACAACAAGAAGCAGGGCCGGTTCTCGATCATCGGCAGCCTCACCCGCTCCTTCCGCCGCGACACGCCCGCCCCGCCCACGGCACCACCGGACGCGGAACGGGAAACCGCCCGCACGGCCGTGCCGAGCTGACGTTCCACCCCGCCTCACACCCCGTATCACCTCTCCAGAAGGGCTCCACCAGCCATGCGTAAACTGATCGGCAAGTCGATGGCCATCGGCGCCATCGCCGCGCTGGCCCTGACCGCCACCGCCTGCGGCAACGGCCGCGAGGGCGACACCGGCGGCGCCAAGGGCGACACCAAGGGCTTCGCGGCCGACTCCCTGATCGGCGTCGCCCTGCCGTCGAAGACCTCGGAGAACTGGGTCCTCGCCGGTGACCTGTTCACCAACGGCCTCAAGGAGGCCGGTTTCAAGAGCGACGTGCAGTACGCCGGCGCGTCGACCACCGTCGCGGACCAGCAGGCCCAGATCACCGCCATGGTGACCAAGGGCGCCAAGGTCATCGTCATCGGCGCGACCGACGCCGCGCAGCTGTCCACCCAGGTGGCCGCCGCGCACGCCGCCGGCGCGAAGGTCATCGCGTACGACCGCCTGATCACCAACACCCCGGACCTCGACTACTACGTCGCGTTCGACAACTTCAAGGTCGGCCAGCTCCAGGGCCAGGCCCTGCTGGACGGCATGAAGGCCAAGAAGCCGAACGGCCCGTACAACATCGAGCTGTTCTCCGGCTCGCCGGACGACAACAACGCCGGTGTCTTCTTCAACGGCGCCATGGACGTGCTCAAGCCGGAGATCGACAAGGGCAACGTCGTCGTCGCCTCGAAGCAGACCGACGTGAAGCAGACCGCCATCCAGGGCTGGAAGGCCGAGGGTGCCCAGGCCCGCATGGACCAGCTGCTGACCTCGACCTACGGCAACAAGGAGCTGGACGGCGTCCTCTCCCCGAACGACACCCTGGCCCGCGCGATCATCACCTCGATCAAGGGTGCCGGCAAGACCATCCCGGTCGTCACCGGCCAGGACTCCGAGGTCGAGTCGGTCAAGTCGATCATGGCTGGCGAGCAGTACATGACGATCAACAAGGACACCCGGAACCTGGTCAAGCAGACCATCGCGATGGTGAAGTCCCTGCAGGCCGGTAACACCCCCGAGGTGAACGACACCAAGTCGTACAACAACGGCGCCAAGGTCGTGGACACCTACCTGCTGCCGCCGGTGGCCGTCACCAAGGCCAACGCGGCCGAGGCGTACGCCAACGACCCGAAGCTCGGCCCGCTCACCAAGTAATCTCCTCGCACCACACGAAGGGCCCCGGAGTTCGCTCCGGGGCCCTTCCTCGTGCGCGGCGCGGTCGGGGCGTCGCCGCCGACCGCGCCGGCCCTCACCGCAGGTGCGCCTCGATGGCGTCGATGACGCGCGGACGGAGTTCCGCCGCGCGGATGACCGCGTCGACCGAACCGACCTCGACGGCCCGCTGGATGCTGTGCACCCGGTCGAACTCCGTGGCCACCTCGCCGAGCTTCTCCGCGCGGACCGACGAGCGGAGCTCGTCCAGTTCGGCGGTGAGCGCCGCCCGGTCGGCGCCGGAGGCGGCCGCCACCCGGGCCTCCAGGTCCCGCACCCGCGGGTCGGCCGCGGTGCGGGCGTTCACCTCGCCGGAGAACACCACCGCGGCGGCCGGGGCGCCGCCCAGCACCGAGGCGAACGAGCCCTCCAGCGCCAGCACGGTCATGCTCGGGTTCAGCGCCTTCGAGAACACCACGAACGCGCCGCCGTGGTACCGCGAGATCACGCAGAACACGATGGGGCCGCGGAAGTTCACGATGGCGCGGCCGATCTCGGCGCCGTACTCCAGTTGCAGCTTGCGCATCGACTCGGGTGAGCCGTCGAAGCCCGACAGGTTGGCCAGCACCACCAGCGGTCGGTTGCCGCTGGCCGCGTTGATCGCCCGCGCGGCCTTCTTCGACGAGCGGGGGAACAGGGTGCCCGCCGTGTAGGTGTCCGGGCCGTCGGTGGGCGGGAAGCCGCGACGCGGCACCGCCCGGGACTCGATGCCGAGCAGGCACACGGGGATGCCGCCGAGGTGCACGTCCTGCACGACCGCGGTCTCCGCGTCGGCCATGCCCGCCCAGCGTTCCAGCACCGGGTGGTCCTGGTCGGCCAGCGCGCGCATCACGGTCCGGATGTCGAACGGCTTCTTCCGGTCCGGATTGGCGGTGGGGGAGAAGATCTCGCCGACGGTGGTGAAGTCGCTGCCGGCCACGGTGTGCGGGAAGTCCGAGATATCCCGGTCGACCGGGTCGGTGGTCGTCGCCCGTCGCGGCGCCGACTCGCCCGGCGCCACGTACGTGTGCTCGTAGTGCGCCATCAGCACGTCCCGGGCGGCCGGGAGATCCGGCGCCCAGTACTGCGCCTGCCCGTTCGGGCCCATCACCCGGTCGTAGCCGCCGATGCCGAAGTTGTCCTCGGCCGACACGCCGCCGGAGAAGTCGAGCGACTGCTTGCCGGTGAGCACCATGGCCGAGTCCGGCGTCATCACCAGGACGCCCCGGGTGTGCATGAGCATCGTGGCCTCGGCGTTCCAGTACGGCTGCGCGCCGACGTTGATGCCCGCCACCACGATGTTGATCTCACCGCCGTCCTGCGTGAACTCGACGATCCGCTTGAGCGCGGCCGCCACCCAGTCCATGTTCTCCGTGCCGGAGGTCATGGAGATCCGGGCGCCGGCGGACAGCGCGTACCACTCCAGCGGCACGCCCATCCGCTCGGCCAGGTCCAGCGCGGCGATCACGCGGCGGCACTCCGGCTCGGACAGCGCCCCGAGCGCCTTCGTGGGGTCGCCGAGGAGCACGACCCGGGTGACGCCCTGCGGGTGCCGCGGGGTCGGCGTGGTGACCACGCCCGCGACGATCGCCGCGGTGTTGCGCCCCCGGGGCCGGTCGACCGGCACGAGCGCGTGCTTCTCGGCGAGGTCGTGCTCGACGAAGTCGCCGAGCAGGCCGGTCAGCTCGTACGGGTAGACGGTGTTGCGGCTGCTCGCGCGCAGCACCTTCAGCCGGTAGTCGTCCAGCGGCTCGACCGGTTCGACCGGCGGCTCGCCGACGCTCAGCTGGGCGCCGCCCGTGGCGTTGAACGAGATCCGTACGGCGATCTTGGTCAGCTCGCCGGTCCTCCGGTCGCGCTGCCGCGCGATGAACAGGATCTCCTCCAGGCCGGCGCCCGCGGTCGTCGGGCGGACCCGCCCGGCGATCATCTCCATCTCCTCGCGGGTCAGCTCGCTCGGCGGCCAGACGTAGATCACGATGCGGTTGGTCTGGAAGCGGGTCTTCGCCGGTCGCCGCGACTGCGCCCGGCGGATCGAGTCGAGGCAGGCGGCGACGGTGTCCTCGGTCGTCGGCAGGGCGACCAGCCGGCCGTCGTGCTCGCGCAGCGGGGTCAGGTCGCGCACCTGCGCGAACGCCACGAGGCGTTGGTCCGACGGGTTCTCCCGGGCCACGCACTGGAAGAGGTAGACCTCCTCGTCCGACGACGGCAGGCGGGTCAGGTCGAACTTGTGCAGCCGCTCCAGCTGCATCCGCTGGGCGATGTACGGGTGCAGGCCACGGATGAGCCGCTCCTCGGCCATCCCGCCGCCCGACGGGCGGAAGGTGAAGTGGTGGTGCATCACGGCGCCGGCCCGGCCCGCCACCGTGGTGGTGACCCGGCGGACCTGCGGCGGCAGCGGGTGCGCCGCGAGGACCTCGTGCAGGGCGGCGGCCATCGCGTCGAAGTCCTCGGGCTGGTCCTCCCACGCCAGGTAGATGTCGGCGTCGATGGGGTCCGCGCCGCCCGCCAGTTCGGCGAGCCCGCGCAGGGCGCCGCCGAGCGCGTCGAAGCGCACCGCGGCGGAGACCACGCTCGAGTCCGCGCGCTCGGCGACCACGAACGTGCAGCCCGCGACCTCGCGGGTGCCCACGGCGGTCAGGCCCTTGTTCCCGTAGTACCGCCGGGTCAGCACCTCCAGCATCACCGCGTTGTCGAGGTGGTCGCGCACCAGCCGCTGGCCGAGCAGCCGCACCAGCGGCTCGGTGCTGCGCACCATCTCGGCCACGCGGTCACCGCGGTCCGCGGCGTCCGGGTGCGCGTCCAGGTGGCGCAGGTGCCGGCGGACCTCGGCGTAGACGCGGGCGCGGTTGCGGCGCAGCAGCGGCTGGGCGAACCAGGCGAACACCACGCCCCGGGCGAGGTCGGCGACCACCGGGAAGCGGACCTGCGTCGCGGCCACCAGCCGCTCCAGCGCCAGGCCGGCGGGCTCGCGCAGCGAGTCGTCCGGCGGCGGCTCGCGCAGCCACGACCGCAGCAGCGTCGCGACGACCGTGGCGTCGGCGGCCGCCCGCTGCTGGGCCAGGAAGATCCGGAACACGGCGGCCTCGAGTGCGGGGGAGCGCTCCAGGTCGCCGACCCCGTAGTGGCCGAGCGCCTTGGCCAGCTTGGCCTGGAACGCGTTCGGCAGCCCGGCCCGCTCGATGTCGAGGCTCTGCAGGTAGGTGTGGAAGTACTCGCGGGCGCTGGGGACGTGGCCGTCGCCGTCCTCGCCGGTCGGCCGGTTGCGGCTCAGCTCGGCGAGGTCGGCGAACACGTTGACGAGGTCGAGCTCCTCGGCCAGCGGCCGGTGGCCCTCCTCGGTGGCCGTCCGGCGGGCGGCGAGGTAGTCGTCGAGCACCCGGCGGTCGTCGTGCGGGTCGACGTCGAAGCCCAGCAGCAGGCCGCGCAGGTCCTCCTGGCCACGGGCGGCCCGCGTGCGCGCCGGGAGAGCATCGGGCTCGGCGGGCAGGTCCAGCTCGACGGCGGTCGCGGCCGGGGCGTCGGCGGCCTCGGCGCCCTCGTCGGCGACCGGCTCCAGCCGCAGCAGCGGCGCGCCGGCCTCGACCTGGCTGCCCACGGAGACGGCGCACTCCTTCAGCCGCGCCTTGAACGGCGCCCGCAGCACCGTCTCCATCTTCATGGCCTCCAGCACCAGCACCGGCGCGCCCGCCTCGACCTCGGCGCCGACCGCCAGCGGGGTGGCCACGACCAGCGCGGGCATGGGGGAGCGGAGCACCCCGCCCTCGTCCCGGCTGACCCGGTGCGTCACGCCGTCCACCTCGACCAGGTGGATCGGGCCGTGCGTGTCGGTGAGCAGGCGGTACCGGGCGCCGTTGACGACGATCTGCCCGGTGTGCCGGTCGAAGCGGTCCAGCTCGACGTCGGCGGTGCGGACGCCGCCGGTTGTCTCGATGCCCACCCGGAACCGGTGCGCCCCGACGCGCGCCACGCGCATCCGGTAGCCGACGCCGCGCAGCTTCAGGTCCAGCGGCCGGCCGCTGGAGTGCTGCACCTGCGGGCGGCCGCCGGCCGCCGTCGACAGCAGCCGCTGCCGCTCGACGCGCTCCTCCTCCTCGTACGCCTCGATGGCGGCGGCCGCCAGCGCGACGGCGGAGTGCCGGTGCGCGACGAGCCGGCCCTCGCCGCGGACCCGGTCGATCCAGCCGGTGTCGGCACTGGCGTCGATGACCTCGGGCTGGTCGAGCAGGTCGAGCACGAAGCTCTTGTTGGTCGCGCCGCCCTCGATGATCACCGTGGTGTTCGCCAGGGCCCGGCGCAGCCGGCCGAGCGCCTCGTCGCGGTCCCGGCCGTAGGCGATGATCTTCGCGATCATCGAGTCGAAGTCGGCCGGGATGGTGTCGCCCTCGCTGACGCCGGTGTCCACCCGGATGCCCGGCCCGGCGGGCAGGTCCAGGCGGGCGATGCGACCGGGGGAGGGCGCGAAGTCGCGGTCGGGGTCCTCGGCGTTCAGCCGGGCCTCGATGGCGTGCCCCCGCTCCGCGGGCGGCTCGCCGTCGAGGCGCCCGCCCCCGGCCACGTGCAGCTGCGCCTTGACCAGGTCGAACCCGGTGGTGGACTCGGTGATCGGGTGCTCCACCTGCAGGCGGGTGTTGACCTCCAGGAACGCGAACAGCCGGTCGCCGGGGTGGTAGAGGAACTCGACGGTCGCCGCGCCGCGGTAGCCGACCGCGACGGCCAGCCGTTCGGCCGACGCCTTGAGCTCGGCGGCCTGCGCCGGGCTGAGCACCGGCGACGCCGACTCCTCGATGACCTTCTGGTTGCGCCGCTGCACCGAGCAGTCCCGGACCCCCAGCGCCCAGGCGGTGCCCTGGCCGTCGGCGATCACCTGGACCTCGACGTGCCGGGCGCCGGTGACCAGGCGCTCCAGGAACACGATGCCGCTGCCGAACGCCCGCGCCGCCTCCTGGCTGGTGCGCTCGTACGCGTCGGCCAGCTCGGCCTCGTTCGTGATCACGCGGATGCCGCGCCCACCGCCGCCGGCGGTGGCCTTCAGCATCAGCGGGTAGCCGATCTCGGCCGCCGCAGCCCGGGCGGCGTCCAGCGTCTCGACCGCGCCGCGGCTCCACGGCGCGACCGGCACGCCGACCTCCTCGGCGATCAGCTTCGCGCCGATCTTGTCGCCGAGCTGGCGCATGGCCTCCGGGCTCGGACCGACGAAGGTGACCCCGACCTTCTCGCACAGCTCGGCGAAGGCCGGGTCCTCGGCCACGAAGCCCCAGCCGACCCAGGCGGCGTCCGCCCGGGTCTCCACCAGCGCGCGCTCCAGCACCGCCAGGTTCAGGTACGGGCGCGCGGACGCGGGACCGAGGTCGTAGGCGACGTCGGCCTCCCGCACGAACGTGGCGTCACGGTCGACGTCGGTGTGCAGGGCGACGGTCTCGATCCGGGTCCCGGTCTCCGCGGCCAGCTCCCGGACGGCGTGGATGAGCCGCATCGCGGCCTCTCCACGGTTGACGATGGCGATACGGCTGAACACCCGACCGACCCCTCCGTTGGACCCACGATGTACGCGCCGCGAGGCGACGGCCTCCGGCAGTGATCACCTTTCCGTCTGACGGCCAGCGGCGCCATGTCGTAACCGCCGAAGCCTGAGCGGCGCCAGTTGTAGGAACCAAACAAAACTTTTTGGCGGTCAGCCTGCGTCGCGGCGCTGGAACACCAGCAACCCCGCGACGACCGCCGCGGCGGCGTACAGGGACAGGACACCGAGCCCGGCCCACGGGCCGATGTGCTCGGCGGCGAGGTCGCGCGTCGCCTGGATGGTCAGGCCGGCGTCCATCGGGGCGAACCGGTGGATGCGGTGCTGCCAGGTCGGGTCGGTGACGAACATGGCGACAACGGGCGAGCCGTAGAGCAGGGCCAGCGCCGCCGTCAGCGCACCGGCGGTGTCGCGCAGGAGGAGCCCGAGCCCCGCTCCCAGCAGGGTGACGAGCCCGGTGTAGAGAACCGTCCCGACGGCCGCCCGGCGGGTGAGGTCGTCGGCGAGCGACAGCGCCGGAAAGCCGTGCGCCGCGGTGAACCCGTTGCCGGGCAGCATCGCCCGGCCGGCCGCCAGGGAGCCGGCGACCAGCAGCGCGCCGGTGGTCGTGCCGAGGACGGCCAGGGCGCCGAGCTTGCCCAGCACGACCGGGAACCGGCGCGGCACGGCCATGAGTGTCGGCTGGATCGTCCGCGTGCTGTACTCCGCCGTCACCGCCAGGACCGCGAGGACCACGATCCCGACCTGGGCGAGGCGTACGCCCGCCAGCGTCAGCTTCGTGAGGTCGAGGGTGCAGGGCGGACCGCAGTGCGCGAAGTCCAGCGACCCGGTGACGGCGAACGCGACGCCCACCGTGCCGGCGACCGTGAGCAGCGCCAGCCAGCCGGTGCTCGGCAGGGTCCGCAGCTTCGTCCACTCCGCCCGCAGCGCCCAGAGGGCCGGCGGCGCCGTCACGCGTCCCGCCTGCGCAGCTGCCACCAGGCGAGCCCGAGGGTGAGGGCGACCCATGCCGCGACCGCACCGATCCCGGCCCACGGCCCGATCAGGGCCCACGGCTCGGCGAGCGTGACGGTCGGCGGCTTGGCCCGCTGGGTCGCCATGCCGCCCGCCAACGTGGTGTACATGAGCCACCTCGGCGAGGTGCCCGGCAGGATCATGCCGACGATCAGCGGTCCGAGCACCAGCAGGACGGTGATCGTGATCGCGGCCGCGGTGTGCCGCAGCAGCACGCCGATCGCGAGGCCGACCACGGCGACGCCGGCGAGGAACGCGGCGGTCAGCAGCAGCGCCCGCAGCACCGGGGGATCGGTGAGGGACGGCCGGGGGAAGGCCGGCGTCGTGAAGCCCCGCTCGCGCAGGGCCGGTACGGCGAGCGCGAACGACCCGACCGCGCCCACCAGCCCGACGAGGAACGAGGTGGCGCCGAGGACGATCGCCTTCGCGGCCAGCACCCGGCCCCGGCGCGGGGTCGCGGCGAACGTCGTCCGGATCATGCCCCGCCGGTACTCCGATGTCGCGGACAGGACCCCGATCGCGATGAGGGCCATGAGCCCGGCGATGACGCCGACCAGCGCGATCTCGACCATGTCGTCGTCCGGCGGCCGTGGACCGACCGTGCCGGTGCCCACCACGGTGTAGCCGCCGCCGGCCTCGGTGACCCGGCCGCCGGCGCGTACGCCGCCCTTCTCCCCGAGCCGGTCCCCGCGGCCGATCGTCTCGCCGTGCCAGGTCCCTTCCGAGCTGAGCCGCACGTTGTCGAACGCGGCCCGGGCGCTGGTCGGCCGCTCGCCGACGGACGAGCTGCCGCCGCCCCGGGACGTGTACACGGCCGCCGGTGACGAGACGTAGAAGCCGACCTCGACCGTGGACGGGAGGTTCTTCGGCGTCGCCGTACCGACCTTGCGCCACGCGGTGCCGTCGGCCGACTCGTACCCGGTGATCGTGGCGCCCGAGCGTACGAGCCGCAACCATCGGGCGCCGCTGCTCGCGCTGCCCCTGCTGTCCGCGTCGAAGTCCCACTGCAGGTGTACGCCCTGACCGGCGGTCAGCATCAGCGAGGCGTACGACGAGCCGGGCCGGGTGCCGTCCTTGAGCATGATGCCGGCCGCCGGCCGGGCGAACGGGCTCGGATCGTCGAGCCTGGTCATGCGGTCCAGCTCCGGGTCCACGTCGCGCCCGAACGGTTCGGGTTCCAGCGACGCGACCCGCACGGTGAGCGTCGTGTCGCCCGTGACCGGCTGGTGCACGAAGTAGAAGTCGTCGGCGACCGGGTCGCCGTGCGGCCCGCTCACGAACGCGGCGTGCTCGTTGATGTTCGTCCGGCTGCTCGACGCGGCCAGGTAGCTCAGGCCGACGGTCAGCGCGGCCGCGGCGAGCAGCGTGACCACCCAGCGCCGCACCGAGCGCAGTTTCGTCCACTCGGCCAGCAGCAGGCGGGGGAAGGACTCGCGAGCGGTCACCGGACGCTCCCTTCGGTCGCCGGCGCTCCGGCCTCCGGCGCGAACTCGATGGCGCCGCGCGTCAGGTCCATGTACGCCTCCTCCAGGGAGGCCCGGTGCCGCCGCAGCTCCGAGAACGGGACGGCGGCCCCGGTCAGCAGCGCCGCCACCCGGTCGCCGGCCAGCCCGTCGACGACGACCGTGTCCGGACCGGCCACGGTGACGGTCGCGCCGCCATTGGCCAGCACGGTCGTGGCCTCGGCCCGCTGCGTGGTGGTGACCTCGACGCGGTCCTTCGAGGCCGCGGCCAGCAGCGCGGCCACGCTCGTGTCGGCGATCAGGCGGCCGCGACCGACCGCGACCAGATGGTCGGCGGTGTCCTCCAGCTCGCTCATGAGGTGACTGGAGACCAGGACCGCCCGTCCCTCGGCGGCCAGGGACCGCATGAGGCCGCGGATCCACACGATGCCGTCCGGGTCGAGCCCGTTGACCGGCTCGTCGAACATCAGCACCGGCGGGTCGCCGAGCAGGGCGGCGGCGATGCCCAGTCGCTGCCGCATGCCCAGCGAGAAGCCCCCGGTCCGGCGGCGCGCGGCCGAGGCCAGGCCCACCTGGTCGAGCACCTCGGCCACCCGGCGCCGGCCGATGCCGTTGCTGTGGGCCAGCCAGAGCAGGTGGTCGCGGGCGCGCCGGCCCGGGTGCAGGGCCGAGGCGTCGAGGAGCGCGCCGACCTGGGTCAGCGGCGTCCGCAGCGACCGGTAGGGGCGGCCGTTGACCAGGGCCACACCCTCGTCCGGCGTGTCGAGCCCGAGGACCAGCCGCATGGTCGTCGATTTCCCGGCCCCGTTCGGCCCGACGAAACCGGTCACCTCGCCGGCCCGGACGGTGAACGACAGCCCGTCCACGGCGACGGCGGTGCGGTAGCGCTTGCGGAGCGCGCGTACCTCGATCGTGGGTTCCATGGCAGGGACGTTAGGCGGCGGTGACCGGCTCGCGCGTCACGGCGCAGAGGGGTCTTCCGCCGGTGGCCGCCTCCCTCGTGCGGGGGAGGCCCGGTCGCCGACGGGGGGACGACACCGATGTCGCGGCCGGTGAGAATGGCGGCGTGAAGGGGATCGGGCCGGCCTCGACGACGGCCGCTCTCGGCGCCGTGGCGGTGGTCGAGGCGATGGCGGGCGCGTACCACCACCGGCCGACCGCGATCGCGGTTCTCCTCGCGCTCGCCGTGGTCGCCCCCGTCGCCCTGGCCCGCCTCTGGCCGGCGACGGCCGCCGTCCTGTCCGCCGCAGCGGCGCTGTCCGGCCTGCTGGTCTCCTATCCGGTCACCGCCGCCGGGGCGACCGCGCTGGCGCTGCTCTACGGGGTCACCGGCCGCCGGCGTCCACTGAGCACCGCCGGCGCCCTGGTCCTGCCGTTCGCCGCGTACGCGGCGGCGCCGCTGTCGGGTGACCGGCCCGGCGGGCGACCCGTCGCCCTGCTCCTGCTGGCCGTCGCGGCGCTGGCGACGGCCGCCGGGGCGGCGCTGCGGCTGCGGGACGAGCGGCGCCGCCACCGGGCCGACGAGCAGTCGTCGGCGGCGACGCTCATGGAGTACGCGGCCCGCGGCGAACGGGCCCGGATCGCCCGGGAACTCCACGACGTGGTGGCGCACCACATCACCATGATCGCCCTGCAGGCCGAGGCGGCCCGCCTCGCGACACCGGGCCTGCCACCGGACGGCGCCCGCCGCCTGACCGCCATCGGGGACACCGCCCGCGTCGCGCTGACGGAGATGCGGCGCCTGCTGGGCGTGCTCCGGGAGGACGTGGACGCCGAGCCGACCCGTCGCCCCCAACCCGGGCTCCGCCAGCTCAACGCCCTCCTCGACGAGGTACGCGACGCGGCCGTCGGCGGTGGCGTCCGCCTGATCGTCAGCGGCTCCGTCGAGCCGCTCGATCCCGGCGTCGAGCTGACGGCGTACCGCATCGTGCAGGAGGCGCTCACGAACGCCCGCCGCCACGCCCCCGGCGCGGCCGTCGACGTCGAGCTGCACTACCGCGGCGACGACCTGAGCGTGCGGGTCTACGACAACGGCCCGGGCCCCGCCCCGGCCGGCGGCCACGGGCACGGGCTGGCCGGGATGCGGGAACGGGCGGCCATGGTCGGTGGCCAGGTCAGCGCCGGTGCGGCACCGGGCGCCGGGTTCCTCGTCGAGGCCGTCCTGCCGACCGGGGGAGGCACGCCGTGACGGCCACCCGCATCGTCGTGGTCGACGACCAGGACGTCGTGCGTGCCGCCTTCGAGGTCCTGCTGGCGACGCAGCCCGACTTCGCGGTCGTCGGCTCGGCCGCGGACGGCGGGCAGGCCGTGCGGATCTGCCGGCAGGTGCGCCCCGACGTGGTCCTCATGGACATCCGCATGCCTGGGATGGACGGCATCGAGGCCACCCGGCGGCTCCTCGCCGACCCGGAGCCGCCCCGGGTGCTGATGCTGACGACGTTCGACCTCGACGAGCACGTGTACGACGCGCTCGGCGCCGGCGCGAGCGGTTTCCTCCTCAAGGACGCGACCGCCGAGCGCCTGTTCGACGCGGTCCGCGTCGTCGCCGCGGGGGAGGCGCTGCTCGCCCCGACGGTGACCCGGCGGCTCGTCGCCGAGTTCGCCAGGATGCGCGTACGCCGCCGGGAACCGGATGCGGCGCTTCGCGCGCTCACCGCCCGGGAGACCGAGGTGCTGCGGCTGATCGCCGAGGGACTGTCGAACCCCGAGATCGCCGCCCGGCTCGTCGTGGGGGAGGAGACGGTGAAGTCCCACGTCAGCCGGGTGCTCGCCAAGCTCGGCCTGCGTGACCGCACCCAGGCCGTCGTCGTGGCGTACGAGTCGGGCCTGGTGGTCCCGGGGGACCGGTGACGGTCAGCCGGTAGGTGTGATCGAGATTTCCTTGAGCAGTCAAGCATGCGGGATATGTTTGACCGATCAAGGAAACGCACACGGACAGAGGCTCATCGTGACCACAGCACCGTCGGATCCGGTACGCCCGGCCGCCTTTCCCCTCGTGCTCGGCCTGGACACCTTCGGCGACGTCACCCACGACGCCGACGACCGGCCGCTCTCGCACGCCCGCACGATCCGCGACATCGTCGAGCAGGGCGTCCTCGCGGATCAGGTCGGCGTGGACTTCTTCGGCATCGGTGAGCACCACACCGACGACTTCCCGCTCTCGGCTGCCGACGTGGTGCTGGGGGCGATCGCCGCCCGCACCACCCGGATCCGGCTGGGGTCGGCCGTCACGGTGCTCAGCTCCGACGACCCGGTACGGGTCTTCCAGCGCTACTCCACCCTCGACGCGGTCTCCGGCGGCCGGGCCGAGGTGATCCTCGGCCGCGGGTCCAGCACCGAGTCGTTTCCCCTGTTCGGCTACGACCTGGCCGACTACGAGCAGCTCTTCGAGGAGAAGGCGCAGCTCTTCGCCGAGCTGCGCAAGGGTGGGCCGGTGACCTGGACGGGCACCGTGCGGGCGCCGCTGCGCGAGCAGGACGTGGTGCCGCACGCCGAGTCCGGACCCTTCCCGGCCTGGATCGGCGTGGGCGGCAACCCGCAGTCGGTGATCCGGGCCGCCCGGTACGACTACGGCCTGATGCTCGCGATCATCGGCGGGTCGCCGGCCCGCTTCGTCCCGTTCTCCCGGCTGTTCCACCAGGCGCTCACGCAGCTCGGCAAGGATCCCCTGCCCATCGGCGTGCACTCGCCCGGGCACGTCGCCGCGACCGACGAGCAGGCCCGCGAGGAGTTCTTCCCCCGCTACCAGGAGGTCTTCCGCCGGGTGGCCCGGACCCGCGGCTTCGCCGTACCGACCCGGGAGTCCTTCCTGCGCGAGGTCGGGCCGCACGGCGCCCTGTACGTCGGCTCGCCCGAGACCGTGGCGCGGAAGATCGCCGCGAACCTCGACCTGCTCGGCGCGAACCGCTTCGAGATGAAGTACGGCATGGGCGGGCTCTCGCACGCGGCCCTCATGACCGGCATCGAGCTCTACGGCACGCGGGTCGTCCCGCGCGTCCGGGAGCTGTTGCACTGACCGGGGCCCGGTCCGGCCGCCCGCCGTCGCGCGGGTGGCCGGACCGCCCCCGCGCGAGGGCTCAGTCGGCCGTGCCGACGCGCTGGAACGCGCGGGCCAGCCGGACGAGGTCGATGCCCTCGAAGTGGTCGAGGAACCGCCGCCGCACGCTGGCCAGGTGACTCGGCCAGGACTCCTGGAGCCGGGCGAGGCCGGCGTCGGTGAGGACGGCGTTCCACCCGCGCGCGTCCTCGGAACACTTGACCCGCTCGGCCAGCCCCTGCGTCTCCAGCCGGCCGATGGTGCGGGTCATCCCGCTCAGGGAGAGCTGGCACGCCGCGGCCAGTTCGCTCATCCGCATCCGCCGCTCCGGCGCCTCGGAGAGGTGCATGAGGGCCGTGTACTCGGTGAGCGGCAGCTGGCGGTCGCCCACCATGTCGGCGTCGATGGCACGGGGCAGCACGTGCATGATCCGGCCCAGCGAGCGGACCAGCGCCTCCTCCTCGGCGTCGAGGGGGCGCAGCGGTTCCGGAGCGGCGGACATGCACCCATCCTACTTGCTTGACCGAGCAACGACACCTCCAGGCCGTGACGACCGCCACGACGGCGGAGGTTGCTTGACGAAGCAACGAATGGCTAGCGTCTACTTGACCAGGCAAGGACTTTGGAAGGGCATCACAACATGACCAGGATCGGAATCATCCTCGGCAGCACCCGCCCGGGTCGCAACGGCGAGGCCGTCGCCCGCTGGGTGTTCGACGTCGCCAAGCAGCGCGGCGACGCGCAGTTCGAGCTCGTCGACCTGCTCGACCACCAGCTGCCGCACCTGGACGAGGCGTACCCGCCGGCGATGGGCCAGTACACGCAGCCGCACACGCTGCGCTGGGCCAGCACCATCGCGTCGTTCGACGGGTTCGTGATGGTCACCCCGGAGTACAACCACTCCACCTCGGGCGCCCTGAAGAACGCCATCGACTTCCTCTACGCCGAGTGGAACAACAAGGCCGTCGGGTTCGTCAGCTACGGCTCCGCGGGCGGCACCCGGGCCGTGGAGCACCTGCGGCTGATCGCCGGCGAGCTGCAGATGGCCGACGTCCGGTCCCAGGTGGCGCTGTCGCTCTTCACCGACTTCGAGAACTTCAGCGTCTTCAAGCCCAGCCAGTTCCAGCACGACGCGCTCACCACCACCCTCGACCAGGTCGTGGCCTGGAGCACCGCGCTCGCGCCGCTGCGCAACCGCTGAACACCGTCCGGCGACGGCCGCGGCACCCGTCCGCGGCCGTCGCCACCCTCACGACGGCTGACGCGGTGGCACGAATGCGGGAGCCGGCTGGGGTGACTCGCCGCTGACCTGGGTGATGATCTCGGCGGCCACGTCACGCAGCTTGCGGTTGCGGTGCTGCGACGCCTGCCGGAGCAGGGTGAAGGCCTCCGCGGCGGTGCAGCGCTGCTGGCCCATGACCACCCCGAGGGCCTGGTCGATGACGCTGCGGGACACCATGGCGTCGGTGAGCTGCCGATGCAGGAGGGCCTGGTCGGCCTGGCGGAGGATGACGCCCAGCGCCGCCGACCCCTGGTCCGTGAACGCCAGGGCATGCCGGCGTGCCGCGTCGGTGAACGCCCCCGGCCGGGTGGCGTAGAGGTTCAACGCGCCGACGGTCTCGCCGTCGACCGTCACGGGCAGGGACAGCGAGCTGAGGATGCCGAGCCGGAGCGCGTGTTCCCGGTAGCCGCACCAGCGGTCGTCGTCGCGCAGGTCGTGCACCTCCACGACCTGCCCCTGGCGCAGGGCCTCGAGACAGGGCCCCTCGTCGGCCCCGTACTGGATCTCGTCGCCCTGCGCGGCGAGGTCGCCGCTGCTCGCCACGGTGAACGCGCCGTCGTCCCGGCGCACCGTCAGCCCGCAGGCCTCGGCGGGGGCGACGACCTCCGTGGCGACCCGGACCATCTGGTCCAGGAACACGTCGACGTGGGGCGAATCGGCGAGCAGCGTCAACAGCCGGCCGTAGGCCGAGGCCAGATGCTGGTCGGTTGCATCGGACGGCACCGCCACCTCCTGAACTCCGTGTGCCGGCCCCCTGCGGGAGCAGCGACCACTGCCTTCCTGTGTTTGGGGAGCAGATGTTTCCCCGACCGGCAGGGTGCCAATCGGGCGGGATGCGGCTAGGGTCGAGGTGGGTTCGGACATGAGCCCAGGACCAGTGCCCGGTCGCCGACGAGCGAGCCGGGCGTCAACCCGGTCCGCCACCCTCGCGCGAGGAGCAGCTCATGTCCGTCGATCACGCCCAGCATCCGGCGCCGCCGCAGGCCAGCTACCGGCCGACCCTGTCCCTGGCGCTGGCCCGGGAAGGCCCGGCGGTCGTCGTGGAGGTCGGGGGCCCGGTCGACATGGCGACCGTCGACCCGCTCGTCGGCCTCGTCGACCGGCTGCTGTCCGGGCACGCGCCGCCGGTGCTGGTGCTCGACCTGAGCGCGGTGAGCTTCTTCTGCGCCGCCGGAGTCAACGCGCTGCTGACGGTCCGCGGGCGAGCCGCCTCCGCCGGATGCTTCCTGGTGCTGCGCAGGCCGTCCCGGATCACCGTCGCGGTCCTCGACATCGTCGGCCTCACGGACGAATTCACCACCGAGTGACCTGCCCTTCCCTCCACGATGGGGCGCGGGCGGCGGCGGTCACCTCGGACTCGCACCGGCCGGCAGGCCGCAGATACCCGAGGTGGATCAACCCGAAACGGTGGAACACCCGTGAGCCGAGCCACGGCCGGGTCGCTCCGCCGGGATGCCGGGGGCCGGCGGCTCGAGCGTCTCGACGGCCCGGCCCATCCGGGTGACGGCCTCGGTGAGGATCGCCGGGGAAGTGGCGAAGTTGAGGCGTACGAAGCCGGCGCCGCCCGTGCCGAAGACGTGCCCCGAGCTGAGCGCGACCCGCGCCCGGTCGAGGAACATCTTCGCGGGACCCGCGATGTCGCTGGCCACCCCGGGCTCGCCGGGCGCCTGCTCGGTGGCGATGCCCAGCGCCGTGCAGTCCAGCCAGGCGAGGTAGGTGCCCTCGGGGCGGTGGTGGGTGACGGCCGGGAGGTGCTTCGCCAGCAGGGTCTCCAACAGGGTGCGGTTGGCGTCGAGGCCGTCGAGGAGGAGGTCGAGCCACGGCCCGCCGGCACGGAACGCGGCGGTGTGCGCCAGGACGCCCAGGTGGCTGGGACCGTGGCCGACCTCTTCCGGCATGCGGCGCAGGTCGGCGGCGGCCCGCGGCCCGGCGACGGCGAGCGCCGCCTTGAGGCCCGCGAGGTTCCACGCCTTCGAGGCGGAGGTCAGCGCGAAGGCGTCCTCGGCGCCGGCCACCGTGAGGTAGGGCGTGAAGCGCGCCCCGGGAAGCACCAGCGGGGCGTGGATCTCGTCGGAGACCACCCGTACGCCGTGCCGGGCGGCCAGGTCGGCCACGGCGTCGAGCTCGTCCCGGCGGTGGACCACCCCGGTCGGGTTGTGCGGGTTGCACAGCAGGAAGGCGGGCCGGCGGCCGAGTGCCCGGGCCCGGCGGAACGCCTCGTCCAGGGCGGCGGGGTCCAGCCGCAGGTCCGGTCCGAGCGGCGCCTCGACCACCTGCCGGTCGGCGTGGCTGACGAAGGCGTAGAAGGGCGGGTAGACGGGGGAGCAGACCACGACGGCGTCGCCGGGGTCGGTCACCAGCCGGAGGACCTCGACGATGCCCATCATCACGTCGGGGACGACGGCGGTGTGGTCGACGCGGAAGCCGTGCCAGCCCCAGCGGTCGGCGGCGAACTCCCCGAGCGCCTCCGCGTACGCCGTCCCGTGCGGGTATCCGGTGTCACCCAGGTCGATCACCCGGCGCAGCGCGTCCGCCACCGGGGGAGCGAGGGGCACGTCCTGCTCGGCGACCCAGAGGGGGAGCACGTCCGGCGGGTGCATCCGCCACTTCACGCTGCTGCGCTGCCGGAGTTCGTCGAGGGTGAGCACGGTGAGCGGATTTCCGGCGGCGGAAGGGGTGGGGCCTGCCATGCCCACCACCCTAGGCCGTCGGGCGCCCGGCGTCGTTCCGCTGCCGCGCGGCGGCCTGGCGCCGCAACTCGTGACGGGCCAGGGCGTTGCGGTGCACCTCGTCGGGCCCGTCGGCGAACCGCAGGGTACGGATGCCGGCGTAGGCCCGTGCCAGCGGGAAGTCCTGGGACAGGCCGGCCGCGCCGTGCGCCTGGATCGCCTTGTCCAGGATCCACTGCACGGCAGCCGGGGTGGCGATCTTGATGGCCTGGATCTCGGTGTGCGCGCCCTTGTTGCCGACCGTGTCCATCAGCCAGGCGGTCTTGAGCACCAGCAGGCGCAACTGCTCGATCCGCACCCGCGACTCGGCGATCCACTCCCGGACCACGCCCTGCTCGGCCAGCGGCCGGCCGAACGCGACCCGCTGCTCGGCGCGGGCGCACATCAGCTCGACGGCCCGCTCGGCCAGGCCGATCGAGCGCATGCAGTGGTGGATGCGGCCGGGGCCGAGCCGGGCCTGCGCGATCGCGAAGCCGTCGCCCTCGGCGCCGATCAGGTTCTCCGCCGGCACGCGGACGTCGTGGAACGCCAGCTCGGCGTGCCCGCCGTGGTCGTGGTCGTCGTACCCGAACACCTCCATGCCGCGGATGATCTCCAGGCCCGGGGTCTCCCGCGGGACCAGCACCATGGACTGCTGGCGGTGCCGCTCGGCGTGCGGATCGGTCTTGCCCATGACAATGAGGATCCGGGCGTTCGGGTTCATGGCGCCGGTGATCCACCACTTCCGGCCGTTGATCACGTAGTGGTCGCCGTCCCGCTCGATCCGGGTGGCGATGTTCGTGGCGTCCGACGAGGCCACGTCGGGCTCGGTCATGGCGAACGACGAGCGGATCTCACCGTCGAGCAGCGGCTCCAGCCACTGCTTGCGCTGCTCGCCGGTGCCGAACATGGCCAGCACCTCCATGTTGCCGGTGTCCGGGGCGGCGCAGTTCAGCACGGCGGGCGCCAGGTGGCTCCGCCCGGTGATCTCCGCGAGCGGGGCGTACTGGAGGTTGGTCAGGCCGGCGCCGAGTTCACCCGGCAGGAACAGGTTCCACAGCCCGCGCTTCCGCGCGGCGGCGCGCAGCTCCGCGAGCACGGGCACGGAGTCCCAGGCCCAGCGGTCGCCGAGCTGACCGAGCTGCTCGTGGAAGACCGGCTCGGCCGGGTGGATGTGGCGGTCCATGAAGTCCAGGAGGTTGTCGCGCAGCCCCTCGGTCCGCGGGTCCAGGGAAAAGTCCATCAGTGCTCCTTCAGGTAGGTCAGGCCGGCGTCGAGGAGGAGTTCGGTGACCTCGCCGAGCTGCCCGAAGCCGGCGCCGACGGTCTGGCCCCGCAAGTGGCGGAAGTGGATGCCCTCGAGGATCGCGGCCAGCTTGAAGGCCGCCAGGCCGAGGTGGAAACCGAGGGACGGGAGTTCCCGGCCGCTCGCCGCCGCGTACCGTTCGAGGATCTCGTCCTCGGTCAGGAAGCCGGGCGCGGACGACGCCTCGGCCACCGCCGTCCCGACGAGCCGGCCGAGACGCTGGTAGAGCACCAGCAGCGCCAGGTCGGTGAGCGGGTCGCCGACGGTGGCCATCTCCCAGTCGATCACCGCGGCGGGGCGGTCCCGGTCGTCGACGAGCACGTTGTCGAGGCGGTAGTCGCCGTGCACGATGCCCGGCGCCGAATCGGCCGGCACGCCGGACGTCAGGCGGGCGTACAGCTCGTCGGCGGCCGGCAGGTCCCGGCTGTGCGACGCGTCGAGCTGCTTGCGCCACCGCCGCACCTGCCGGGCCAGGAACCCCGCGGGCCGGCCGAAGTCGGCCAACCCCACGGCCGCCGGGTCGACCGCGTGCAGGGTGGCCAGGGTGTCGACCAACCGGGAGGCGATGGCCCTCGTGCGTTCCGGGCCGAGCGGTTCCAGCTCGGCCGCGTGCCGGTACGCCGTGCCGGCGACCCGCTCCATGACGTAGAACGGCGCGCCCAGCACGCCGGCGTCCGCGCAGAGCGCGTACGTCTCCGGCACCGGCACGTCGGTGGCGCGCAGCGCCGACATGACCCGGTACTCCCGGGCCATGTCGTGCGCGGTCGACAGCACGTGCCCCAGCGGGGGCCGCCGCACGATCCACGTCGTCCGCCCGTCACCCACCTCGTAGGTGAGGTTGGACTTCCCGCCGGTGACCAGCCGGGCGGTCGACAGCCCCGCCGCCCCGGGCACCTCGGCCGCGAACCAGTCGCCGAGCCGGGCCAGGTCGAGGCCGGGCGGGTCCTGCCGGCCGGTCACGGGACCAGGACGCTGACGGTCTCGACGACGCAGGCCGGCTTCGCGGCGCCGGCCACCTCGACGGTCACCTTCGCGGTCAGCTGGTAGCCACCGCCGCCCGGCGCCAGCGACAGCAGCTCCACCCCGGCCCGCACCTCCGAGTCGACGGGGACCGGGGCGGGGAAGCGGAGCTTGTTGGCGCCGTAGTTCACGCCCATGCTCACCCCGTCGACCCGGTAGACCTGCCAGACCAGCATCGGCACCAGCGACAGCGTCAGGTAGCCGTGGGCGATGGTGCCGCCGAACGGGCTGCGCGCCGCCCGCGCCGGGTCGACGTGGATCCACTGGTGGTCACCGGTGGCCTCGGCGAACGCGTCGATCTGCTGCTGCGTGATCCGGTGCCAGCCGGAGTGCCCGAGATGGGTGCCGACCGCCCGTTGGAGCTCCTCGATGCCCTGGAAGACCTTCATCGTCTCTCCCTCCACTCAGGCCCTCGGCCCACCGGCCACGTACAGCACCTGGCCGGACACGAAGCCGGCGGCCTCGCTCACGAAGAACGACACGGCGTGCGCGATGTCCTCCGGCGTGCCGGTGCGGGCGACCGGGATCTGCGCCGCGGCGGCCCGCTTGAACTCGTCGAACGGCACGCCGAGCCGGGCCGCCGTGGCGGCGGTCATCTCGGTCTCGATGAACCCCGGGGCGATCGCGTTCGCCGTCACCCCGAACTTGCCGAGTTCGAGCGCGAGGGTCTTGGTGAAGCCCTGGAGCCCGGCCTTCGCGGCCGCGTAGTTGGCCTGACCCCGGTTGCCCAGCGCGGAGGTGCTGGACAGGTTGACGATCCGCCCCCAACCCGCGCTGGTCATGTGGCCCTGCACGGCGCGGGTCATCAGGAACGAGCCCCGCAGGTGCACGTTCACCACCGCGTCCCAGTCGTCGGCGGTCATCTTGAACAGCAGGTTGTCCCGGGTGATGCCGGCGTTGTTGACCAGGACCGTGGGCTCGCCCAACTCCCCGGCGATCCGGTCCACGGCCGCA
Organism: Micromonospora sp. AMSO31t; assembly: GCF_008868175.1. Taxonomy (GTDB): domain Bacteria; phylum Actinomycetota; class Actinomycetes; order Mycobacteriales; family Micromonosporaceae; genus Micromonospora. The sequence continues at coordinate 38,698 of NZ_WBKT01000018.1, forward strand.
CCCACCGCCTCCTCGTCGGCGACGTCGGCGCCGACGGCCACGGCCCGGCCGCCGGCGGCCCGGATCTCGTCGGCGACCGGCGCGCCGGCCGCCTCGTCCAGGTCGACGACGGCGACGGCGAAGCCGTCGCGGGCCAGCCGCTTCGCGACGCCGGCCCCGATGCCACGGGCCGCTCCGGTGACGACGGCGGTGCGGGTGATGGTCATGGCGGGTCAACTCCTCGTTGGGTACGGATGGGGCAGGTGGAGGGTCAGGGGACGTACACCACCCGGCCGACGGTGGAGCCGTCGGCGAGCCGCTGCACCCCGTCGGCCACCTCGCCGAGCGGGAGGCGCTCGCTGACCAGAGGCCGAACGGCGCCCTGTGCGGCCAGCGCGGTGAGGGCACGGTGGCACTCGACGACGGCGGCCGGGTCGTGGCGCTGGTAGAGACCCCAGTGCAGGCCGACGATCGAGTAGTTCTTCACCAGGGCGTGGTTGAGCGCGGCGGACTGGATCCGGCCGCCGGCGAAGCCGACCACGAGGATCCGGCCCTCGAAGGCGACACACTTCGTCGAACGCTGGTAGGTGTCCCCGCCCACCGGGTCGTAGACGACGTCGGCGCCCCGGCCGCCGGTCTCGGCCTTCACCACCTCGACGAAGTCCTCGGCGCGCCGGTCCACGACGACGTCCGCGCCGAGGGCGCGGGCCACCTCCGCCTTCTCCGGGCCGCCCACCACGCCGATGACCCGGGCGCCGGCCGCCCTGCCGAGCTGGACCGCCGCGCTGCCGACGCCGCCGGCCGCGGCGTGCACGAGCAGCGTCTCACCGGCGCGCAGCCCGGCCCGCCGGTGCAGGCCGAACCAGCCGGTCTGGTAGCCGATGTAGAGGGCGGCCGCCTCGGCGTCGTCGAGCGCCGCGGGCGCGGGGAACGTGGTCGCCGCGTCCAGCAGCGCGAACTCGGCGAACCCGCCGTACGGCAGCGTCGCGCCGCCGAGCACCCGGTCGCCGACGGCGAACCCGTGCACCCCCGCGCCGAGGGCGACGACCTCGCCGCACAGCTCCACCCCCGGGGTGAACGGGAGGTCCGGCTTGACCTGGTACTCGCCGCGGCACATGAGCACGTCGGGGAAGTTGGCCGGACTGGCCAGCACCCGGACCACGAGCTGCCCGGGGCCCGGGGCCGGGTCCGTCACGTCGACGAGCCGCAGCACGTCGACCGGCTCGCCGAGCGCGGTCACGCGCCATGCCCTCATCGGAGACCTCCCTGGTCCTCAAGCTGCCGCTGGAGCGTGTTCATGCCGTGCAGCCAGCGGTCGGTGTCGGTGGCCCGGTGCCGGTAGTAGTCGGCCACCCGGGGATGCGGCAGGACCAGGAACCGGTCGTCGTGCAGGGCCTGCCACGCCGCCTCGGCCACGTCCTCCGGGGCGAGCGCACCGTCACGGCTGATGAGGTCCCGCAGCGGTCCGGTGTTGTCGAGCATCCGGGTCCGTACGCCCTGGGGGCAGATGGCCTGCACCACGATCCCGCGATGCCGGTAGGTGGCCGACAGCCACTCGGCGAACGCGACGCAGGCGTGCTTGCTGACCGCGTACGCCGGGTTCCCGAGCGTCGTGAGCAGCCCGGCCGCGGACGCGGTCACCACGAAGCGGCCCGCGCCGCGCTCGACCCAGCCGGGGATCAGCAGTCGCGCGGCGCGGACGTGCGCCATGACGTTCACCTCGTGGCTCGCCTCCCACTCGGCCTCGGGGGCGTCGAGCCCGCGCCCGCGGTCGATCCCGGCGTTGCCGAACCAGGCGTCGATGTCGCCCAGGTGGCCTCGGGCGGTCTCGACCAGCGCGGCGACGCCCTGCTCGCCGGCGGCGTCGCCCGGAGCGGCGAACCCGCCGATCGCCTCGGCCACCCCCAGGGCCGCCTCGGCGTCGAGGTCGTTGACCACGACCCGCGCGCCCTCGGCGGCGAGCCGGGTCGCCAGCGCGCGGCCGATGCCGTGCCCGGCGCCGGTGACGACGACGCCCCTGTCCCGCACCGGCATCAGACACCTCCGGTGAGGGTGAGGCCGCCGTCGACGACGAGCAGCTGGCCGGTGATCCAGGCGGCGTCCTCGGAGAGCAGGAACGCGACGACACTGCCGACGTCGGTGGGGACGCCGAGCCGCCGGAGCGGGTACGCGGCCGCGACCTCCTCCTCGCGGCCCTCGTAGAGGGCGGTGGCGAATCTCGTCTTCACCACGGCCGGGGCGACCGCGTTCACCCGGATGTCCGGGCCCAGCTCGACGGCGAGCTGCTGGGTGAGGTGGGTCAGCATCGCCTTGCTGGCGCCGTAGAAGCCGATGCCGGCCGCCGGCCGGACGCCGGCCACCGAGGAGACGTTGACGATCGCGCCCCCGTGCTCGCCCATCCAGGCCCGGTGGACCTGCTGCACCCAGGACAGCGCGGCGAGGCAGTTCACCTCGAAGACCTTGCGGGCGGCGGCCAGGTCCAGCTCGACCAGCGGCCCGTACGCCGGGTTGATTCCGGTGTTGTTGACCAGCAGGTCCGCGCCGCCGAAGGCGTCGACGGCCCGGGCCACCACCTCGGCCTGGTGGTCGGGGTCGTCGGCGTGGCCGGCGACGCCGACCGCGCGCCCGGCGCCCAGCCGGGCGACCGCCTCGTCCAACGCCTCCTGCCTGCGGCCCGTGACCACCACCCGGGCGCCCTCGGCGACCAGCCGCTCGGCGACGGCCAGGCCGATGCCGCGGCTGGCACCGGTGACGATCGCCGTCCGGCCGGCGAACCTGCTCGACGGGGCCTCCGACACGGCCACCTCCTCCGACTTACTAAGCGCTTGCTTAGGATGTGTCTGAGGGAGTGTGCGACAGCCCGGTGGGCGTCGTCAACAGGTCCGCCCCGGCCGATTTGTGGTATCAATGCCGGCCGAGGCTCAGGAGGGAAGGACGACGTGGTGACCGACAGCGCCGAGCAGTCCCGCGCCGACGCGACGCGCGCCCGGCTGCTCGACGCCGCCGTCAGCGCGTTCGCCGAGCGGGGCTTCCACGGCACGACCACCCGCGACATCGCGGCCGCGGCCGGGCTGAGCCCCGCTGCGCTCTACGTGCACCACCGGTCCAAGGAGGAACTGCTCTACCTGATCTCGCGGTCGGGGCACGAGCACGTGCTGCGGCTGGTGCGGGAGGCGGTCGCGTCGTCCGCCGACCCGGCCACGGCGCTGCGGCGGGTGGTCCACGACTTCGTCGTGACCCACGCCCGCGACCACACCACCACCCGGGTTGTGAACTACGAACTGTCCGCGCTCAGCCCGGCGCACCTGGCCGAGATCCGCGAGATCCGCCACCACATCGAGCAGGCGATCCGGCAGCTCGTGGAGGCGGGCGTCACGGCCGGGGTGTTCGAGACCCCGGACCCCCGGATGGCGGCCGCCGCCCTGCTGTCCCTCGGTGTCGACGTGGGCCGGTGGTACCGGGACGGCGGCGACCTGGTGCCCGAGTACATCGCCGCCCGGTACGCCGAGATGGCGCTGCGGATCGTCGGCGCCGGGTCACCAGACGCAGGATCGGGGTAGGAACGCCCAGGCGATGCCGCCGGCGAACCGGTTGCCGCGCCACTTCGCCATGATCCACTGGCGGTCCTTGCTGACGTAGCGGATGTCGATCTGCGCGCCGGCGGGGGCCGCGCCGAGCGGGTGGACGGCGACGGCCGGTCCGGACCCGTACGCCGCGGCGGCCCCGATGTTGCCGAATGCGGAGCAGGTCGTGCGGGCGGTGGTGGCCTTGAGCCCGCCACCCTTGTTCTCGCTCCACACGCCGTAGGGGCTGCACAGCGGATCGACGGCGGTGGCGGTGCAGAAGACCTGCTCGGAATGCCACCACCGCAGCTGGTCCGGGGAGCCGTCGGCGTTGCTGGAGCCGGCGACGTTGGGGCCGCCGGCGCAGCTCGACGACATGAACCCGGTGCGCTCGATGGCGAACTTGCGCGTGCCGTAGGCGTAGGCGCACCCGTCGAAGCTGCCGCCGGCGTAGCCCCAGGGCCAGCGGGTGATGCCCTCGGTGTTGCCGGCGCTGGCGTCGCCGGTGTCGCGGATGTCCATGTGGTCGAAGCTGGACTTGACGGCGCCGTCGGCGAAGACGAAGTCGCGGGCGAACAGGTAGCCGACCATCGGCCCGTTGGCCTTGTAGCTCAGCAGCACCCAGCCCGGTCCCATGCCGGTCTGCGCCCACGAGTCCTCGGCCGCCGTCTGCACCCGGTTGACGCCGTAGCCCCAGGCGGCGGCGGGGGACGGGGCGGTCAGGGCGGTCACCGCCAGGACGGCCAGCGTCGTCACGAACCGGGTCACGCCGCGCCACCGGGTCATCGTCACTCCTCGATCCGATCCTGGCGAAAACCTACATCGTTGTGGGTCGCCGTGGCAATCTGCTACGTTGCCCGCACCTTCGAACGAGGGAGATAAATATGCGAATGTTCGCCAGGGCGGTCGCGGCCGCGACGGCACTGGGCATCGTGCTGGCGGCGCCGCCCGCCGCCCAGGCCTACGTGGTGCCGCGCCACGCCGTCACCATCTGCCAGAGCGCCAGCTTCTACGACAACTACGACTCGGCGTCGGGCCCCTACGGCCTCAAGCGGGTGCTGGAGTACGGCAACAAGATCGGGCACACGCCCGGTGCCCACCCGGTCTACAACGGCTGGGCGGCGACGTTCGACTTCGGCCCCAACGACTGGGGCTACCTGCGCATCGAGTGCATCGGAGGGTACGACTCGTGGTGACCTCGACATCGCGGCCCGCGCGGCTGGCCCGCCTGGGCGTCGCCGCCGCGACGGCCGTCTCCCTGCTGGCCGTGTCGTCGCCGGCGCGGGCCGCCAACGGCACCATCGGCGTGCGGGAGACCGTGTGCGCCGAGTCGTTGTTCGTCCGCACCGAACCGCTGGGCGCCTGGATGGGCACCCTGTACGCCGGGCAGACCTTCCAGGTGAAGGGGCCCAGGAGCGGCGGCTACATCTACGGCTTCGCCTACGGCCACGTCAACCGCAACGGCTGGGTGCAGGACGGCTGGTTCTGCTGAACCGCGGTCCCGGTCAGCCCACCTTGGGCACGGCCCGGGCGATGATCGCGGCGAAGTCGACACCGCTCGGCAGGGTGCCGAACGCCTGGCCGTGGTCGCCGCCGAGGCGGGAGGCGCAGAAGGCGTCGGCGACGGCCGGGTGACCGTGCCGCACCAGCAGCGCGCCCTGCAGGACCAGGGCGAGCCGCTCGACGACCCGGCGGGCCCGCAGTTCGAGGTCGTCGTGGTCGGTCAGGTCCGCCTGCACCTGGCGCAGCGCGGCGTCCAGCCGCGGGTCCGCCCTGGCGGCGGCGCTCACCTCGGTGCGGAACGCCTCCACGACCTGGGGCTCCCGGGTGACCGCGCGCAGCACGTCCAGGGCGGCCACGTTGCCGGAGCCCTCCCAGATCGAGTTCAGCGGTGACTCGCGGAACAGTCGCGGCATGCCCGACTCCTCGACGTAGCCGTTGCCGCCCAGGCATTCGAGGGCCTCGGCGGCGTGTGCCGGCCAGCGCTTGCAGACCCAGTACTTGCCCACGGCGAGGGCGAGCCGCTTGAAGGCCGTCTCCCCGGCGTCGCCGCGGGCGGACCGGTCGGTGGCTCCGGCGAGGCGCATCATGAGGACGGTGGCGGCCTCGGACTCGACCGCGAGGTCGGCGAGCACGTTGCGCATGAGCGGCTGGTCGACCAGGTAACGGCCGAACGTGCGCCGGTGGGTGGCGTGGTGGGCGGCGGTGATCAGCCCCTGGCGCATCCCGGCCGCCGCGCCGATCACGCAGTCGAGGCGGGTCAGGTTGACCATGTCGATGATGGTGCGCACGCCCCGGCCCTCGTCGCCGACGCGCCAGGCGACGGCGTGCTCGTACTCGATCTCCGCCGAGGCGTTGGACCGGTTGCCGAGCTTGTCCTTGAGGCGCATGAGCCGCATCGGGTTGCGCGTGCCGTCCGGCAGGACGCGCGGGACGAGGAAGCAGGTGAGCCCGCCCGGCGCCTGGGCGAGGGTGAGGAAGACGTCGCACATCGGCGCCGACGTGAACCACTTGTGCCCGACGAGCCGGTAGGTGCCGTCCGGGTCGGGGTGGGCGACGGTGGTGTTGGCGCGCACGTCCGACCCGCCCTGCTTCTCCGTCATCGACATGCCAGCCAGCAGGCCCCGCTTGGTCAGTGGCGCGCGCAGCGCGAAGTCGTACACGCTCGCGGTGAGCAGCGGCTCGTACCGCGCGGCCAGGTCCGGGTCGTGCCGCAGCGCGGGCACGGCCGCGTAGGTCATCGAGATCGGGCAGCCGTGGCCGGCGTCGGGTCGCCACACGTAGAACTTGGCCGCCCGGGCCACGTGGGCGCCCGGCCGGTCGTCGGCCCACGGCGCGGCGTGCAGCCCGTGGCCGACGGCCGTGCCCATCAACTCGTGCCAGGCCGGGTGGAACTCCACCTCGTCGATGCGGTGGCCGGAGCGGTCGTGGGAGCGCAGGACCGGCGGGTGCTCGTTCGCCAGCCGCCCGTGCTCGATCGCCGGCGCGGCGCCACCGAGCCGGCCGAGTTCGTGCACCTCGGCGGCGGCCCAGCCGGCGCCCTCCCGGTCCAGCCCGTCGAGCAGCGCCGGGTCGTCCGCCGCGTCGTGGCCGGCCAGCGGGGGAACCTGGTTGAACACCTCGTGTGTCGTCACGGCGATACTCCCAGCGCGCGGTGGATGAACCGGATCAGGTCGGGGATGGTGCCCGGGCCGGCGACCCCGGCGGCCAGCGGGCCGACCATGGCCTCGGCCAGGGCGCCGACCAGCGCGGTCGCGGTCAGCTCGGGGTCCTGGGCGGGCAGTTCGCCGCTCGCCACCCCCGCCGCCACGTGACCGGCGATCAGGTCGGCGTAGGCCCGGCGGAAGGTGAGCCGCTCGGCGTCGACGGCCGGGTCGACCGGCTCGGCGAGCAGCGCGTACGCCAGCCGGGGGGACTGCAGGGCGCGGCCGGCGAACGTCTCGACGACGGCCGCCATCTGCGCGGCGACGGTGGTTCGCTGCGCCGCGGCACGCGCCACGGCGTCCACCTCGCGCTGCGAGGCGGTGCGGAACACCTCGGCGAAGAGGTCGGCCTTGGTGGGGAAGTGGCGGTAGACCGTGCCGGTCGCGACGCCGGCCCGCTCGGCGACGGCCGCCACCGAGCAGCCCGCGTAGCCGTGGCCGGCCATGATCTCCAGTGCGGCCGCGATGATCCGCTGCCGGGAGGCGCTCAGCCGGGCCTTCACCCGCTCGGTGCTCCGGTAGGCCACGCAAGAAGTGAACCACCATTCAGTCCTTGCTCGCAAGGTCCGTCCGGTTGCGTCCCGGCTGCCGGGATCGCCCGGCGGAATCGGTCACAGCTTGGGTGCGGTCGCCCGTTGTGATCTTGGTGGGGCTCCACCGATCGGGTACCGTCCCCTGTCACACCGTCTTTGCACCACCCCTGGCTGGCTGTCATACCAGGGTCGATCGGAGGGACACTGCCGTGACGTTCCAGAGCGCAGTCCGCAGGGCTGGCATCGTCGTGGCGATCGCCGCCCTCGCGGCGAGCGCGGGATGCGCCAAGAAGGAGGACGGCGAGACCCAGGCGAGCGGGGTCAAGCTTGTCGAGAAGGGCAAGCTCACCGTCTGCACCCACCTGCCGTACGCGCCGTTCCAGTCGAAGGACGCGAGCGGCAAGGTGGTCGGCTTCGACGTCGACCTGATGGACCTGGTCGCCAAGGACCTGGGCGTCGAGCAGAAGATCGTCGACACCCCCTTCGAGGGGATCAAGTCCGGCCAGGACCTGAACACCGGCAAGTGCGACGCCGCCGCCGCCGGCATGACGATCAGCGAGGAACGGCAGAAGGTCATGAACTTCTCCGACCCGTACTTCGACGCGACGCAGGCCATGCTGGTCAAGACCGGCAAGGCGTACAAGACGCTCGACGACCTCCGGGGCAAGAAGCTGGGCGTCCAGGCCGCGACCACCGGCCGCGACTACGCCAAGAAGGTCGCCGAGGAGAAGGGCCTCCAGCTCGTCGAGTTCGAGGACCTCGCCGCCGAGCAGCAGGCGCTGGCCAACGGCCAGATCGAGGCCGCCATCAACGACCTGCCGGTCTGGACCGAGTACATCAAGGAGCACCAGGGCGGCTTCGAGGTGGCGGCCGAGTTCGACACCGGTGAGCAGTACGGCTTCTCGGTGAAGAAGGACGGCAACCCGGAGCTGCTCAAGAAGGTCAACGAGGTGCTCGCCAAGGCGAAGCAGGACGGCACCTACAACACGATCTACGAGAAGTGGATCGGCAAGAAGCCGACCGCCTGAGCCACCCACCCGGCCGGAGGGCGCGCCCCGCGCGCCCTCCGCCCCGGCACCCCTCCGCACCTCTCAAGGAGCGCCGAACGTGAAGCTGCGACGCCGCCAGCGAGAGCGGCTGTCCCTCTGGCTCCAGTACCTGGCCTTCGTGGCCGTCATCGCCGTGGTGGTCCTCGCGGCGGACTGGGGCCGGCTGCGGGAGGCGTTCTTCCGCGTCGACATCATCGAGTCGATGTTCCCGACGGTCATCACCGTCGCGCTGCGCAACACGATCCTCTACACGCTCGGCGCGTTCGCCTTCGGCCTGGTCTTCGGCACCATCCTGGCGCTGATGCGGCTGTCCCGGGTGGCGCCGTACCGGTGGGTGGCGACGGCGTACATCGAGCTGTTCCGTGGCCTGCCCGCGCTGCTGGTGCTCTTCCTGGTCGGCTACGGCATCCCGATCGCCTTCCCGGAGCGGGAGATCCCGGGCGGCGTGTTCGGGTCCATCGCGATCGGCCTCGGCCTGACCGCGGCCGCGTACATGGCCGAGACCATCCGGGCCGGCATCCAGGCCGTGCCGAAGGGGCAGATGGAGGCCGCGCGCACCCTCGGCATGTCGCACTTCACCGCGATGCGCACGATCGTCATCCCGCAGGCCTTCCGGATCGTGATCCCGCCGCTGACCAACGAGCTGATCCTGCTCACCAAGGACTCGTCGCTCGCCTACGTGCTCGGCGTGACGGCGCAGACCATCGAGGTCACGAAGTTCGGCCGGGACACCCTCAACGACCGGGTGAACGCCACCCCGCTGCTGGTGGCCGGGCTCACCTACCTGGTCATCACCCTGCCGCTCTCCCAGGTGGTGCGCCGCCTCGAACTCCGCTACGCCAAGGCCCGGTGACCCCATGACGACCAGCCCGTCCCAGCCCGCCGTCGAGATCCGCGACCTGCACAAGTCCTTCGGGCCGCTCGAAGTGCTCAAGGGCATCGACTTCGAGGTCGGCCACGGCGAGGTGGTCTGCGTCATCGGCCCGTCCGGGTCCGGCAAGTCCACCCTGCTGCGGTGCGTCAACCTGCTGGAGGAGCCGACCGCCGGCCGGATCTGGGTGAACGGCACCGAGATGACCGACCCGGACGTCGAGATCGACGCGGTGCGCCGCGGCATCGGCATGGTCTTCCAGTCGTTCAACCTCTTCCCGCACCTCACCGTGCTGGACAACCTCACCATCGCCCAGCGCCGGGTGCTCCGGCGCGGTCGCGCCGAGGCCGAGCGGGTCGCGCGCGCCAACCTCGACCGGGTGGGCCTGAGCGACAAGGCCGCCGCGTTCCCGGCCCAGCTCTCCGGCGGGCAGCAGCAGCGCGTCGCCATCGCCCGGTCGCTGTCGATGGACCCCGAGCTGATGCTCTTCGACGAGCCGACCTCCGCGCTCGACCCGGAACTCGTCGGCGACGTCCTCACCGTCATGCGGAAGCTGGCCGAGGACGGCATGACCATGATGGTGGTGACCCACGAGATGGCGTTCGCCCGGGACGTCGCCGACCGGGTCGTGTTCATGGACGGTGGCGTGGTGGTCGAGCAGGGCCCGCCGGACGAGGTGCTGGGCGCCCCGCGGCACGAGCGGACCCGCTCGTTCCTCTCCCGGGTCCTCGACCCGACCCACGTCGCGCAGCTCGGCCGGCCCGGCGAGACCGCCGAGCCGCCCGAGGCGCCCGGCCTGCCGGCCGACGACCGCCACCAGCTGTGACCGCCGCGGCGGTGTCGTACCCCCGGTTAGGCTCGACCACATGGGAGATCCGTTCCGGGTCCGCGTCACCGTCCGCGGCTACGAACTCGACACGCAGGGCCACCTGAACCAGGCCGTCTACCTCCAGTACGGCGAGCACGCCCGGTGGGAATGCCTGCGCGCGGCCGGCATCCCGCAGGACCGGCTCCTCGCCGGCGGCGTGGGGCCGGTGGCCCTGGAGGTCACCCTGCGCTACCTGCGGGAGCTGCGCGGCGGCGACGAGGTGGACGTGTCCTGCGAGTTCCGCTGGGGCGAGGGGAAGACGTTCCAGATCGTGCAGGACCTCACCCGCCCGGACGGCACGCCGGTCGCCACCATCACCGGGGTGGGCGGCCTGCTGGACCTGGCCTCCCGGCGGCTGGTGCCCGACCCCCGCGTGCGGTTCCGCCAGCTGGCCGACGACCCGGCGCCGATGAACCTCTGAACCACCTAGCGGCCGGCGCGCAGGTAGGCCAGCACGGCCAGCACCCGCCGGTTGGTGTCGTCGGCGGGCGGCAGGTCGAGCTTGGTGAGGATGTTCCCGACGTGCTTGCCGACCGCCGCCTCGGTGACGTGCAGCCGCGCGGCGATCGCCCCGTTGGAGTGGCCCTCGGCGACGAGCGCCAGCACCTCCCGCTCCCGGGGCGACAGGGCCGCCAGGGGGTCGCGCGGGCGGCGCAGCAGGTGCCGCACCACGTCCGGGTCGACCGCCGTGCCGCCGGCCGCCACCCGGCGCAGGGTGTCGGCGAACTCGGCGACGTCCGCGACCCGGTCCTTGAGCAGGTAGCCGACCCGCCGGCCGTCGCCGCTGTCGAGCAGCGCGGCCGCGTAGCCGCTCTGCACGTGCTGGCTGGGCACCACCACGGCCAGGTCGGGCCGCTCGGCGCGCAGCGTGACCGCCGCGCGGAGCCCGTCGTCGCGGTGCTCCGGCGGCATGCGGATGTCGGTCACCAGCAGCTCCGGCCGGTGGGTGCGGGCCTGCTGGTGTGGACGGTGCTGGTCGCCGTGCGGGTGGTGCGGGCCGGGCGGGATCGACGCCTATCCTGATCGGGTGGAGCTGGAGTTCAGCGGCGAGGTGTGGTTCTGGCGGGGGCCCGCGCCCTGGCACTTCGTCACGGTGCCCGACGAGCTGTGCGGGGAGTTGGAGGCGGCCTCGGCGTCGGTCACGTACGGCTGGGGGATGATCCCGGTGACCGCGCGGATCGGCGGGACCGGGTGGGAGACGTCGCTCTGGCCCAAGGACGGGCGCTACGTCGTGCCGGTGAAGACCGCGGTCCGCCGGGCCGAGGGGATCGCGCTGGGCGACCGGGTGGCCGTCCACCTGACCGTCACGCGGTGACCGGTCGACGGGAGCGGGAGCGGATGGACCTGACGGACGCGGCGAAGGCGCTCGCGGGGGCGCGGCGGCTGGTCGTCTTCACCGGCGCCGGCATGTCGGCCGAGAGCGGCGTGCCCACCTTCCGGGACGCGCTCACCGGCCTCTGGGAACGGTTCGACCCCCAGGCTCTCGCCACCCCGGAGGCGTTCCGGGCCGATCCCGCACTGGTCTGGGGCTGGTACGAGTGGCGGCGCGGCGCCGTCCGCCGGGCCGAACCGAATCCGGGGCACCGGGCCGTGGCCGCCATGGCGGCCCGGGTGCCGGAGACGGTGGTGGTCACCCAGAACGTCGACGACCTGCACGAGCGCGCCGGCTCCGCCGCCCCGATCCACCTGCACGGCAGCCTGTTCGCGCCGCGCTGTTCGGCGTGCGCCGAGCCGGCGCCGGTGCCCGGGGCCGGCGAGGAGCCGGGGGAGGGCCGGCGGCTGGCGCCGCCCCGCTGCGGTCGCTGCGACGCACCCGTCCGGCCGGGGGTGGTGTGGTTCGGCGAGGCGCTGCCGGAGCGGGCCTTCGAGGCCGCCGTCGAGGCGGCGTACCGCTGCGACGTGCTGCTCACCGTGGGCACGGCCGGTCTCGTGCATCCCGCCGCCGAGATCCCGCAGGTCGCCGCCCGTCGGGGCGGCACGGTGATCCAGGTCAACCCGGAGGAGACGCCGCTGGACGCGGTGTGCGCGGTGAACCTGCGCGGGCCGGCGGCCCGCGTGCTCCCGGCCCTCGTGCGGGCCGCGTGGGGTGACTCGGCCCCGGCCTGACCGGGCCCGCCCGCCCGTACCGGCCGGCGATCACCGGAAACCGGGAATCGTCGCACGCCGTGCGGCCTACCGTCGGCGGAGAAGATCGGTCGGTCGGGTGACGGAAGGCGACGGGCGTGGGGCGGGACGGGGCACGGCGCGCGCTCGCACGGCCGCGCCCGCCCGCTGCGGCGCCGGCCGGGCGCCGGGTGACGCCGTTCGAGATCTTCTTCGACCTGGTCTTCGTCTTCGCGCTGACCCGCATCATGTCGCTGATCGGGCAGCGGCCCACCCCGACCACCATGGTGCAGGGGCTGATCCTGCTCGTGCTGCTGTGGATCGCCTGGTCCTCGTACACCTGGTTGGGCAACCACACGCGGGCCGAGGTCGGCGCGGTCCGCGCCGGGTTCCTGGTCGCCATGGCGGCGTTGTTCGTGGCGGCGCTGGCCATGCCCCAGGCCTGGACGTCCGGCCCGGGCCTGGACGGGCCGCTGCTCGTCGCGCTGGCCTACGTGCTGCTCCGCGTCGTCCACCTGGGGCTCTACCACTGGGCGGCGGCCGGTGTGCCCGGGCTGCGGGAGCGGATCCGGTTCTTCGCGGCGGTCAGCGCCGTCGGTTGGGTGCCGCTGCTGCTCGGCGCGCTGCTGAGCGGGACGGCGCACGCCGTGCTGTGGGTGGTGGCGTTCGTCATCGAGATCGGCGGGCAACGCCTGTCGTACGCGCGGCGGGGCACCTGGCCACTGCGCAGCGCGAGCCACTTCACCGAGCGGCACGGCCTGGTGCTGATCATCGCGCTCGGTGAGTCGCTGGTCGCCGCCGGGGTGGGCGCCGCGTCGGCGGTGACCGCGCTGCCGGTACTCGGCGTGGCGCTGGTCGGCTTCGCGGTCACCGCCTGCCTGTGGTGGCTGTACTTCGACCGGGCCGGGCCCGCCGCCGCCCGGGTCCTCGCCACGGCGACGGGGGACCGGCGGGACCGGATCGCCTCGGACGCGTACAGCCAGACCCATCTGCTGCTGATCACCGGGGTCATCTACCTGGCGCTCGGCGTCGAGCAGGTGCTCGGGCTCGTCGCCGGGGTGCACGGCGGCGACGAGCACGGCGGGCCGGCCCGGCTGACCTGGTCCGCCTCGGTCGCCCTGTACGGGGGCACCGCGGTCTTCCTGGGCGGCCGGCTGCTGTTCCTGCGGCTCACCGGACAGCCGGTTCCGCCGGCGCAGCGAGCCGTCGTCGTGCTGGTCGCGCTGCTGCTGCCACTCGGTGTGCTGCTGCCGCCCGCCGCGGCGCTCGGCGTGCTCGGCCTGCTCCTGCTCACCGCGGTCGCGGTCGAGCGGCGGTCCGGGCGGCGGGCGACCGGAAGGCCGGCGGGTCTCGAATGATCACCGACTTCTCGGTCCCGGGTTTGAAATTCCCGTGAACCGGAGAAGTGCAGGTCGCGCGGGCAGGGTGGCCCGTGTGACTACGGGAGGTGGCGATGTCACGGAGACTGCGGGCGACCGCGTTGGCCGGGGCGCTGACCCTGGCGATCAGCGGCTGCGGCGGAGTGGGCGGCGGGGGTGACTCCGGCGGTGGCGCCACCAAGGGCAGCGGCGCCCTGAGCACCATGGGATTCGGCCTCTCGGACGAGATCGCCAAGACGCGGGTGGACGCCTTCAAGAAGGACCACCCGGACGTCCAGCTGCAGATCACCGAGGGCGCCTTCGACGAGCAGCAGTTCCTCTCCGCGGTGGCCTCGGGCAACCCGCCGGACCTCGTCTACATGGACCGCAAGCTGATCGGCACGTACGCCAAGCGCGGCTCGATCCAGCCGCTGACCGACTGCGTGGAGAAGCAGAAGATCGACCTGGGGCAGTACCGGCAGGCCGCCAAGGACCAGGTCACCCTCGACGGCACCGTCTACGGCATCCCCGAGTTCTCCCAGGTGCGCGTGCTCTACCTCAACGAGGCGCTGCTGAAGCAGGCCGGCCTCACGGCCGACGACGTGAACGTCGCCGACTGGGCGAGCCTCCCGGCGCTCAACACGAAGCTGGCCAAGGTCTCCGGCGGCCGGCTCAGCCGGATCGGCATCGACCCGAAGATCCCCGAGTTCCTGCCGATGTGGGCGAAGGCCAACGGCGCCGAGATGATCTCGGCGGACGGCGCCAAGGCCAACCTGACCGACCCGAAGGTGGTCGAGGCGTTGACCACCGGCGTGAAGCTCATCCAGGACCAGGGCGGCTGGGGCAAGTTCAAGTCCTTCCGGGACACCTTCGACTTCTTCGGCGCCGAGAACCCCCTGGCCAAGAACCAGATCGCCGCGTGGCCCATGGAGGAGTGGTTCCTCAACCAGGCCGCCAAGAACAGCCCCAAGGCCGAGCTGGTCGTGAAGCCGTTCGTGGACCGGCAGGGCAAGCCGCTGAGCATGTCCAACGGCCAGGCGTGGGTGGTCACCAAGGGCGCCAAGAACCCGGAGGCGGCCTGCGCCTTCGTCAAGCAGATGACCGCCACCGACACCTGGTTCGCCGCCGCGAAGGCGCGGGCCGAGGCCCGCAAGGCGGCCAACCTGCCGTTCACCGGCGTCTGGACCGGCAACACCGCCGCCGACAAGAAGATCTTCGACGAGCTCTACCAGCCGACCGGCAACAAGCGCTTCGACGACGCGGTGGCCACCATCCGCGAGGCCCAGGACATCGCGTTCGCGATGCCCGCCTCGCCGGCCGGCGCCGAGTTCGACAAGGCGTGGACCGACGCCGTGAACCGGGTGCTCTCCGGGCAGGCCCAGCCGGCCGAGGCGCTGGCCCGGGCCCAGCAGGAGGCGACCGCCGCGCTGGACAAGGCCGCGGGCTGAACCCGGCCATGGCCACCACCGTCACCCCTCCCGTCCCGGGCCGGCGGCGCCGCACGCCGCTGGCCCGGCGGGAGGCCCGCTGGGCGTACGTCTTCCTGGCGCCCTGGATCGTCGGGTTCCTCGTGTTCACCGCCGGTCCGATGATCGCCAGCCTCTGGCTCAGCTTCACCGAGTACGACGTCATCAACGCCCCCCGCTGGAGCGGGCTGGACAACTATCGGCAGCTCGTGTCGGACCCGCAGGTGGCGCGCAGCCTCGGCAACACCGTCTACTACGCGGCGCTGCACGTGCCGCTGGTGATGCTGATCTCGCTGGGGCTCGCCCTGCTGCTCAAGCGCGTCGGGCGCTGGCAGGGCTTCTTCCGTACCGTGTTCTACCTGCCGGTGATGACCCCGGCGGTGGCCGTCGGCATCCTCTTCCTGCTGCTGCTCAACACCCAGGACGGGCTGATCAACCGCGGCCTGGCGCTGCTCGGGATCGACGGTCCGAGCTGGACCACCGACCCGGACTGGGTGATGCCCGGGATCGTGCTCATGAGCCTGTGGAGCCTCGGCTCCACCGTGATCATCTACCTGGCGGCGTTGCAGAACGTGCCCCGCGACCTCTACGAGGCCGCCGACCTCGACGGGGCCGGCGCGTGGGCGCGGTTCCGCCACGTGACCCTGCCGATGATCTCCGGCTCGCTCTTCTTCACGTTGATCGTCAACACCATCGCGTCGCTGCAGATGTTCACCGAGGTCTACACGATGTACTTCGGCAACCGGCAGACCCAGGGCTCCTTCAACAGCGACGCGGCGTCGTTCTACGTGATCCACCTGTTCCGGGAGGCGTTCCAGTTCCTGCACATGGGCTTCGCCTCGGCGATGGCGTGGCTGCTCTTCCTGATCATCCTGATCATCACCGCGGTGCAGGTGAAGCTGAGCAGCCGGTTCGTCTACTACGAGGGGGAGGACCGGTGACCACGACGAGTCAGCCGGTGGGCACCGGCGTCGCGAGCACCGTGGTGGCGCCGGTGGCGGCGCCCCGGCCGGAGGCCCGGGACGAGGGCCGGCGGCCGCGCTGGCAGCGCGTCCTGTTCGTGCTCGCCCTGGTGGGCGCGGCGGTGATCTTCCTGCTGCCGTTCGTCTGGCTGGTCAGCGCCTCGCTGCGACCCCGGGAGTACGTCTTCGCCCCCGGTCTCCTGCCCACGCCGTTCGCGCCGGACAACTACGCCGACGCCTGGCAGGCCATGCCGTTGCTCACCTGGCTGTTCAACAGCGTGGTGGTCGGGGTCGCGGCGGCCGCCGCGGCGACCCTGTCCAGCGCCTGGGTGGCGTTCGGGTTCGCGTACTTCCGGTTTCCCGGCCGGAACCTGCTGTTCGGCCTGGTCCTCGCCACCATGATGCTGCCGTTCGCGGTCACCATGATCCCGACCTACCTGATCTGGAACCGGCTCGGCCTCATCGACACCCAGGTGCCGCTCTGGGCCGGCAACCTCTTCGGGTCGGCGTTCTACATCTTCCTGCTGCGGCAGTTCTTCCTCTCCCTGCCCCGGGAGTATTTCGAGGCGGCCCGGGTCGACGGGGCGAGCTATCCGCAGCTGTTCTGGAAGATGGCCTTCCCGCTGATCCGCCCGGCCCTGCTGGTGGCCTTCGTCTTCGAGTTCAAGGCGAGCTGGACCGACCTCGTCAAGCCGCTGATCTACCTGCGCAACGAGCAGCTCTACACCCTGCCCCGGGGGCTCAAGGTGATCCTCGACCGGTTCGGGTACGGCGGCGAGCAGCAGTGGGAGATCGTGCTCGCCGGCAGCGTGATCGCCACCGTACCCATGATCATCCTGTTCTTCCTGGCCCAGCGGCACTTCGTGGAGGGCATCGCCACCACCGGCCGCAAGGGCTGACCGCCCTCAGCCGGCCGGCTCGTCGAGGAAGGCGAGGGTGACCGCGGCGAACAGCGGCGAGCTGAAGATGCTGTAGTGGGTCAGCCCGGGCAGGATGGCCAGCGCGTGCCCACCCTTGGGCCGGCCCTCGCCCGCCCAGCCGCCGTCGCGCAGGCCGCCGTCGAGCAGCTTGAACACCTCCACGTAGTGGCTGGGCGGCGCCATGTCGCCGTCGGCGGCGACGATCAGCGTCGGCACCCGCAGGTTGCGGACCTCCTCGGTGAGGTCGAAGTCCTGCGCCATCAGCGCGCCGATCTTGTCGAGCAGCCGGGGGAAATCCTCCGGGCGCGGCGCCACCCGCTGGTAGAGCTGGTACATCGGAGTGTCCTTCATGAACTCCGCGGCGGCGCCGGTCACCTGGCCCTGCTGCGCGCGCATCTCGGCGTAGATCGCGTCCGACCGCACGTGCGCGGACGCCGCGACGAGCCGGCCGAGCTTCTCCGGGTGGGCCACGGCGGCGCGCAGCGCCACCCCGCCACCGAGCGAATAGCCCACCAGGTCGGGCCGGTCCAGCCCCAGGTGGTCGATGAGCGCGGCGATGTCGTCGGCCATCGTCCGCAGGTCGAGCGGGCGGTCGACGTCGGCGGTGCGGCCGTGGCCCTGCAGGTCGACGGCGATGACCTGGTGCCGCGCGGCCAGCGCGGGCAGCACCGGCCCGAACATCTCACCCGACCCGAGCCCGCCGTGCAGCAGGATCAGCGGGTGCCCGGTGCCGTGCGTCTCGTAGTAGAGGTTGATGCCGTTGACCTCGGCGTAACGGCCGGTGCCCTCGACGTCCGTGGTCCAGTCAGTGGCGGTCACGCTGACGCTCCTCCCGTGCGCGGTCGGCGGACGCGGCGCGGACCCCGACGGCGCCGGCCGCGAGGTCACGGGCTGCGGCCCCACCCTACGCAGCCGGGGCGCCTCCGCGCTGTCCCGCCGCGCCGGTTCAGGAGAAGTGCGTCCGCGGCCGGGCGAGGCGTTCCCCGTCCACCACCACGTCGACCTTCTCGTTGTAGAACGCGACCAGCCCGGCGATCGGCAGCAGGGCCGCCGTGGGAAAGCCGTACGACCACGCCAGGTCCGGATGGAGCCGGTCGCCGGCCCGCACCGACCAGTACCCGCTGGTGCGGCCCTTGTAGGGGCAGGCGGTCCGGGTCGGCGACGCCACGAGGTGCCGGAAGCGCACGTCCGTGCGGTTGAGGTAGTAGCGGGTCGGCAGGCCGGTCTCGAAGAGCAGCACCGGCGAGGTCGACTCGGCCAGCACCGTCCCGTCCAGTTCGACCCGGACGTGCCGGGTGGAGCGCAGCGCGTCCGCCCGGGCGTACGGGTTGCGGGGATGGACGAAGACCTCCTCGTCCTCCTCGAACCAGGCGTCCAGCGCGGCCCAGTCGAACCGGACGGTGTCCGCCAGCCCGGGTGGCGCGTCGTCGCCGTACCACCGGACGCACCCGGCGCGGGCGAACTCGCCGACCCGCAGGCCGTGCAACCGCGCGGTGCCGCGCCGGGTCTCCTCGGAGCGTTGCTCGTCGACCAGCAGGTCGCGGCGGACGTCGGCGACCGGGACGTAGTACTGCGGGTACGGCGGCCACTCCCAGACGTACCGGGCGCGGGTGGTGTCCAGCACCAGCTCGCCGGCCAGGAAGGCGCGGATCCGGCGGGGCGCCGGCTCGATCCGGCCCACCTCGGCGGCCGGCTGCGGGTAGTCGGGCACGGTGTCTCCTCCCGGTGGAACGTGCGGCGGACGGTTCAACGAGCCGATGTGACCTGGGGCACCTTCGGCGAAGGAGGGAATGAGGTCGGACCCTGATGATTTGCTGCCAGGTGTGACCACTGCGCAGTCCTCTCCCGCCCCGACCGCCGAGACACCCGGTGACCTGATGAGCCGGGGGCAGCAGCTGCGCCTCGTGCTGGTGCTCGGCTCGCTCATCGCGATCGGGCCGCTGACCATCGACATGTACCTGCCCGCGCTGCCGGCCATCACGGCCGACCTGGAGACCACCTCGGCGGCCGTGCAGCTCACCCTCACCGGCACCCTCGCCGGGCTGGCCCTCGGCCAGCTGCTGATCGGGCCGCTCTCCGACGCGGTGGGCCGGCGCCTGCCGCTGCTCGCCGGAATCGCGCTGCACATCCTGGCCTCGCTGCTCTGCGTGGTCGCGCCGACCGTCCAGGCGGTGGGCGTGCTCCGGGTGCTGCAGGGGCTGGGCGTGGCGGCCACCTCGGTGGTCGCGATGGCCGTGGTCCGGGACCTGTTCAGCGGCGCCGCCTTCGCGCGGCTCTTCTCCCGGCTCATGCTGGTGATGGGCGCCGCGCCGATCCTCGCGCCCACCCTCGGCAGCGCGCTGCTCCGGTGGTCGGACTGGCGGGGCGTGTTCGTGGCCCTCGCCGTCTTCGGGCTCCTGCTGGTCGTGGTCGCGGCGGTCGGGCTCCGGGAGACCCTGCCGCCGGAGCGGCGCCGGCACGGCGGCCTCGCCGCCGTCGGCCGGGACTACCGCGCGCTGCTGCGGGACCGGACGTTCGTCGGGCTCGTGCTGGTCGCCGGGCTCGCCATGGCGGCGCTCTTCGCGTACGTGGCCGGGTCGTCGTTCGTCTTCCAGGAGCGGTACGGGCTGGACGAGCAGCAGTTCGGGCTGGCGTTCGGCGCCGGGGCGGTCGGGCTCATCACCGCCACCCAGCTCAACGTGCGGCTGCTGCGCCGGTACACCCCGCAGCGGATCCTGGTCTCCGCGCTCACCGTCGGCACCGGGGCCGGGCTCGTGCTGGTGAGCTTCGCCGCCACCGGCGTCGGCGGGCTGCCGGCCGTGCTGGCCTCCCTCTGGGTGGTGCTCGCCGCGGCGGGGCTCGCCATGCCGAACGCGCCGGCCCTGGCGCTGTCCCGGCACGGGGAGGCGGCCGGCACCGCCGCCGCGCTGCTGGGCGCCGTCCAGTTCGGCGTCGGCGCGCTCGCCGCACCGCTGGTGGGTGTGCTCGGCACCGGCAGCGTGGCGATGGCCTCCGTGGTGGCCGGTGGCATGGCGGTGGCCCTGGTCGTGCTGCTCACCGTGGTCCGGCCGGCGCGGCTGGCCGAGGTCGAGCCGGCCGCGGTAGCTGTCGCCGTGCACTGAGCGACGGGCTCAGCTCAACCGGCTGCCACCGGCGGGGCGGATCGGCGGATAGGGTCGGGAACCGTGCGGACCAAGCAGGAGCTGGGGGCGGCGATCCGGGAGCGGCGGCGGGCGGCGCTGGTCGTCAACGCGCGCTCCCGCCGGGGCCGCCGGCTCTACGAGACCGTCCACTCCCGACTGCGCGCGGCGGGCTTCACCCTGCTCGGCACGTACCCGGTGGACCGGCCCGGCGAGCTGGACCGGGTGCTCGCCGAGGCCGCCGACCTGGGGCCGGACCTGCTGGTCGCCGGTGGCGGCGACGGGACCATCGGCGCGGCCGCCCGGCTGCTCGCCCACCGGGACATGGCCCTGGGCCTCCTGCCATTGGGCACCACCAACAACTTCGCCCGCACCGTCGGCGTCCCGCTCGACCTCGACGCCGCCGTCGGGCTGCTCACCGGCGGCAAGGTGATCGACGTCGACCTGGGGCTCATCGGCGACACCCGGTTCACCAACCACGTCGGGATCGGGCTGTCGGCCGACATCATGCTGACCGCGCCGCCCCGGCTGAAGCGGGTGGTCGGCCGGCTCGCGTACCCGCTGACCGCGCTGGGGCTGCTGGCTCGGCACCGCCCGCTGCGGGTCACCGTGCGCGCCGAGGGGCGGGAGCACGGCTTCGACACCCACCAGGTGTACGTGGCCAACGGGGGCTTCCACGCCGGCCGGCCGATCACCGCGGACGCCAACGCCGACGACCGGCTGCTGGTCGCGTACCCGGTGGGTGGGCCGACCCGGCGCGGGCTGCTGCGCGAGACGGCGCGCAACGCGGCGGCCGGGCACCGCCGCACCCTCGGCGACGAGCCGTTCCTGGCGGTCCGCCAGCTCTGGCTGGAGACGGACCGGCCGGCGCGGATCGAGGTCGACGGCGAGCCCTACGGCCAGACGCCGGTGCGCATCGGCCTCGACCCGAACGCGCTGCGCCTCATGGCCGCGGCGGACAGCCCGGACCGCTGAGCGCTCAGTCCCGGCGGTCCTCGTCCGGGGTCGGGATCTCCTGGTTCTGCTCCACCGCGTCGGCCGGCGTGACGTCGGCGCGCACCGCGTCGGGCAGGCCGGTGTCGTCGCTGGGCGGCCTCAGCACGCCCTGCTCGGCCAGGTCCGCCTCGGTCGCCTCCGGCACCGCGTCCGCGATCGTGTCCGGCGGGCCGACCACCGTCTCGTCCTGCCGCTGCTCCTGTGCGTCGGCCTCCGGTGGCCGGCGCAGCGGATCCTCGTCGCCGATCCTCATCGCGGTACCCCGCCCGTCACCGGCTGCGCTGCACGAACGGCGCGGTCTGGTCGGCCACCTCGCCGAACTCGGTGGGAAGCTGGGCGACCACCTGCGCGTAGCCGGCCGGGTCCACGGCGTCGCGCAGCACGTCGAACACGGCGGTCACCCCGTCCTTCGCCCGGTCGACGTCGAGGTCGGCGCGCTCGCTGACCCGCTCCACGAAAATGTCGAGCCCGAACCGTTCGCCGGTCTCGCTGCCGCCGAAGGCGTACGCCCGCAGCGCCTCGGGGAGCCGGTCGGCCAGGTCCCGCGCCTCCCCGCCGTCGATCCGTTCCGCCAGTGTGGTCAACGTGGCCCTCGTGACGGCCGTGGCCTGCTCCGACGACATGCCGCAGCGCTTCGCCACCGCGCCGATGAACTCGTCCTGGTCCACCTCGACGCCTCCCTCTCGGCTGGGAGAAGCCGTCTTCCCGCGCTCCGCCCCCGCAAACGGTCCGGCGGCCCCGGCGCGCCGGGGCCGCCATGGACCGTCAGCGGTAGACGTGCACCGGGGTGCCGACGCCGATGGTGGCCCAGAGCCGGTCCATCGCCGGGACGGACACCCGGACGCAGCCGTGGCTGGCCGGGTGGGTGGGCACGGAGGTCGCCCCGTGCACCGCGTAGCCACGGTAGAAGTAGTTCGGCCGCCACAGCAGGCCGAGGTCGCTCTGCCGCCAGCCGTTGATGCGCCGCTGCACCGTCCAGTTGCCGGTCGGCGTGGGGGTGCTGGCCTTGCCGCTGGAGGCGTCCAGGATGCGGACCACCGCCCCGTTTCTGGCCAGGTAGACCACCTGGCGGGTGAGGTTGGCCTCCAGCGAGTAGCCGGGGTGGGTGTACTTCGGCTTCGGGACGACCGGACGGTCGAGCGCCGCCCAGGTGCGCGGCCCGACGATGCCGTCGCGGACCAGGCCGTTGACCTTCTGGAAGGCGACGACCGCGTGGTGCGTCGACGGCCCGAAGATGCCGTCCACCCCGCCCACGTCGTAGTGCAGCGCGGTGAGCCGCTTCTGCAGTGTGGTGACCGCCGCGCCCCGGGAGCCCTGCCGCAGCATCGGCCGGCTGGCGGCGGCGAGCGTGACGGCCGGGGCGGGGGCGGCCGAGGCGGCCG